>JAPPNV010000226.1 GCA_028818565.1 Rhodospirillales bacterium | reverse complement strand
CCGCGCCAAGTCGAAGCTGGGCCTCGCGAACCGGCGCGACATCGTGCGCTTCGCCCTCCAAAGCGGGCTCCTGCGGCCCGAAGCGGAGGAGTAGCAGCACTCCGCAACTCGCTGACTTCCCTTGGTTCGCAGGGAATGACGGGGTGTCGACGCCGGTGAAGAAGCGCGCTCATTCGCCGGTGTTCCGACGCGCGGCGCCCGAAATGCACGGTTTGTCCGGATCGGGGGACGATTCCGCCGCTCTGCGGCCGCCGCCTCCATCGGGTCAGCGCCGCAGCCGCGCCGCGAGCCAGCGAAGCGACCAATCCCCGTCGCCCCAGCATGACGACAATCAGTACCGCCTTGACCGCAGTGAACGCCGCCGCCGTCCGCCGCCCCCTGGCAGCGGGTCAGGAACCATTGCAGGGTGCGCGCGCGGATGCCGGCCTCGCGCTCCAAAACCCGCGCCGCCGCCGGCGACGGGGCGAGCCCCACCACCGGACGGTCGCCCACCAGCTCCCGCACCCCGCGCAGCATCGTGGTCTTGCCCGTCCCGGCCCTGCCCTGCAACCCCCACCGTCCGGTCGTGCGAGAGCAATATTGTCCTCACCGCAGGCCTGCCCGGGCGCGCCTTGGATCATCGCCGCGTGCGCGTACGCGGGGACTCGGCCGTGGCCACCACGACCCGGTGCCCCGCTGTCGATATAGTTCAATCCGGCCTTAGGTGCCCACCGATAGGACATCCTCTCTCACCGGTCGGTCGTCACATTCGTTATCTGGCCTTCCTCCCATGGCCCATTGAACGGTGTCCCCGGGACGCGAATGCCGCTCCGCCATCATGTTGGGCGCCGCGCACGCTTCGCGGAGGCGATGATGCCCTGGACCGCCGCCCTCGAGAGACGGAACTCCCGCGCGATGGCGGCGGGTCTGAGACCGGCCCCGTGGGCGGCGAGGATCAGTCGCTCCTGTCCTGGTCCGGGCGGAGAGCGTCCCGCGCGGGCTTGCGGCCACGGATATCGAGCCGCTCTGAGCGGGCAAGCGTATCTTTCTCGCGTCCGCCCGAACGACCACGCCGCCATGAGGGTTCGCATCGCGGTCCTCGGCGCGTTCGTTGCCGATGCGACGTTTCGCACCCCGCGCCTGCCCCGGATGGGTGAGACGATGATCGGCGGGAGCGTCGCGCTGAGCCCGGGCGGCAAGGGCTCGAACCAGGCGGTGGCGGTGGCCCGGCTCGGCGCCGAGGTCGTTTTTGTCTCCCGGCTGGGAAAGGACGGGTTGGCCGACATGGCCCTGTCGATCTGGAAGGAGGCGGGCGTGACGCCGCTGGTCTCCCGCTCGGACGGCGCCGCCACCGGAATGGCGTGCGTGATGGTCGACGCGGCGACCGGAGACAACGCGATCATCGGCCATCCGGGCGCCGCGCTGGAGTTGTCGGAGGCCGAAGTGGATGCGGCGGCGGATGCGATTGGCGCGGCCACGGTGTTCCTGACCCAGCTCGAGCAGCCCCCGGCCGTCACGATGCGGGCGCTGGAGATCGCGCGGCGCGCCGGCGTGACAACTGTGCTCAACCCGGCCCCGGCGGCGGACCTTCCGCCCGGCATGCTGCGACTGTGCGACTACGTCACGCCCAACGAGACCGAGGCGGAACGGCTGACCGGGGTGCGGGGCGGGACGGAGCAGGGCGCGCGCCGCGCGGCTGAGGCGCTCCGTGAGCGCGGCGCGGGCGCCGCGGCGGTCACGCTGGGCGTGCGGGGCGCCCTCTTCCACGGGCCGGACGCGACTCCCGCCTACCGGGCGGGTCCGGCGGTTGAGACGACCGGCGCAGGCGACGCGTTCAACGGCGCCTTCGCCGTGGCGCTTGCCGAGGGAAGCGATCCGACCCGTGCCGTCCGTTTCGCCTGCGCCGCCGCGGGCCTCTCCGTCACCCGGCCCGGCACCGCCCAATCCATGCCGGACCGGACCGAGGTCGAGGCGCTGCGCGCGGCGGAATGACAACCGTGCAGTCTCAAGCCCGTCGAGCAAGGCGCGCGGCGGCTTCTGGCCCACTGCGACCGAAACCCGCCCGTGCCGATCGTCCTCACCTCGTGCCTCGTACGCCACAGAGGCCCCGACACCCGTGACACGTCGACGGGGCGCTGCCCGGCTTCGGGTTGCGCGTCGATCTCTCGCGGCGGCGGCGCCCGGTGGAAGTTCGAAGACTCCAAGGCGGGACCGCGCGAGCGTAAATCGACACGCTGAGCGGCCGCCTTCGAAACGGCCTGCCATGATCGGCTCGGCAATACCTGGGTCGCGCAATGCCGGTTTGAGCGCGGTGTCATGGCGGAGACCGCCGATCGCGGCGAAGTCCTACCCGCGGGAGATGTTTCCTTGGGCGTTCGTCCGAGGCTGGATCTTTGTGCCCGCCAAGCCGCACTCGTGGCGTCGAATACATGACCCATGATCGGAATTCTGGACAGCGGCTGGCCGCGGAGCAGCGCGGACCCGGTCGCGGCAAACGAGCGCCAGTCGTCGCTCCCGCCCGCCTTCAGAACATGCGCGGAGCGGAGGACCAGCGTCGTCCAGTGTCCGCGGCGCGCCTCCGCCCGGGACCAGAACGACTGCCACATGTCTCCTCCCTCGGAAACGCTTCCCATGACTGCTTCGTACAGCGCCGTTCCTTCCGCCCAACTATGGGTCATCGGATAGCGCGTCGGCCAGTTCCTGCTGCGTGCGATCCAGGATTCCAAACGCCCTTCGGGCAGGTCCGCAATCTCTCCCTCGGGATCGAGCTCGTCCAGCCAGTCCGCGGCCGTCATCGCCTTGGGAAGCAGCGCGCCGAGCCGGCAGACCAGGGTAAGCCGGGTCAACTCCGACGGCGGCGGCGAGCCCGCTGCAATGCCTTCGGCCAGCGCCGCCGACAGGGCAAGCCGAAAAGCCTCCATCGGAACGGAGACGGGATCGTACATTTCTTCCTGCTGTCTTATCGCCTGCTCGGCCGAGGGTCCGCCGAGGACGAAGGCCCCCACGATGCCCTTGCCCGGCTCGATCCGGACGTTCGCCGCGCCGGTATCGCCCCCGCCTTCCAACGGCGCCGTCAAGGTCTGGATGCCGTTGCCGTCGGGCAGCGAGGCGAGATACTGTTTGGGACGAAGCATCGATTTTGTCATTGGCTCGACAATGGCTCGCCGCCGAGACCGGCGCAATGCCATATCGGCCGCGTCATGCCGCCCCGCCCGCCTGGGCCTCAACGGGCGGAAATTCCTCCGGGATGACGGGTTCGATTTCCGAAACCATCTCGGGGCGCGCATGGCGATGTCCGCGAAACAGTAGCACGCGGCGAAGGGGTTCGGTCTACTGTCACCCGGCGGCAGCCTGTCGGGCATATTCTGCAATGTATCGGCGCTAGAACGGGTGGCTCTGGCAGAGTGTTCCCCGATGGAGAGACAGCGACCTTCGCGACGATCGCGCCCCGCTGGTATGACG
>JAPPNV010000190.1 GCA_028818565.1 Rhodospirillales bacterium | reverse complement strand
CCAGGCGATGGCCCGGCGCCTGCAGGTAGGCGACCTCGATGTCCGCGCCGTCGACGCCCACCACCTGCTCGATGAATTTGGGATCGCGCGGCGAGCGGTTCAGCAGCGTGAAGCCGAGCGCGCCCTGGAACAAGCCGATCGCGCGGTCCAGGCTGGAGACGGTGAAGCTCGTGTGGTTGGTCGCCGTGATCGTGAAGCCCGCCATCGTCGCTGTCCCTCCCTCCAAGGCTGACGCCGCCGCCTACTCCGCCGCCGGTGCGCCGGCGTCGAGCCCGGGCCGGACCAGATCGCTCGCCGACGCGCGACGTTCGTAGCGCTTGGCGGGCGCGTTCACGACCGGGGCGAGCGGTGCCGCATCCTGGGCTGCCGCGCGGCGCGCAGCCGGCGCTCGTTCGTAGAGCGTCGTCCGCTGCACGGGCTCGCGCCCCAACCGCTCGACCAGCGCCTCGATCTCGTCGGCCGGGAACTCCTGGCCGTGGCTCGCGCCGGCGGCGCGGGTGATCGATTCGTTCATCAGCGTGCCGCCGATGTCGTTGGCGCCGGCGCGGAGGCAGGCGGCGGCGCCCTCCCGCCCCATCTTGACCCACGAGGTCTGGATGTTGGGGATGACCGGATGCAGCGCGAGCCGGGCGACGGCGTGCATGAGCACCGCCTCGCGCCAGGTCGGCCCGCGCCGCGCGCGCCCCTTGAGGTAGAGCGGCGCCTCTTCCGCGACGAAGGGGAGCGGCACGAACTCGGTGAAGCCGCCGGTGCGCTCCTGCAGGGCGCGGACCCGCGCGAGATGCCGCGCCCAGTGATGCGGCCCGTCCACGTGGCCGAACATGATCGTGGCGGTGCTGCGCAGCCCGAGCGCGTGCGCCGCCTCCATCACCGAGAGCCACTGGTCGGTCGCGATCTTGTCGGGGCAGATGACGGCGCGCACCTCGTCGTCGAGGATCTCGGCGGCGGTGCCGGGGAGCGAGCCCAACCCGGCCTCCTGCAGCGCCGCGAGGAAGTCGGGCACGGTGCGGCCCAGCGTCGCTGCGCCCTGCCAGATCTCCAGCGGCGAGAAGGCATGGACGTGGATCGCGGGCTCGGCCTCCTTGATGGCGCGGCAGATCGCGAGATAGGTCTCGCCGGTGTAGTCGGGATGGATGCCGCCCTGGAGGCAGACCTCGGTCGCGCCGCGTTCCCACGCCTCCCGCACGCGGCGCACGATCTCGCCGGTCGTCAGGTCGTAAGGCCGGCCGCGCAGGTTCTCGCTCAGCTTGCCCTTGGAGAAGGCGCAGAACTGGCAGCGGAAGTAGCAGACGTTGGTGTAGTTGATGTTGCGGTTCACCGCGTAGCTGACCTGTGGCCCGCTGACGCTGGCGCGCAGTTCGTCGGCGGCGGCGCAGACCGCGTCGAACGCGCCGCCCCGCGCTCCGAAGAGCCGCACAAGCTCGTCCTCGCCCAGCCCCTCGCCGGCCTCGGCCCGCACCAGGAGTCGCTCGATGTCGGGCGCGATGACGGCCGGAGCGGGAGCGCGCTGCTCCGGCGGCGGCTCGCCCGCGCCGGTGAGCCAGGCGTCGGTGCGGGGATAGCCCTCGGAATCCACCGCCTTGAGCACGCGCGTCTGCAGCGCCGGATCGAGCCAGCGTTCGCCCGCGCGCGCGTAGGACGGATAGACGGTGAGCCGCTCGGCCAGGGTCTTGCCGGCGGCGGCGGTCTCGCGCGCGAGCGCGTCGAGATGCGGCCAGGGCGCCTCGGGATTGACGTAGTCCTGCGTCACCGGCGAGACGCCGCCCCAGTCGTTGATCCCGGCGGCGACCAGCTGCGGCAGCGCGCCGGGGCTCAGGTTGGGGGGCGCCTGGATGTTCGCCTCCGGCCCGAAGAGGATGCGGGCCGTTGCGATGGTCCAGAGCAGCTCGTCGAGGCTCGGCTCCGGCGCGTCCGCCATCCGCGTTCCCGGCTTGGCCCGGAAGTTCTGGACGATGATCTCCTGAATATGGCCGTGGGCGTCGTGGGCATCGCGCAGCGCGAGCAGCGCCTCGATCCGCTCTTCGCGGGTCTCCCCGATGCCGATGAGGATGCCCGAGGTGAAGGGCACCGCCTCCTCGCCGGCGAGGCGAAGCGTCTCGAGCCGCGCAGCCGGGCGCTTGTCGGGCGAGCCGTAGTGCGGCCCGCTCTTGGCCGAGAGCCGCTCCGATGCGCTCTCCAGCATCATGCCCTGCGAGGCCGAGACCTGGCGCAGCGCCTGCAAGTCCTCGCGGCCCAGCACGCCGGGGTTGAGATGCGGCAGCAGCGGGGTCTCCTCCAGCACCAGCTTTGCCATCGCCGCGAGGTAGGCGAGCGTGCTCTCGTAGCCGAGCGCTTCCAGGCCCTCGCGCGCCGCGCGGTATCGCAGCTCCGGCTTGTCGCCGAGGGTGAAGAGCGCCTCCTTGCAGCCGGCGTCGGCGCCGGCCTCCGCCACCCGCAGCACCTCTTCCGGCGTCAGGTACGCCCTCTCGCCACGGCGCGGGGGCCGGGCGAAGGTGCAGTAGTGGCAGACGTCGCGGCAGAGATGGGTGAGCGGGATGAAGACCTTGCGCGAGTAGGTCACGACGTCGGGGTGCGCCCGGTCGCGGAGCGCGGCCGCGCAGCCGAGCAGCGGCGCGAGGTCGTCCTCGGCGGCGAGAGCGAGGGCCTCGCCCGCATCGGGGCGGCCGCCGCCCCGCACAGCCTCGAGCAGATCGCGGGTTGCGTCTTGCATCCGTCTCAGGCCGCGTCGGTCACCAGCAGGCGCTCGGCGATCCCGCTCTCGCGCAGATAGTCGAGGGTGCGCCCCGCGACGGGCCGCGCGATGAAGGCGCGGAGGTCGTCGGGTGTGTCGATATCGAGGCCGAGGCCCGGCAGCGGGAGAATCCGGGGCGCGATGCCTTGCGCCCGTGCCGCCGCGCAGTGCGGCCCGAAGCTGTCGTGGCCGAAGGCGAAGGGCAGCACGCCGGGCGGCGAGCAGAGCACGCAGTTGGTGCCGCGCCGGTCGTGCGATGGCACCAGAGTGACGGCGGGCCCGTCGCCGCCCGCGCCCTCGTGCGCCGCAAGCACCGCCTCGATCTCCGAGACGCTTGCGCCGGGCACGTCGCCCGGCACCTGGAGCAGGCCGTCGGCCCCGTCGCGGTCCAGCGCCTCAGCGGCCCGCTCCACCGCCGCGCTCTGGCCGTCGTTCGAGGGCTCGGTGAGCACCCGCGCGCCGTGGCGTGCGGCGAGCGCGGCCGCCCGCTCATCCCGCGTCACCACGACGATGTCCGACAGTCGCGGCACCTGCGCGAGGGTCTGCAGCACGTCTTCCGCCATCGTGAGCGCGAGGCGCTGGCGCTCGGCCGCACCGAGGAATCCCGCCAGCCGCTGCTTGGCGTCGCCTGTGTCCTTGACCGGAAGGACCGCCCCGATCGTCACATCGCCATCCCTTGGGCTATCCCCAGGGCCCTCCCCCGGCGCCGGCGAGCCGCGTGCCGGTGCGCGACGCTAGGAAAAAGGCCGA
>JAPPNV010000379.1 GCA_028818565.1 Rhodospirillales bacterium | reverse complement strand
GAGGACATCGACTGGGAGCGGGACATGCTGCGCGTCTTCCGTCCCAAGACCGGCTGTTAGCGACGGCTTAAGAGTGCGCATATTTGCTGCCGTTGTGGGGTTGGACCTGGTCGGTGGTTGATGCCGACCGTCAATCCGAGGTTCTTCGAACGTGCGGCCTTTTTTGTGGTCGTGGCGGTAGCTGAAGGATTGCGCGAGGCCTTGGAGGCGATCGGCTGGCAGGATCTCGACCTGCACTCGCCCGTGTCCTCACGAGAGATGATCGACGACTAGGCCGCCGGCGGCACCTCGCGGTCCGGGGCGTTTGCCTTCCCGGCTCGCCACCGCCGCCGGCGCTCTGCGCTGCGCTTTTTCTGGCGTTCCTCGGCTCCTTCCGGCGATAGGAATCGCCGTCGATGGCGATGATTTCAGCGTTGTGGACGAGGCGGTCGACCAGTGCCACGACGCAGGCGGCGTTGGGGAAGGCTTCGCTCCACTCGGCGAAGGGTCGGTTAGTGGTGACGATGGTGGAACGCTGCTGGCTGCGGCTGGAGATGATGTTGAACAGCAGATCGGCATGGCGATTGCTGTAGGAGAGGTAGCCGACCTCGTCGATGATCAGCAGCTGTTGGCGGGCGTAGAAGCGGAGCTTGCGCTGGAGCAGGCTGTCTGAGTCGAGGGCGGCGAGCTCGCCAAGCATGTTTCCTGCGGTGGTGAAGCGCACGGTGTGCCCCTCGATGATGGCGCGGTGGGCAAGGTTGGCGGCGATGGTGGACTTGCCCACGCCGTTTGGGCCGACGAGGACGACGTTGGCGGCCTCACGCAGGAACTCGAGGCTCATGAGGTCCTCGATGACCGTTCGGTCGCAGCGGCGGGGCCAGTCCCAGTCGAAGTCCACGAGGGGCTTGAAGTGTCCGATGCGGGCATCGGTGAGGCGCCGTTTGAGGCTTCGTTTCCGCCGTTCTTCCTCTTCCCAGGCGATGAGGGTGGGCAGCCAGCCGGTCTCGTCGATGTCGTCCCAGTGGGCGATGAGGCCGTACAGGCGCAGGGCGCGGGCACGGTCCTTGAGGGGGTCGGTCATTCTTCGCTGTCCTCCTCGGGGTCCCCGGCCAGCCCGTCGTATCCGCCGAGATCGTGGTCGCGCACCGCGATATCGCGCAGGCGTGGATCCTTGGGCAGCTCGACGGGGATGGACGGGGGCTGGTCTCGCAGTTCGCGCCGCCGGGCCAGGCTCAGGCGCACGGCGTTGGGATTGGGCACGCCGCGCTTGAGCGCCTCGTCGATGCCCGCCTCGAGCTCGGTGGCGCCGTACTCGTCGAGGAGACGCAGCAGGGCGGCGACGATGGCGCCAAGATTACTGCCGCGCCGGGCGGCGTCGGCGAGCACGCGCTCGCTGTTGGGCGCGGCCTGGACCAGCCGGTCCTGCCCGCGAAGGCGCCGGGCATGACGCTTGTGCCTGACCAGGTCAGTGACGTGGTCGGGGTTTTCGACGCGCTCTGCCTTGTCGAAGCTGCGCGGATGGGTGGCGATGACGTCCGCGCCGTCGAGGATGCGCACCTCGTCGAGGGTGGCGAGGACGACGAGGGAGCGGCTTACATGGGTGTGCGGCACGCTGTAGTCGTTGAGATCGAACCTGACGTAAGGGGTCTTGCCGATGGTGACCTCGACCCGTTCGTCGGCGGGGAAGCGGTCGCCGGGCAGCGCGATGAGGCATCCGCGCTCGCGCTCGAAGGCTTCGCGCACGCTGATGGAGTGGTCTTCGGGCCAGGGCCGCTCTGCGGCGATGCCCTCGCACCAGGCCTGGGCTTGGGCGTTGAGATCATCGATATCGCGCCACGAGCGGGCGGCGAAGAAGCTGTCGCGAACATAGCGGATGGCGCGTTCCACGCGCCCCTTCTCATTGCCGCGCGCGATCGCGACGGGCTGCGCCAGGAAACGGTAGTGGCCGGCGGAGTCGAGGAACTGGGGATTGAAGCGGATGGCGTCGCCGCGGCGCTCCAGCACGACGCTCTTCAGGTTGTCGTACCAGAGCTCGCGGGGCACGCCCTGCCACGCCTCGAAGGCGTCGATATGGCCGCGCAGGAAGTTGCTCATCGCGGCGTTGAGGTAGAAGCGCAGGAAGATGCGCCGCGAGAAGCTGAGAACCAACACGAAGCCCATCAGCGGGCGCTCCGCGCGACCGATCTTCACCTTGCCGAAGTGTCCCCAGTCGACCTGGGCCTGCTCGCCGGGAAGGGTCTTCAGCCGCAGATAGGCTTCGGCCGCAGGCTTCGGCCGCTCGGCCGCGATCATGTTGCGGAAGTGGCTCTGGCTCCCCTGGTAGCCGCGCTCGCACACCATCTGGTAGAGCCGGCTGGCGGTCAGCTTCGGATAGCGAGCCAGTGTCTGGCGGATGAAGGGCATGAAGGGATCGAGCTTCGAGTGCCGGTGCCGCCTCGCATGCCGAGGCACTCCGTCGTCGGCCAGTACGCGCCGGACCGTGATGTGATGGACGCCGAGCTGGCTCGCAATCGTGCCGATCTTCCACTTCTCGGCGTGATGGAGGCGCAGGATCTCCGCACGCGTCTTCTTGTCGATGGCCATCTCACCTCTCTCGCGCCGGATGCCGGACCGGGCGCAGGCCCGGATAGACGAACCGGGCGCAGAACCGGCCGCAGCGGTGGCAGCGGAAGACACCGGCAGGCCGCTCGAGCCCGAAGGGCCTTCTTCCGCGACGCGTCATCGGCGCCTGTGGCACGACAGAACGACGGTGCTCGCGGGTCAAAGGGTGATGCGTCACTTTCTGCGCGCAGCACTTGGCCCGCGGCACCCGACGCCGGTGCCGATCGCGATAGCGTTGCTGGCGCTGCGCGTGCTTGTGACGCCCCCGAAGGCTGCCCTGATAACGCTGCCCGGCACGACGCTGCGCCTGCCTGCGTGCCGTCGCGCTGCAGCCCGGTGAGCAGTAGATGTTGCCGTGGTCGCAGCGGGGGCAGAGAACCACCTGTCGATCACAGTGGGCACAGTTGAACAGGCGGCCGAAGTTCTTCATCGCGGCGGTCGATGAGAACGCGCTCGACCCCCGCCAAATGCCGCACGATACTGTGCATCTGGGCCGTGCCCAGCACGGCTCCGGGGGTGCGGCGTCGGCTCTTGCCACCAAGCAGATGTGGCCGGCGCCGCATCGTTCTCAGCGGCCGGAGTGTAGCCCTACCGATCTTGCTGTTCAGGTCCGAGGGGCGGCCGCCAGCTCGACCGCCGCCACCGCAATCACAACGCCTGCCCGCTGTTGATAGCCGGCTTGCCTTGCCAGACTCGAGGGCGGTCGCTGCGGCAAGCCGCCTATCAACAGCTCCGACGGAGCCCGCTTCCAACCGACAAACGGGCTGCTACATCGTCAGCGCACTTACCTGCCTAATGCAGCGAATAGGCGCACTCTTGGGCCGTCATCGACACCGGCCGAACCGACATCTTCCCGCTCACCCCCGCCGTCGGCAACGCGTTGATGGACTATCTTCTCAAGGT
>JAPPNV010000177.1 GCA_028818565.1 Rhodospirillales bacterium | reverse complement strand
CAGAGGATGTCGATGCGGCCGTAGCGCTCGATGCAGACCTGGGCCATGCGCTCCATGTCCGCCTTCCTGCGCACGTCGGCCTGCAGGAAGGAGGCCTCGAAGCCCTCGGCCGCGATGGTGTCGGTGGCGGCTTGACCGGCCTCGGCGCTGCGGTTGACCACGAGCACGCGCGCGCCCTCGCGCGCGAACACCTCGGCCACCGCCTTGCCGATGCCGCGCCCGGCGCCGGTGACGATCGCCGTCTTGCCGGCGAGGCCGATCGGCATGGGCGCCTCCGCGTTGCGGCCGAGGGCAGGCGCCCCTAAGCCGGAGCGCCGCCGCCGTTCATCGAGGCCCGGAGCCGGGAGGTCGCGGCCTCGTCCACGGCGAGCGTGTCGTCAGCCACGTTGCCGGTGATGGCGACGCCATAGGTCTCGCGTGCCGTCTCCACCGTGATATAGCGCTCGGCCACGTCGTTGAGCACGCGATGGGTCTCGCGCGCCAGCGGACTGCCGTAGCCGCCGCCGCCCTGATCCCGCGCGCGCAGGCGCTCGCCGCCCTCCAGATCGCACACCATGACGGCGGGATAAGGGTGCTCGCTGCCGTCCCGCTCGATCTTGGCATTGCCGCCGAGCTGGGAGCCGGTGCCGCCGCGCACGCCCTTGGGCGCGCTCTCGAGCCCGTTGCAGACATGGAGGATGCGCATGGGGTCGTTGCGCGGCCCCATGATCACCTCTGTCGCGGGCCCGCCGCGCCTGCGGCCGTGGCCCATGGAATCGGTGACGACGTGCATCTTGTCGATCAGCACGGGGAAACGCTGCTCGTTGATCTCGATGCTGTCGCGATAGAGCAGGCCCGCCGCCACCGGCACGAACAGGTAGTGCATGCCGTCATTCTCGGCCGAGGCGCCGCCGCCGCCGCCCATCATGAACATCTGGTTGATGTAGCGCTCGCCGTCGCGCCGCCAGTCGGTGCCCGAGGCGACGCCGGCGGCGGCCGAGTTGCAGTAGTTGCCGTGGGCGAAGCCCTGGCCGTCGCCAAGCTCGGCAAAGGCCGATTGCGTGACGTTCACGATCACGTCGGTGAGGTTCGTGGTCGCGACCGAGCAGCTGTGCGGGAAGCGCGGGATGCCCACCGCGCAGTTCTCGCGCAGCAGCACCTCGATGCGGCGCATGGTGCCGGAGTTGGGCGGCAGGTCCTCGCCGAGGCAGGTGAGCACACCCTGCACCGCTGCCATGGTGGACGTGGTCTCGGTGAGGTTGAGGCCGGCATCGATGCAATCGATGTTGTCACGGAGGTCGACGGTCACCTTCGCGGCATCCGGGTCGATGTCGATGGTGACGTTGATCGGGATGCCTTCCGGCACCCAAGGCTCGACTGGATCGTGCGCCTGCGAGCCCTTGAGCTTGCCCTTCGGCAGGGTGCGGATCGCCTCGATGCAGCGGCGCTCGGAATAGTCGAACCACTCCTCGGTGAAGTGGCGGACCGTGTGGGCGCCGTACTTGGCGATGAAGGCCTTGAGCGAGCGCTCGCCGATGCGGGCCGCGCCCACGGCGGCGAGATAGTCGCCGTACCACTGCTCGGGCACGCGGATGCGGCGCTCGCACATGCGGATGATGTCGTCGATGTCGCGGAATTCACGCTGCACCTGGACGCAGGGGAAAATCAGCGCCCCTTCCTGATAGACGTCCGCGGCCTGGGCCATGTAGGTGGTGGGCAGGCTGTTGCCGACATCGGCCTGGTGGGCCTTCACCGCGACCGTGAAATAGTGCTCCCCCTCGTGGAACACCGGCACCAGGATGGTGTGATCGGCCGGGTGCGTGTTGCCGAGGTAGGGGTCGTTGTGGAGGTAGGCATCGCCCTCGGCATAGTCGGGATGCAGGTCCTGCATCGACTTGGTCTGGATGTTGGTGCCCCAGACGTGGATGGGGAAGCCCTCGGCCACGGCGAGCACCTGGTTGTCCGACGTGATGACCGCGCACGAGAAGTCGCGCGCCATGCCGATGACGGAGGAGCGCGCCGCCAGCAGCATGGTGTTGGTCATCTCGCGGCAGACCGCGTCCATGCGGTTCGCCATCACCGGCAGCAGGACCGGGTCGATGCGGTTCTCCCGCCCAGCCTCGGCGAGTGCTTGTGCCATCGCTTCCTCCCTCAGGCGCCGGCGGCGCCGGTCTCCAGCAGGTAGTTTCGTCCGGCGGTCACGGTCGCCGACGAGCCCGGATAGACGACGATCGTGGTCGTAGGCTCCTCGACGATGGCCGGCCCCTTCAACACCATACCGGGCAGCAGATCATCGCCGAGATGGAAGGGCGTGTCCAAGGCTCCGGCCTCGCCGAAGTAGGCGCGTGTGGTGTGGCGCGGCTTGGGCAGCGCGGCCTCGGTCATCGCCTCGGCCGGGAACGACGGCTTGTCGAGGAAGGCCGTGATCCGCCCCTTCCAGTTGATGCACTCGATGGCGCCGCCCTCTTCCTTCACCGCATAGCGGCGGAAATGAACGTCGTGGAAAGCCTCCACCAGCCGCTCCACGTCCGCTTGCGCTTCGAAGCGGTCCATGGGCATGGGGATTTCCATCTCCCACTGCTGGTTGATGTAGCGGGCCTCCACGAAGTACTCGCGCCCGAAGCGCTCGATGCTGCGGCCGCGCAGCTTCTCCTCGAACTCGTCCATGCGCGCCGCGATGCCGGAAAGCGTCGCGCTGACGCCTTCGAAGTCGAAGGTGTTGGAGTGCGCGTAGCGGCTCGCGCTGAACTCGGTGACGATGTTGGAGAACTGCCCGCCGCAGGCGCTGAGCGCGCCCGCCGTGCGCGGCAGCAGCACCCGGCGGCAGCCGAGCGCCTGGGCGATGGGGATGATGTTGAGCCCGGCGGCGCCGCCGCCCGCGACGATGATGCTCTCGCCGGGGTTCACGCCGTCCTGGACCGTGATTTCCTGGATCGCCTTGATCATCTGCTCGCCGGCCAGCGTGAGCACCGCCGAGGCGGCCTCGTCGGCGGAGAGTTTGAGGGGTGCTGCGACACTCTCGATCGCCGTCGCTGCCGCCGCAACGTCGAGGCTCATGCGCCCGCCGAGGAAGTAGTCGGGGTCGATGTAGCCGAGCACCACGGCGGCGTCGGTGACGGTGGGCTCCTCGCCGCCCTGGCCGTAGCAGGCGGGCCCGGGGCGCGCGCCCGCGCTCTGCGGTCCGACGCGGAGCAGCCCGCCGGCGTCGATCCAGGCGATGGAGCCGCCGCCCGCGCCGACGCTGCGCACGTCCACCGAGGAGAGGCCGAGGTTGTGGCCGATCCACTCGCCGAGCAGCCAGGTGTCGCGGGTGTATTTCACCTGGCCGCTGCGGACCAGGCTCACGTCGAAGGTGGTGCCGCCAGTGTCGACGATGATGACGTCGTCGCCCTGGTTCTCGGAACCGGCGTAGGCGATGCCGGCGAGCGGCCCCATCGCTGGGCCCGACTTCACCGTGTAGATCGGCTTCGCCACCACGTCGTCCACGTGCATGACGCCGCCCGAGGACG
>JAPPNV010000292.1 GCA_028818565.1 Rhodospirillales bacterium | reverse complement strand
ACGGCGGCGCCTCGGCGCTTCCCAACGAGGCCGGCGTCGGCGTGCGCCTGCTCGCACGCGACGGCGCCACACTGCGCCGTGGGCTGGAGGCCGCTTGGCGCGCGGCGCGCGTTTCCCTTTACGGTGCCCCGCCGGCACCCCGCCGCAAGTGAGCCTGCTCGGCAATCAATTCGGCAAGCCGTCCTCGTCATAGAGAAAATCCTGACTGCGGGCAGCGACGGCTCCCTCGGTCCGCTTGTCCCGAACGCTCGATTGCACTGCCGCGATCAGCGCGCGCCGAGCCTCGGCATTGGGTTGCGGCTGCACTGGCACCAACCGGACGACAGCCTTGCCGTGACGGGTGAGCACCACCTCTTCGCCCGCCTCTGCCCGGCGGACCAGTTCGGTCAATCGTCCCTTCGCTTCGCTGACGGAAATCCGCATCGAACCAAGTCCCTCAAGCAGGACACTCAAGCCCCGAATATGAGCCATGACGTGGTCGATTCAAGACTGGCACCTCAGGCGCTGCACCGCACACAATGTGGTGAGGCCCTTGATCGCTGCGCACGGCCTGCCAAGGTTGCAGCCATGCACGTGCTGGTCGTCGAAGACGATATCGAGACCGCCCGCTACCTGCAGAAGGGCCTGAGCGAGAGCGGCCACGTGGTCGAACTCGTCCATGACGGGGCAGACGGGCTCGCGCTCGCGCTCGACCACCGATTCGACGCGCTGGTGGTCGACCGCATGCTGCCGGGCCTCGACGGGCTCTCGCTGATCGAGACGCTGCGCCGCAAGGGGCGGCGCACGCCGGTGCTGATCCTGAGCGCGCTCGCCCAGGTGGACGACCGCGTGGAAGGGCTCAGGGCGGGCGGCGACGACTATCTGACCAAGCCCTTCGCCTTCTCCGAGCTCCTGGCGCGGCTTGAGGCGCTGCTCCGGCGTGCGGGCGATGCGGCCGGCGAGACGCGGCTCGGCCTCGCAGACCTGGAGCTGGACCTGCTTTCCCGCACTGTGCGGCGGGCCGGCCGCGAGATTGCCCTGCAGCCCCGCGAGTTCACCCTGCTGGCTTACTTCATGCGCCACACAGGCCAGGTGGTGACCCGTACGATGCTGCTGGAGCACGTCTGGGGCTACCAATTCGACCCCCAGACCAACGTGATCGACGTCCATGTGAGCCGGCTGCGCGGCAAGATCGACAAGGGTTTCGACCCCCCGCTGATCCACACCGTGCGCGGCGTCGGGTATTGCTTTCGTGCGCCTGCGCGCGAGGACGCGCGACGTGCGCCTGCGCGCGAGGACGCGCGACGTGCGCCTGCGCGCGAGGACGCGCGACGTGACGATCGCTAGGCTGGTCCGGACCTCCACGTTCCGGCTCTCGCTCCTCTACGTCGTCCTCTTCGGCGCCTCGGTCCTGCTGCTGCTCGCCTTCATCTACTGGACCACGGTTCGGGTCATCGACAGCCAGACCAGCGACACCATCGAGGCCGAGGTGCGCGGCCTCGCCGAGCAGTACCGCGCGCGGGGCATTCGCCAGCTGGTCGCCGTCATCGGGGAGCGGAGCGGCCCCTATGGCGATCCGGACAGCGTCTATCTCCTCGCCGATCCCGGATTGCGCAAGCTCGCAGGCAATCTCAGCGCCTGGCCGCGCGAAGCGGCCGGCGCCGAAGCCGGCTGGGTGGAAATTGCGGCCAGTCGTGCGAGCGGCGAGGAAGCGCACGGCAGCATTCGCGCCCGCACCTTCGTCCTGCCGGGAGGCTTCAGGCTGCTCGTCGGCCGAGACCCGCGCGGGCGGGCGGATTTCGAGGACCTGATCCTCGAGTCCCTCGGCTACGCGCTGGGGATCACGCTGGTCCTCGGCCTCCTGGGCGGGCTCGTGATGAGCCGGCGGATGCTGCGCCGTGTCGATGCCGTGCGCGAGACCGGCCAGCGCATCGTGCGCGGCGATCTCTCGCGGCGCATGCCGGTCACGGGCGTGGGCGACGAGTTCGACCGCCTCTCGATCACGGTCAACGAGATGCTGGACGAGATCGAGACGCTGATGACGGGCTTGCGCACGGTGACCGACAGCGTCGCGCACGACCTGCGCAGCCCGCTCACCCGGCTCAAGTCCAGGCTGGAGCTCGCGCTGCGCGAGGGGCCGGCGGACGAGGGCGGGCACCGCGTCGCCCTCGAACGTGCGATCGCCGAGACAGACGCCATCCTGCGCACCTTCGCCACGCTGATGGAGATCGCCCGCGCCGAATCGGGCAAGACCGGCATCGCGCTCGCGCCGGTAGACCTCCGCGCCGTCGTTTCCGACATGGTCGAGCTTTACGCCCCGCTCGCCGAGCAAAAGGGGCTCGCCATCGAGACTGCACTCGAGGAGACGGGCGAAGTCTCCGGCCACGACCAGTTCCTCTCCCAGCTCGTGGCCAATCTGCTCGACAACGCGCTGGCGTATACGCCCGAAGGGGGGATCGGGGTGAGCCTCGCGGGCGAGAACTCAGGCGCCGTACGGCTCACGGTGGAGGATTCAGGACCGGGCATCCCGCCCGAGGAACGGGAGCGCGTGCTGCAACGCTTCGTCCGCCTCGATTCGAGCCGCACCGGCGGCGGCAGCGGGCTCGGGCTCAGCCTCGTCGCAGGGGTCGCAACCCTTCACCGGGCAGAATTGGCGCTGGACGAGAGCCCGCTGGGCGGCCTCCGCGTAACCGCGACCTTTCCGCCGCCGGGCGCCTAAGCGCTCGCGAGCTGCCGGCGGAGCGCCTCGACGCGCTGCCTGTTCACGTGGTGGTCGAAGACGCCAATGCGCGCCTGCGAACGCACGTGAATCACGCCTTCCGTCGGGCAGAGGCGGAATTCGAGATCGTCGCCGAAGCGGAGCAGCGTGCGGCAGACCGCGTGCAGGTATTCGTCGGTCTCGTCGACCACCCTCGTCCGCTCCATGGCGGCCACCAGGACTTTGAGCCGGGCGAAGACGATCTCCGGGTCACCCTGAACGGCGAAGGGCTCGATGCCGTGAATGGGTGCGGCGCCCTCTTCGCTGCAGACGCAGTTGTTCCAGCGCCAGCAGGGCTTGAGCCGGTCGCCCACTGCTGCGGGGCCGCGCCTGATTGCCGAAGGCATGAGCCGAATCATGACAGCCGGATCATGACGAAGAGTTAATGTAGCGTCCATCGTGGCGACAGCTTGCCCTGCCATAGATAAGCGGCGGCCTGCCATCGGCCGCTGCGGAACAACGGCAACGGCAAGTGAGGAAACGATGAGCACGCTTTCACCGCAACGCAAACGAACGGTCATCGTCGCGGCCCTGGCGGGCCTCGGCATGATCGCGCTGGCTGGCGGCGGCCTGGCCACTTCGCTCAAGACGGCCACGGCGGTCACACCGCCGACGCCGGTGGATCAGATGCTGGTGGCGCCCAGCCTCGCCGGCGTGGTGGAGGCGGTAAGCCCGGCAGTCGTCTCGATCGAGGTCATGCACAAGGCCCAGCCCGCACTCACCTCACAGCAATGGCGCGGCCGCGACCTGCCTGAGCATTTCAAACGCTTCTTCGGCGAGG
>JAPPNV010000312.1 GCA_028818565.1 Rhodospirillales bacterium | reverse complement strand
GCGGCATCCCGTCGGGCATCGTCCTCATCGTCTGGCTGATCATCGAAGCGCCGATCCTGGAGGCGCTGCTGCTCTCCTACCTCGGGCCTACGGTAGCGGAGCAGTCGGAGGCGATGATCGGCCTGCTGCTCAACGACGTGCGCAATCTGGCCTCGGGCGACGTGGTGAGCCGCGAGGTCGACCCGGCCCTGCAGGCGGCGGCGGACCGCTACGCCAGCATGAAGTCCACGGCGCAGGCCGCAGTGCTGGCAATCGGCGTGGCCTTGGCCGGCGCCGGTTTCGGCTGGGCATGGCGGCGCATCGCACCCGGATTGCGGGCGCGCAACAAGGTCGAGCGGGTGGTGAACATCGTGCTCGTCCTGTCGTCCTGCGTCGCCATCGTCACCACCATCGGCATCGTGCTCTCGGTGCTGTTCGAATCGATCCGCTTCTTCTCGATCATCCCATTCTGGGACTTCCTGTTCGGCCTGAAATGGAGCCCGCAGACTGCCATCCGCGCCGATCAGGTGGGCAGCACCGGCGCGTTCGGCGCCATCCCGCTCTTCACCGGCACGCTGATGATCACGCTGATCGCCATGCTGGTGGCACTGCCGGTCGGCCTGTTCGCCGCCATCTACATGGCCGAGTTCGCAAGCCCGCGGTTCCGCAACGTGACCAAGCCAATCCTGGAGATCCTGGCCGGCGTGCCGACGGTGGTCTACGGCTTTTTCGCGGCCCTGGTGGTGGCGCCCGCAGTCAGAGGAATCGGCGAATCGATCGGCCTCGACGTCGCCTCCGAAAGCGCGCTCGCCGCTGGTGTCGTCATGGGCATCATGATCATCCCCTTCATCTCGTCGCTGAGCGACGACGCCATCGTCGCTGTGCCCAACTCGTTGCGCGAAGGCTCGCTCGCCATGGGAGCGACCAAGTCGGAGACGGTGGTCAGGGTGATCCTGCCGGCGGCGCTGCCCGGGATCGTCGCCGCCTGTCTGCTCGCGGTGAGCCGCGCCATTGGCGAGACCATGATCGTGGTGATGGCAGCGGGCCTCGCCGCCAACCTCACCGCCAACCCGCTCGACGCTGTGACCACGGTCACGGTGCAAATCGTTACCTTGCTGGTCGGCGATCAGGAGTTCGACAGCGCCAAGACCCTCGCGGCCTTCGCGCTCGGCCTGATGCTCTTCGTCGTCACGCTCGCGCTCAACATCTTCGCGCTCCACATCGCACGCAAGTACTGGGAGCAGTATGACTGACCTCGCAGAACCTGCGCTCGGCGGCGCCTGGCAGGACGCGGACTGGACGAAGCGCCGCCTGCGCCGGCGCTACCGCGCCGAGCGGCGCTTCAAGGCCTACGGCATCATCGCCGTGGCCCTCGCGCTGGGCTTTCTTGCGCTCCTGATCGGGAGCGTCATCGCCGAGGGCTACCCCGCCTTCGTGCGCACCTCTGTCGCGCTCGAGGTCGACTTCGATCCCGAGGTGCTCGGCGTGGGCGAGGCCCCGAGCGCAGACGAGCTTCAAAAGGCAAACTACGGCAAGCTCTTGCGCGAATCCGTCTTCGCCGCTTTCCGCGAAGTGACGGCACGGAAGGAGCGGCGCAAGCTGCTCAAGCTCGTGAGCACGGCCGCGCGCTTCGAGCTGCGCGAGCTGCTGGTGGACGATCCCTCGATCATCGGCACCACGCGGCGCGTCTGGCTCACTGCGTCCAGCGACGTGGACATGCTGATCAAGGGGAGCGCGCCCCGCGACGTGCCGGAGGACGAGCGCCGCCTCGACGACCAGCAGATCGGCTGGATCGATGCCTTTGACGCTGCCGGTTTCGTGGAGACCGGCTTCAATGGTGAGTTCTTCGTCAACGCGGATTCGCGGGAACCCGAGATCGCCGGCATCGGCGGCGCCATCGCGGGCTCGTTCTACATGTTGCTGGTTACGCTGGTGCTGACCTTCCCGATCGGCGTGACCGCAGCCATTTATCTGGAGGAGTTTGCACCCAAAAACCGCATCACTGACATGATCGAGGTCAACATCAATAACCTCGCGGCAGTGCCCTCCATCGTGTTCGGCCTGCTGGGGCTTGCGGTGTTCATCAACCTGTTCCACCTGCCGCGCTCTGCGCCAATCGTGGGTGGGCTCACGCTCACCCTGATGACGCTGCCGACGATCATCATCGCGGCCCGCTCTGCGCTCAAAGCGGTGCCGCCCTCGATTCGCGAGGGCGCCTACGGCGTGGGCGCGTCGCCGATCCAGGTGGTCTTCCACCACGTGCTGCCGCTGGCGACGCCCGGCATCCTCACCGGCACGATCATCGGCATGGCGCGCGCGCTGGGCGAGACCGCGCCGCTTCTCATGATCGGGATGGTGGCCTTCATCGTCGACATCCCTGGCGGCCCCTTCGACCCGGCGACGGCGCTGCCGGTGCAGATCTTTCTATGGGCGGATAGCCCGGAGCGGGGCTTCGTCGAGAAGGTCTCGGCGGCAATTCTGGTGCTGCTGGCGTTCCTGATCCTGATGAACGCGGTGGCGATCTATCTCAGGCGCAAATTCGAGATCCGCTGGTAGGCGGGCGGGAGGGGTATCGTGATGGACGACACCGACGGGATGGTCTCACTGATGATGGACGAGGCCGGTGCACCGGCTGCTGTGCCCGCTGCCGACGACGACGGTGGGGCCGAGGCGCCGGCGCCGATCAGGATGCGCGCCCGTGAGGTCAACGTTTTCTACGCAGACAAGCAGGCACTGTTCGATGTCGATATCGATCTGGCGCAGAACAAGGTGACGGCCCTGATCGGCCCGTCCGGCTGCGGCAAGTCCACGTTCATCCGCTGCCTCAACCGGATGAACGACATCATCGACATTTGCCGGGTGACCGGCTCGATCACCCTGGACGACCGGGACATCTACGGCCGAGACATCGACGTGGTGCAGCTGCGCGCGCGCGTCGGCATGGTGTTCCAGAAGCCCAATCCGTTCCCGAAGTCGATCTACGAGAACGTGGCCTACGGCCCTCGCATCCACGGTCTCGCCAGAAAGGGCCGGGAGCTCGACGACGTTGTCGAGCAGAGTCTGCGCCGCGCCGGACTCTTCGACGAGGTCTCCGACCGGCTGCACCAGCCGGGCACCAGTCTTTCCGGCGGGCAGCAGCAGCGGCTCTGCATCGCCCGCGCCATCGCCATCAGCCCCGAGGTCATCCTGATGGACGAGCCCTGTTCGGCGTTGGACCCCATCGCCACGGCGAAGGTGGAGGAGCTGATCGACGAGCTCCGCGAGCACTACACGATCGCGATCGTCACCCACAACATGCAGCAGGCTGCCCGAGTCTCCCAGTTCACCGCGTTCTTCCACCTGGGCGAACTCGTGGAGTTCGAAGCGACCGAGCAGATATTCACGAATCCGCACGATCAGCGGACGCAGGACTATATTACCGGACGCTTCGGGTAGGCGCGGACGACGCTGAGGGCAAGGAGGGCGACCGATGGCTGCCGAGCACACGGTCAAGGCCTACGACGAGGAGCTGGATCGCATGAACAACGCGATCCTGGAGATGGGCGG
>JAPPNV010000086.1 GCA_028818565.1 Rhodospirillales bacterium | reverse complement strand
TCTTGACTGATCCGGTGGCG
The DNA here is from genome assembly GCA_028818565.1 of Rhodospirillales bacterium. Taxonomy (GTDB): domain Bacteria; phylum Pseudomonadota; class Alphaproteobacteria; order UBA828; family UBA828; genus WTGU01. The sequence goes on along the minus strand of JAPPNV010000086.1, from coordinate 37,075 downwards.
GAAGCGATTGACGGATAGAGCACCATGGTCCGGGGTGTCGAGGAGGCTACAACGCCTTCAACTGCGGTGGCCTTGCGCGCGCTCTCGCGCTATGAGGGACCCCGCTGCTGGTGCTCGTGCGGGCGTGGCGGAAGCGGTAGACGCGCGGGTCTCAAAAACCCGTTCCTTCGGGAGTGTGAGTTCGAGTCTCACCGCCCGCACCAACCTTCACACAAGGACCTCCCGCGGGAGCGAGGCCGTCTTTAGATGGGCTCGCGACAGGCCGCGACCGCGGCCCGCCGCTCTGCGGCGCGTCCGCGCAGGCGCCGGCCGGTCGCGCCGGCAGGCGCGCAGAATCGCAGGACGGCCGGCTGCCGTGAGCGACAAAAGGGCCTGTCGCGCGTCCGTCTTCCACGGACGCGCTCTAGCAATCGAGGGTGTTGCCGCGCTCCCAGTCGGAGATCGTGCCGGCGTATTCGTCCCACTCGCGCATCTTGAGCTTGACGTAGCTCTTGACGAAGCTCTCGCCGAAGCCCGCGCGCACCACCTTGTCCTTCTCGAAGAGCCTGAGCGCGTCGAGCAGGTTGAGCGGCAGCTTGCGCGCGCCGCGCAGCTTGTGGCCCTCCGCATAAAGGTTGAGGTCGGTGCGCTTGCCGGGGTCGAGCTGGTTCTCGATGCCGTCGAGCCCGGCGACGACCACGCCGGCCTGCAGCAGGTAGGGGTTCGCCGCGCCGTCCATCAGCCGGAGCTCGAACCGCCCCGCATCCGGGATCCGCACCATGGTCGAGCGGTTGTTCCCGCCGTAGGCCACCAGATTGGGCGACCAGGTGGCGCCGGAGAGCGTGACCGGCGCGTTGATCCGCTTGTAGCTGTTCACGGTCGGGTTCCAGAGCGCGCAGAGCGCAGGCGCCCGGTGCATGATGCCGCCCAGGAACTGGTAGCCGAGCTTGGAGATGCCGAGCTCGCCCTTGGCATCGTGGAACAGGTTCTTCTTGCCCGAGTTGTTCCAGACCGAGACGTGGGCGTGGCAGCCGTTGCCCGTGAGGTTGGAGAAGGGCTTGGGCATGAAGGTCGCGCGCAGCCCGTGCTTCTCGGCCAGCGACTTCACCATGTACTTGAAGAAGACGTGGCGGTCGGCGGTGACCAGCGCGTCGTCGTAGTCCCAGTTCATCTCGAACTGGCCGTTGGCGTCCTCGTGGTCGTTCTGATAGGGCCCCCAGCCGAGGCCCAGCATGGCGTCGCAGATCTCGGAGACCACGTCGTAGCGGCGCATCAGCGCCGCCTGGTCGTAGCAGGGCTTGGCCTGGGTATCGAGCGGGTCGGAGATCGCGGTGCCGTCCGCGCTCACGATGAAGTATTCCGCCTCGACCCCGGTCTTGACCCGGTAGCCCTGCTTCTTCGCCTCCGCGAGCTTGGCTTTCAGCTTGAGCCGGGGGGTGTCCGGCATGGGCTCGCCGTTCATCCAGCAATCGCCGGCGAGCCAGCCGACATCCGGCTTCCACGGCAGCTGGATCAGGCTCGCGGGGTCGGGCTTGACCAGCATGTCGGGCTCGGCCGGCGTCGAGTCCAGCCACGCGGCGAAGGCGGCGAAGCCCGCGCCGTCTTCCTGCATGCCGGCAATCGCCTCGGCCGGCACCAGCTTGGCCCGGAGCACGCCGAACAGGTCGACGAAGCTGATCAGGAAATAGCGAATCTTCTTCTGTTTCGCGGCCTGAGCCAGGTCCACGGCCATCGATTCATACTCCCTTGTCTCGGATGCTCTGCGGCGGGCTGCTACCAGGGCAGCTCCCTGCCGTCGTACTGATAGAAGCAGCCGGTCTGGCCGCTGCCGTAATTCGCCACCACCTGGCGGATGCCGGCGATGCTCTGCTCCTTGTTGACCGGGGCCTCTGGCCCGCCCATGTCCGTGCTCACCCAACCGGGATGGACCGCGATGGTGCGCACCCCGCGCGGTGCGAGATCGATGGAGAGCCCCTTCACCACCAGGTTCAGCGCCGCCTTGCTTGAGCGGTAGGGGTAGAGACCGCCGTCGGCGAGCTCGGTGATGCAGCCCATGTACGTCGACATGAAGAACATCAGCTTCATGTCGCTCGCCGCCACGTGATCTACGAAGGCTTCGGCAACGCGGAGCGGAGCCATGGTGTTGATCTCGTGCAGCTGCATCCAGGCGTCGTAGTCGACCGAGCCGAAGGCGCCCGGCCCCATCTCATCGATCGAGCAGCCCAGCAGGCCGGCGTTGTTGACCAGCATGTCGATGGCCGTGCCGCTGAACTCGCCCGCGAGCGCCGTGATCTGCGCGGGCTTGCCCACATCGAGGGTGTGCAGCGTGATCGCGCCCGCCGAGCCGTCGGCAAGCGCAGCGAGATCGGTGGCCGTCTCGGGCGCGCGGCAGCAGGCGTAGATGCGCCAGCCGTCGTCCACGAATTGGCGCACCATTTCGAGGCCGAGGCCCCTGTTCGCACCGGTGACCAGCATCGACGGCATGGCTCAGGCCCTCCCTTGTCCTCAAGCGGCGGCAGAATAGCGAACCGCGCCCCGCCGACAAGGGCGAAGCCCTGCTCCCGGGCCGAAGGCCCGGACGGCGCGACTGCGCCGCGCGCGTGAGCGCGTAGCCAAGCGAGCGGAGCGAGCGCCCGGCGCCTGAGGGAACTGAACAGACCAGCGCCCGCCGCCGACGAAGTGCCCGCTAGGAGGAGGGCCGGACCGCAGGTCCGGAGCGCGCGACCGCGCGCCGCGCCGAACGGCGCGTAGCCAAGCGAGCGGAGCGAGCGCCCGGCGCCTGAGGGAATAGTTAAACAAGCGCCCGGCGCTACGCGCGTGCCTGACGCCCACCTCCCCCTGTCCCCCTCCCCCCGGAGGGCGGAGGGGGAACGTACTCGGCACCAACCTTACTCCCCCTCTCCTCCCTGGGGAGGAGAGGGCCGGGGTGAGGAGGGGTCGGGGTGAAGAACGGACTTGCCGATGCCATTGCCGGCGCCGTCCGGCTTGCCTATGGTGCGCCTTCGGTTCGCCGAGAGCACCCGTAGCTCAGCTGGATAGAGCGCTGCCCTCCGAAGGCAGAGGTCGCACGTTCGAATCGTGCCGGGTGCGCCACCCCAGACAAGGAGGCTAGCGGTGCCGCGCAATCGGCCAATGCTGTCAGAATTCTTCGTGCACGCAGATTGCGATGGAAGTTGACCTCTAGGAACTCCTGAAAGGGACATTGACGTGATATGACCTGAGATCATGGAGTATAAGAGGTGAATGAATCATGGCTATATCGAAGCAAGAATTGGGAACATTTGGCGAAAATATCGTGAAGAAAAACTGCCGGTGTCCTTCATGTAAACGCGATAGTACTCTCAAGCGCCTGCCCACAAATTTCAAGTGCGCAGACGTGATATGCGACTTTTGCGGGTACCTCGCCCAAGTGAAGACAACAACCAGAGCGGACATTAACAAAATTCCGTCAAGAATCCCAGGGGCAGGATGGATTCCTCAGCAGGAGCGGATGCAGGCGGGGATATATTTTCCACTCTATTTGGTCATTACTACAAAAGACCGCCGCAAGCATGCAATTCACTATTTGTCGGCCGACCTACAACCGCAAGACATGTTTCAACCTAGGAAGCCGTTGAAACCAACTGCTAAACGAGCGGGCTGGCAAGGATTCAACTATCTTCTTGAGTCTGTTCAGTGCTCATTTTCACGTCTCTCATAAATGAGTTCACTTTGACCCGGGAACCCAACCGTTAGACGCTAAAGAATGCGGAATTCCCCATGAAGTAACGAAACAGCCATTGTAAGGCGGCTTAGATAGAAAAAAAGCAACTAGGAGAAATCATGCTTCGAAAGTTGTTCGGTCGCTCCAAAGACAAAAGCACCGCTTGTCCATATTGCGGAGAAAACCAAGAACCTCCACCTCAGAGGAAGCGCAATTGCCGAAATTGCAAAAGACCTATCTTTGTGCGGAAGCTCCGAGACGGAACGAGACAGCTTCTAACTAAAGAAGAGGCGATAAGGCGAGAACAGGATCAACGGGATCGACGACGGAAAGACCTAAGAAAACAAACTCAGTCAGCGCTAGGCGCGCGCGACTGGCGAGCCGCAAGCCAAGCACATCACAGTTTGGCAAGTGTTTTATTTCAGGAAGGCAGAGAATACTATCGCGAAGCCCGAGAGGGCTATAAGCACGAATTGTTGTCAATGCGTGAAGCGGGTATCAAGAAAGTAGAAATTATGACCTGCGACGATGAGCGCGTTTGCGATGATTGCCGTGCGCTTCATGGAAGGGTGTTCACGATTCGAACTGCGCTGAAGAACATGCCTCTTCCAGGCCAGCACTGCAAAGACGGCAGTGATGCGAATCCGCATGGAGGACGATGTCGTTGCGTGTACGTCGCCGTGCTCTGAGCATGGCGCGGTCCCCAGTTGAAGGCTTTGAAGGGACCTGAGAGCGGGAACCCAGTAGGCGCCGCTACGTCGTTTGTCCGAACTCGACGGGCCGTTCCTGCAACGCTAAGCGACTAATCGGCGTCACCTCAACCCTCAGACTGCGTGCCTGGCGCAGCGCCCCGCCTGCTCGATGCAGGTGTCGATCTGGCTTGCGCGCTCGGGAACGTCGTCCCGGATCGCGTTGGCGAGGCGGTTGGCGGCGTGCACGTCCACGACAATGGCGCCGTGGCCCTCAAGGCCGATCTTGATGCTCGGTTCCTCGTATTGATGGGGAAGCGGCTCGAATTCGAAGGGTTTCGAATTGCGTGAACCCAGGCTGGTGAGTATCGCTGCGCGGCTGGCCATCGGATGCGTCCCGTTCGAGTTGAGTATCCAGCCTCCCCAGTTACCAAGCCTCCCCACTACCAAATATGGGTGCCCCAGCGCGGCGATGCAACCATCCGGCATATCTCGGCAATGACACGGCCTGCGTCGCTTTTGCCATTGGTCGCTCATGGCAACCGGCTCTTCCCTTATTCCGCGCGCCTGCCGGCACTCCTATGATTCCGCGGGCCTGCCGGCACTTCTATGATTCCGCGCGCCTGCCGGCACTTCTATGATTCCGCGCGCCTGCCGGCGTGACCCGCCTTGTCCCGGGCGAGGTGGCGGAACAGCTCCTCCTCGCGTTCCACGAGCAGCGCAGCGCCGTCGCGCGCGCTCCAGTCGTACACCCCCCGGCCCGAGGGCAGGCCGCGATGCCCCGCCTCCACCAGATCGGTCACCGCCGACGCGGGTTGGGAGCCCGTCGTCAGGTGCGGGATGAGGTAGGCGCCGAACGCGTGCAGCGTATCCAGGCCGCCGACGTCGGCAGACTCGATGGGCCCCGTGATCGCGAGACGCCGCCCGATGGACGCCTTCACCACCGTGTCGATCGCCTCGGCCGAGGCCGCCCCCTCCGCCCAGAGCGCCCAGGCCTCGCGCAGGATCGCGTACTGAAGCCGGTTGCCGATGAAGCCCGGAACCTCCTTGTCGACGATCACCGGCTCCTTGCCCGCTGCCCGCAGCACGCCGCAGAGCCAGGGCGCCACGTCCGGGTCGGTCTCCGGCCCGGCGCAGACCTCGACGAGGGGAATGAGCTGCGGCGGGTACCAGAAGTGGGCGGCGACCACGCGCCCGCGGTGCCTGACGTTCGACACCAGCTCGCTCGCGGGCTGCCCGCTCCCGGAGGCGAAGACGGCGGGCGGCGCGCAGATCGCGTCGAGCCGCCCGTACACCTCGTCCTGGACGGCGCGATCGGCCGGAACCGCTTCGAGAACGAGCTGCGCGTCCGCCGCGTCCTCGAGCACGGTCGAGGTCCGGATGCGCCCAAGGGCGGCACTGATTTCGCCGGATGTGACGAGCCCGTGCGCTTCGAAGGCGGCGAGGCTCTTCGCAATCCGCTCCATCGCCGCGGCGAGGCTCTCCTCGCTGCGGCCGATCATGACGACCCGGTGGCCCGCAGCCGCGAAAATCTGGGCCATGCCGTGACCGACGAGGCCGTTGCCCACGACGGCGACGGTATCGAGCGTTGCAGGGACAGTCATCGGCCTCTCCTTCCCGTGCGGTTGCCGCCCGGGAAGACTACGCCATCTGCGTCCCGTCCGGGTGCCCCTGGCCGACCCGGTTCAGGATCGCCTCCGCGAGGATCGAGCGAGCGGAGGTAGCGTTCCGTGCGCGCCTGCTGTAGCGTGCGCCGGTCACGCAGCGTGGGAAGCCGGTGACGCCCGTGTCAGCCGAGACGCGGGCCAGTCCGGCGCTGCCCCCGCAACTGTAAGCGGCGAGACGGACCCCGTGCGCATCGCGCGGGCCACTGACCCTTCGGGGTCGGGAAGGCTGGGGCCCCGTCGACGACCCCGAGCCAGGAGACCGGCTGCGCGGCAGGGCTGCAACGTCCTCGGAGGGAGGATCATGGCGGGTCTTGACCAGGCGCCGGATTCGGCGCGCATCACCCTCGTTCTCGGCGGCGCCCGCTCGGGCAAGAGCGCCCATGCGGAGGCGCTGCTGGGCGACCACGAGGGCATCAGGCTCTACATCGCCACAGCCGAGCCCCGCGACGCCGAGATGGCAGCGCGGATCGCGGCGCACCGCGCCCGGCGCGGGCCCGGCTGGCGCACGGTCGAGGCGCCGCTCGCGCTCACCGAGACGCTGGAGGCCGAGAGCCGCCCCGGCGCCGCGCTGCTGGTGGACTGCCTCACCCTCTGGCTCAGCAACTTGATGGAGGCCGGCCGCGACATCGCCGCCGAGACCCAGCGCCTCACGGCCTGCCTCGGCCGGCTGGAGGGACGCACGGTGCTGGTCTCCAACGAGGTGGGCCTCGGCATCGTGCCGGAGAACGCCGCCGCCCGCGCCTTCCGCGACCATGCCGGGCGCCTCAACCAGGCCGTGGCCCAGGCCGCCGGGCGGGTGGTCTTCGTGGCCGCGGGCCTGCCGATGACGCTCAAGCCGTGAGAGCGTCGTGAGCACCCCCCGCATCGCTTCGCTGGTGCCGAGCGCGACCGAGATCGTCGCGGCGCTCGGCCAGGCGGAGCACATCGTCGCCCGCAGCCACGAGTGCGACTGGCCGCCCGAGGTCGCACGAGCGCCGGCCTGCACCCGCGCGAGGATCGACGCGAGCAAGCCGAGCGGCGCGATCCACGAGGAGGTGGGCAAGCTGCTCGCCGCAGCGCTCAGCCTCTACGACCTCGACACCGAGGTCCTGCGCGCCGCGCGGCCGAGCCACATCGTGACCCAGGACCAGTGCGACGTCTGCGCCGTGGGGCTCTCCGAGGTCGAGGCCGCGGCCGCAGAGTTCCTGGAAGCGCCGGTACAGATCGTCTCGCTCGCGCCGATGCGCCTGGGGGACGTGTGGGACGACATCGGCCGCGTGGGCGACGCCGTCGGCGTCGATGCCCAGCCGGTCCGCCAAGGTCTGCGCGAGCGGGTGAAGGCGATCGCCGAGCGCGCCAAGGCGCTTCCGCCCAAGCGCGTGCTCACCGTCGAGTGGTCCGATCCGCCGATGACCGCCGGCAACTGGGTACCGGAGCTCGTCGCGCTCGCGGGCGGGATCGACACGCTCGGCGCCGACGGCAGCCACTCGCCGCGGATCACCGTGGAAGCAGTGGCCGCCGCCGATCCCGACGCGATCGTGCTCATGCCCTGCGGTTACGACCTGCCGCGCACGGTGGCGGACGGCCGCGCGCTGCTCGCCGACCCGGCCTGGGGCGGCTTGCGCGCAGCACAGGCCGGCGCGGTCTACGCCACCGACGGCAACGCCTTCTTCAACCGGCCGGGACCGAGGCTCGTCGAGTCACTCGAAATCCTGGCCGAGATCATCCACCCGGCGCACTTCGCCTTCGGCCACGAGGGCACCGGCTGGGTTCGCCTGAATGTGTGAGGAGCGATGCAGGACCAAAAAATACCCGCGACCGTGATCACCGGCTTCCTCGGCGCCGGCAAGACCAGCCTCATTCGCCACGCGCTGGGCGCCGCGAACGGGCGGCGCATCGCGCTGATCATCAACGAGTTCGGCGATCTCGGCATCGACCAGGATGTGCTGCAGGGTTGCGGCGACGAGGCTTGCGACGAGACCGATATCGTCGAGCTCGCCAACGGCTGCATCTGCTGCACCGTGGCCGACGACTTCGTGCCGGCGATCGAGGCGTTGCTCGCCCGCGAGCCCGCGCCCGAGCACATCCTGATCGAGACCTCGGGCCTCGCGCTGCCCAAGCCGCTGGTCGCCGCCTTCAACTGGCCCGAGATCCGCACCCGGCTCACCGTGGACGGCGTGGTCGCGGTGGTGGACGGCCCGGCGCTGGCGGAGGGCCGCTTCGCCGACGACGAGGACGCGCTTCAGGCCCAACGCGAGGCGGACGACGCCCTCGACCATGAATCGCCGCTGGCCGAAGTGTTCGAGGACCAGATCGGCTGCGCCGACGTGGTGATCCTCAACAAGGCAGACCTGCTGGCCGCGAAAGGCGCCGAGGAAGGCGAGGCGCGCATGACGCCGCACCTCCGCCCCGGTGCCCGCGTGGTCAAGGCGGCGCACGGGCGCGTGCCGCCGGACCTGCTGCTGGGCCTCGATGCCGCAGCGGAAGCCGATCTCGAGAGCCGCCGCTCGCACCATGACGACCTCGACGAGCCCCACGACCACGACGAGTTCGAGAGCTTCGTCATGGCGCCCGGCGCGATCGACGACCCCGCCGCCTTCGCAGCCCGGCTCGGCGCCGCGGCGGATACGCACGGCCTGCTGCGCGCCAAGGGCTTCCTCGATGTGGCCGGCAAGCGCCGGCGGCTGGTGGTGCAGGCGGTCGGCACCCGCGTCGACCGCCACTTCGATCGCGACTGGCACGACGGCGAAGCACGCGAGGGCCGTCTCGTGGTTATCGGCCTCGCGCCGCTCGACCGCGCGGCCGTCGAAGCGGCAATCAGAGGCTAGGAGCCCAGCCTTGCACCTGCTCGCGGCGCAGCCGGGCGCCATCGAGGACGGCGCCGACGCGGTCGACCTCGGCCAATCGCCGGGGGACTTCGTGCTGCTGTCTGCCGCCGATACCGAGCTCGCCTGCTTCGCCCAGGCGCAAGCCAGGCTCGGCGAAGGCGCGCCGACGCTCCGCCTCGCCAACCTGATGCAGCTCGGCCACAACCACTCGGTCGACCGCTACGCCGAGCAGGTGGTTGCCGGCGCCAGGCTGGTGATCGTGCGCCTGCTGGGCGGCGAGAGCTACTGGCCCTACGGCGTCGAGCGGCTGACCGCCGTCTGCACCGAGCACGGCATCCCCATCGCTTGGCTGCCCGGCGACGACAAGCCTGACGCGGGGCTGGCCGCGTGCGGCACCCTCGCGCCCGAAGCGGCCGACATGCTCTGGCGCTACTGCACCCAGGGCGGCATCGACAATGCCGAGGACGCGCTCTGCTACGCCGCCGCGCTGATCGGGCATGACGTGTCCTGCCGTCCGCCCCGGCCGGTGCCCCGCGCGGGCCTCTACTGGCCGGGCGACGGCGTGCTCGACCTGGAATCGCTGACCCGCCATTGGCACGACGGCAGGCCGCGCGCGGCCGTCGTCTTCTACAGGGCGCTGCTCCAGGCCGGCTCGCTCGCACCGGTGGATGCGCTGGTGGCGGCGCTGCGCGATGCAGGCCTCAACGCGCTGCCGATCTTCGTCACCAGTCTGCGGGATGCGCCGGCGGCCGAGCTGATCGGCACGCTCATGCGCACGACGGAGCCCGCGATCGTGCTGAACGCCACGGGCTTCGCGGTCTCCCGTCCCGGCGCGCCGCAGGAGACACCGTTCGCCCAGGCCCGCGTGCCCGTGCTGCAGGCGATCTTCGCCGGCGCCACGGAGCGACAGTGGGCCGAGGCCACGCGCGGCCTCTCGCCCCGCGACATCGCCATGAACGTGGCGCTGCCCGAGGTGGACGGGCGCATTCTCACCCGCGCGGTCGCGTTCAAGACCGAGGCCCGCTTCGACACAGCCACGCAGGCGCCCATCGTGGTCTCGGAGGCGAACGAGGATCGCTGCCGCTTCGTCGCTGCCCTTGCCGCTGCCTGGGTGCGCCTCGCGCAAGCCGCCCCGCTGGATCGCCGCATCGCCCTGGTGCTCGCCAACTACCCCAACCGCGACGGGCGCATCGGCAACGGCGTCGGCCTCGATACGCCCGCGAGCACGGTGCGCATCATGGCCGCCCTCGCCGATACCGGCTACCGAGTGGAGGGTGCGCCGGCGGATGGTGCCCATCTGATGGCCCGTCTCACGGCAGGCCCCACCAACGCCGCAGACGCTGCGACGCGCCCAGCCGAAACCACGCTCCCGCTCGCCGATTACGCGCGCTTCTTCGCCGCCCTGCCGGAAGCCGTGCAGGAGACGGTCGCCGAGCGCTGGGGCGAGCCCGAGGCAGATCCCTTCTTCCGCCCAGCCGCAGGGTGCTTCGCGCTGCCTGCCGTGCATTTCGGCAATGTGGTCGTCGCGGTCCAGCCCGCGCGGGGCTACAACATCGACCCGGAGAAGAGCTACCACGACCCCGACCTGCCGCCGCCGCACGGCTACCTCGCCTTCTATGCCTGGCTGAGGACGACGTTCGACGCCCACGCGGTGGTGCACGTCGGCAAGCACGGCAACGTGGAGTGGCTGCCGGGCAAGGCGCTCGCGCTTTCCGCCGAGTGCTTTCCCGAGGCCGCGCTCGGGCCGCTCCCGCACGTCTATCCCTTCATCGTGAACGACCCGGGCGAGGGCAGCCAGGCCAAGCGGCGGGGCGCGGCCGTGATCGTCGATCACCTGACGCCGCCGCTCACCCGCGCCGGCAGCCACGGCCCGCTGGAGGAGCTGGAGCGGCTGGTGGACGAGTTCTTCGACGCCGCCTCGGTCGATCCGCGCCGGTGCGCGCCCTTGAGCGCGCGCATCCTGGAGCTTGCCGCGTCTGCCGGGCTCGACCAGGATTGCGGCATCCGGACCACCGACGGCAGCGACGACGCGCTTCGCAAGCTCGACGGTTATCTTTGCGAAATCAAGGAGATGCAGATCCGCGACGGCCTCCACGTCTTCGGCGTCGCGCCCGCGCCTGAGCGCCGCATCGAGCTCCTGCGCGCGATTGCGCGGAGCGTGCGCGGTCCCGGCACCGGCGAGGCCTCGCTGCTGCGCGCGCTCGCCGACGATCTCGCCCTCGGCATCGACCCGCTCTCGGCCCCGCTCGGCGCCCCCTGGCGTGGCCCCAGGCCAGAGGCCCTCGCCAACGGGGCCTCCTGGCGCAGCACTGGAGATACCGTCGAGCGGCTGGAGCATCTCGCCGCAAGCCTGATCGCCGGCACTTTTCGCTTGCCCGCCGAATGGGCCGCCAGCGCCGACGTGCTGCGCGAGTTTGAGGAGACCATCGGCCCTGCGCTGGACGCGAGCGCAGAGGCGGAGACCGCCGGCCTGCTCTCAGCGCTCGACGGCCGTTTCGTGGCACCCGGCGCCGCCGGCGCGCCCACCCGCGGGCGGCCGGACGTGCTGCCCACCGGCCGGAACTTCTACTCGGTGGACACGCGCCAGGTGCCCACCGCCGCGGCCTGGCAGCTCGGCTGGAAATCGGCCCAGCTCCTGGTGGAGCACTACGCCCAGACCCACGGCGACTGGCCGCGGGCGATGGCGCTCAGCGCCTGGGGCACGTCCAACATGCGCACGGGCGGCGACGATATCGCCCAGGCCTTGGCGCTCATCGGTGCGCGGCCGCGCTGGGAGGGGCCCTCCGGCCGGGTCACCGGCTTCGAGATCATGCCGCTCGGCCTGCTCGATCGGCCGCGTGTGGACGTGACGCTCCGGGTCTCGGGCTTCTTCCGTGACGCCTTCCCCGGCCTGATCGACCTCTTCGATTCCGCCGTGCGCGCGGTCGCAGACCTGGAGGAAGACCCGGAGGACAACCCGCTCGCTGCCAAGGTTGCCGCCGATGCCGCGACGCTGGCCCAGGACGGCACGCCCGAGGCCCGCGCGCGGCGCCTCGCCTCCTACCGGGTCTTCGGCTCCAAGCCCGGCGCCTACGGCGCGGGCCTTCAGGCGCTGATCGACGAGCGCGGCTGGGCCGATGCCGGCGATTTCGCCCAGGCCTACGTCGCCTGGGGCGGCTGGGCCTACGGCGCGGGCGAAGGCGGCGCGGCCGAGCACAAGCTCTTCGAGCGCAGGCTCGGCGCGGTCGAGGCGGTGGTGCAGAACCAGGACAACCGCGAGCACGACCTGTTGGACAGTGACGACTACTACCAGTTCGAGGGCGGCTTGGCGGCGGCGGTGACGGCCCACGCCGGCCGGGCGCCCGCGCTCTACCACAACGACCATTCGGTGCCCGACAACCCGCGCATCCGCACGCTTGCCGACGAGCTCGGCCGCGTGGTCAGGGCGCGCGTGACCAACCCCAAGTGGATCCAGGGTGTCATGCGCCACGGCTACAAGGGCGCCTTCGAGATCGCGGCGACCGTGGACTACCTCTTCGCCTTCGCCGCCACCACCGGCGCGGTGAAGGACCACCACTTCGACGCGGTGTTCGACGCCTACGTCGCGGACGATGATGTGCGGGACTTCATGGCCGACGCCAACCCGGCGGCGCTGCGGGAGCTTGCCGAGCGGCTGCTGGAGGCGCAGGAGCGGAGCCTCTGGCGGCCCCGCGCGAACCATGCGCATGCGCTGCTCGCAGCACTCCGCGACGGCAGGCAGGAGGCACTCTGATGCCACGCGAGACCCGGACCGAGGCCGAGCTGGACCAGCGCCATGCCGAGAAGATGCGCAAGCGCAAGGCCGCGCGCGAGCGCATGCTGGCCACCAAGACCATCGAGAAGGGCCTCCTCATCGTCCACACCGGCAAGGGCAAGGGCAAGTCCACCGCCGCCTTCGGCCTCGCGGCGCGCGCCATCGGCAACGGCATGAAGGTGGGCGTGGTGCAGTTCGTGAAGGGCAAGTGGGCGACCGGCGAGCGCGCGGTGCTGGAGCGCTTCCCCGACCTCGTCACCGTCCGCGTCATGGGCGAGGGCTTCACCTGGGACACGCAGGACCGCCAGCGCGACATCGCCGCCGCCAGGAAGGCGTGGGAATCGGCCCAGGAGTTCCTGGCCGACCCCTCCTACCGCCTCGTGGTGCTGGACGAGCTCAACATCGTGCTGCGCTACGACTATCTCGACCTCGACGAGGTGCTCGCCGGGCTCGCCGCGCGCGATCCGGGCCAGCACGTCGTCGTCACCGGCCGCAACGCCAAGCCTGCGCTGATCGAGATGGCCGACCTCGTGACCGAGATGACCGAGATCAAGCACCCCTTCCGCGCCGGCGTGAAGGCGCAGGTGGGCATCGAATTCTGATGGCAGACACCGCCCGCAGGCCGCCTGCCCTGATGTTTCAGGGCACCGGCTCCAATGTCGGCAAGTCCCTGCTGGTCGCGGGCCTCTGCCGCGCCTACGCCGCGCGCGGGCTCCGCGTGCGCCCGTTCAAGCCGCAGAACATGTCCAACAACGCGGCGGTCGCGGGCGACGGGCGCGAGATCGGCCGCGCCCAGGCGCTGCAGGCCCGCGCCGCCGGGATCGAGCCCTCGGTCGACATGAACCCGGTGCTGCTCAAGCCCGAGAGCGAGCACGGCGCCCAGGTCGTGGTGCAGGGCAGCGTCACCGGCACCGCCGACGCGCGGGGCTACCACGCGCTCAAGGCCGAGCTGATGCCGCGCGTGCTGGAGAGCTTCGAGCGATTGGGCGAGGGCGCCGACCTGATCCTGGTGGAAGGTGCGGGCAGCCCGGCCGAAGTCAATCTGCGGCAGGACGACATCGCCAACATGGGCTTCGCCCTGGCCGCCCGCGTGCCCGTCGCGCTGGTGGGCGACGTGGATCGCGGCGGCGTGATCGCCAGCCTGGTCGGCACCTGGGCGCTGCTGCCGGCTCAGGAGCGCGCGCTCACCAAGGGCTTCCTCATCAACAAGTTCCGGGGCGATGCCACGCTCTTCGACGACGCCAATACGATCATCGAGCGGGAGACCGGATGGGCTGCATTGGGTCTCGTGCCCTGGTTCGAGGCAGCCCGGCTGCTCTCCGCCGAGGACAGCGTTGGCCTGGATTCCACGCCGGCGGCACCCGCAGCCACAGCGACGCCGGGCCGCGCCATCAAGATCGCCGTGCCCCGCCTGCCGCGCATCTCGAATATCGACGACCTCGATCCCCTTCGCGCCGAGCCCGATACCGTGCTCGACCTCGTGCCGCCGGGCCGCGCGCTGCCGGGAGATGCCGACCTCGTGCTGCTTCCGGGCAGCAAGGCGACCCGCAGCGACCTGGAAGCGCTGCACGCCGAGGGCTGGGCGCTCGACATCGCCGCGCACGTGCGGCGCGGCGGCTGGGTGGTCGGCCTCTGCGGCGGCTATCAGATGCTGGGCCAGCGCGTCGCCGATCCCGCCGGAATCGAAGGGCCGCCGGGCGAGACACCGGGGCTCGGCCTGCTCGATGTCGAGACGGTGATGAGCGCGGGCAAGCGCCTGGTCCGCGCGTCCGGTACGGCGTGCGAGGGCGGCGAGGCAGTGGCGGGCTACGAGATGCACATGGGTGAGACCACGGGGCCGGACACGGCGCGCCCGCTGATCCGCCTCGAAAGCGGCCCCGACGGTGCGCGGGCGGCGAACGGCCGGGTCATGGGCTGCTACCTGCACGGGCTCTTCGCCGCCGACGGCTTCCGCCAGGCCTTCCTCGGCCGGCTGCGGCGGCGGGAGACGGCCGGCATCGCCTACGATGCCCTGGTGGAGCAGACCCTCGACGCCCTCAGCGCCCACCTCGAGGCCCATCTCAACCTCGACCGCCTGCTGGAGGTGGCCCGTGCGCGCTGAACCTCGGCTACGTCGTGCCGAGCGCCGTCCCGGCGGCGATGGCGGCGGTGAGCAGCGCCACCAGCACGCAGGCCGCCGCGAACACCCACACCGTGCGCCTGAGATCGTCCGCCGTCGCATCCCTGCGGCCGTCGCCGAGCCAGGCTTCGTCGGCCGCCGCCTCGCCCTCGTACTGTCGTGGGCCCAGCAGGGCGAGGCCCAGCGCGCCCGCTATCGCGGCCTCGGGCCAGCCGGCGTTGGGCGAGCTGTGCCGGGAGGCATCGTGCACCATGGTCCGCAAGGCGCGTCCCGGCCGGGCGCCGGGCACGACGAGCGCGGCCAGCGCGATCAGCCCGCCCGCGATCCGCGCCGGCACCCAGTTCACCGCATCGTCGACGCGCGCCGCCGCGCAGCCAAAGGCGTGGTGGCGGGGCGAGCGGTGGCCGATCATGCTGTCCATGGTGTTGATCGCCTTGTAGGCGAAGAGCCCCGGCAGGCCGAGCAGCAGGTACCAGAAGGCCGGCGCCACCACGCCGTCGGAATAGTTCTCGGCACCGCTTTCGATCGCCGCGCGGGCGATGCCGTGCTCGTCGAGGGCGCGGAGGTCGCGGCCGACGATGTGGCGCACCGCCTCCCGCGCGGGCCCGACGCCGGTATCGAGGGCGCGCGCCACCCGGACCATGTGATCGGCCATGTCGCGCTGCGCGAGCAGCATCGCGACCAGGGCGAGCTCGGCGAGCCAGCCCCAGCCGAGCGTGGCCGCGTGGGCTGTGATGGCCCAGCCGGCGGCGGCGCTCGCGCCCACCACCGATACCAGCGCCATCCCGCCCAGGAACACGCGGATGGCCTCGCCGTACCGCTCCCGGTTGAGGGCGCGGTCGAGCAGGCCGGTGAGCCAGCCCATCGCGCGCACCGGGTGCGGCAACCAGCGCGGGTCGCCGACCAGCGCATCGAGCGCGAAGGCGAGGAGCAGGATGAACGGCGCCGCCGGGCCGATCGGCCAGTCGGGCGCGGCGAAGAGGAGCATCGGTCCACAATGAAAAGCCCACGCATCGCGGTCAATGGACCGAATGGAGGCAGGTCATGAGCGCGCCGGCGGTGCTGCTCTGCGGCCACGGCAGCCGCGACGCCGCGGCGGTTGCGGAGTTCGAGCATCTGGCCGAGGTGGTCGCGGAGAGGCTGCCGGATCGCCAGGTGCGCCACGGCTTCCTCGAATTCGCGCGCCCCACCATCGGCAGCACGCTGGAGGCGATGCGGGACTCGGGCGCCACCGCCATCGACGCCGTGCCCGGCATGCTCTTCGCCGCCGGCCACGCCAAGAACGACATCCCCTCGGTGCTTAACGACTTCGCCGCCGCCAACCCCGGCCTCGCCATCCGCTACGGGCGCGACCTCGCGGTTGATCCCCTGCTGCTTCGCGCGGCGGCTGAGCGCATCGAAGCTGCCCAACAACCCGGCGACGCCCCGCCCGCCGACAGCCTGCTCGTCGTGGTCGGGCGCGGCACCTCCGACCCCGACGCCAACAGCAACATCGCCAAGGTCACCCGCATGCTGTGGGAGGGCCTGGGCTTCGGCTGGGCGGAGACTTGTTACAGCGGCGTCACGACGCCCCTGGTCGGGCCGGCGCTGGAGCGAATCGCGGGCTTCGGCTTCCAGCGCATCGTGGTCTTCCCCTACTTTCTCTTCACCGGCGTGCTGGTGCGGCGCATCTACGACGCGGTGGATGCTGCCGCCCGCGCTCATCCCGCCATCGCCTTCCGCAAGGCCGCCTATCTCAACGACCACCCGCTGGTGGTGGACGCCTTCCTCGCGCGGATCGCGGAGATTCCCGAGGGCGACAACCGCATGAACTGCCAACTCTGCAAATACCGCGAGCAGATCATCGGCCATGAGGCCGACCTCGGCGCGCCCCAGGTGGGCCATCATCACCATGTCGAGGGCATCGGCACCGATGCGGACCGCGCCGGCGGCCACCATCATCACCACGGAGACGGCCATCACCACCACGATCACGGAACCGACGGGCATGGCGGCCACAGCCACGGCTGACTATCTGCGCGACCCGGACGGGATCACGCGCCGCTCCTTCGCCATCATCCGGCGGGAAACCGATGTCGCCGGCCTGCCGGCGGACCTGGTGGACGTCGCCTACCGCATGGTGCACGCGTCCGGCATGACCGATCTGGTGGCGGACCTCGCCTTTTCGTCCGATGTCGCGGACAAGGCGCGGGGTGCGCTCGCCGTTGGCGCCCCCATCCTCGCGGACTGCCGGATGGTGGCGTCCGGCATCTCGCGCCAGAGGCTCGCAGCGGGCAACGAGGTGATCTGCACGCTTGGCGCGCCTGGCCTCGCCGAGCGCGCCGCGTCCGCCCAGACCACGCGCTCCGCGGCGGCGGTCGAACTCTGGCAGCCGCAGCTTGCGGGCGCGCTCTGCGTGATAGGCAATGCGCCCACCGCGCTCTTTCGTCTGCTGGAGCTGCTGGCCGAGGGCGCCCCTCCACCGGCTGCAATCATCGCGACTCCCCCCGGCTTCGTCGGCGCGAGCGAGTCCAAGGCCGCGCTCGCGGGCACGGACCACGGCGTGCCCTTCCTCACCCTGCTGGGCCGGCGGGGCGGCAGTGCGGTCGCGGCGGCGGCGGTGAATGCGCTCGCGGCGCCGCCCGAGGCCGAGGGCGGCCCATGAGCGGCTGGCTCACCGTCATCGGCCTCGGCGAGGAGGGGGCGGATGCGCTTGCGCCCACCGCCCGCGCACTGATCGACGGGGCGGAGGTGCTGATCGGCGGCGAACGACATCTCGCCATGATCCCGGACGGCACGGCCCGCCGCCTCACCTGGCGGCGCCCGCTGTCGGACACCATGGACGATATCCGCGCCGTGAGCGGTCAGCGGGTCGTCGTGCTCGCCACCGGCGATCCTTTCTGCTTCGGCATCGGCACGACGCTCCGTCGCGCCTTCCCCGACGAGGAGATCGTGACGATCCCGGCGCCGTCGGCCTTCAGCCTCGCACGCGCCCGCCTCGGCTGGAGCGCCGACGAGACCGTGGGCGTGACCCTGCACGGCCGACCGCTGGAGACCATCCGCGCCCACCTCGCACCGGGGCAGCGGCTGCTGGTGCTCTCCCACGACGGAGCGACGCCGGCGCAGGTCGCGGCGCAGCTGACCGCCGTCGGCTACGGCCCCAGCACACTCACCGTCCTCGCCCACATGGGTGGGCCCGACGAGACCCGCGTCACCGAACGCGCCGACCGCTGGGGCGAGACGCAGGTGCCGGACTTCAACACCATCGCCGTGGAATGCCGGGCCGAAGGCAAGCTGAAGCGCTTTCGCGGCGCGCCCGGCCTGCCGGACCGCGCGTTCGAGAACGACGGCCAGCTCACCAAGCGCGAGATCCGGGTGCAGACGTTGAGCGCGCTCGACCCCAGGCCCGGCGCACTGCTCTGGGACGTGGGCGCGGGCGCGGGCTCGGTGGCGATCGAGTGGCTCCTGAGCGAGCGCACCACCGAAGCGGTCGCGGTGGAGCGCGACCCGGAGCGCTGCGCCCGCATCGCCCGCAACGCCGCGGCCCTCGGCGTGCCGCGCCTCGAGGTCCGGGAGGGCGCGGCGCCCGAGGTGCTGGAGCCGCTGCCCGTGCCCAATGCGGTCTTCATCGGCGGCGGGCTCACGGTCGGCGGCCTGATCGAGACTTGCTGGTCGAGGCTCGCGCCCGGCGGCACGCTGGTGGCGAACGCCGTCACCGTGGCCGGCGAGGCGGTCCTCGCGGATTGGTGCGCGCGCCACGAGGGCTTGATGACACGCCTCGCGGTCTCGCGCGCGAGGCCGGTGGGCAAGCACCTCGCCTGGCGCCCGCTGATGCCGGTGACGCAACTCACGCTGGTCAAGCCGCCATGAGCGGCCTGCTCAGCGGCATCGGCGTCGGTCCCGGCGATCCCGACCTGATCACGCTGAAGGCGCTCAAGGCCCTCCGCAGCGCGCAGGTGGTCGCTTACCCCGCACCGCCCGAGGGCGAGAGCCTCGCCCGCAGCATCGCAGCACCACACCTCCCCGGCGGGCAGGAGGAGATCGCCATCCGCATGCCGCTCGAGCCCAGCCGCTTCCCGGCAGCGGAGGTCTATGACGAGGCGGCGGCGACGCTCGGCGCGCGGCTCGATGCGGGCTGCGACGTGGCGGTGCTCTGCGAGGGCGACCCCTTCGTCTACGGCTCGTTCCTCTACCTCTTCGAGCGCCTGGCCCAGCGCCACAGAGTGGAGGTGATCCCCGGCGTCTCCTCGCCGATGGCCTGCGCCGCAGCCCTCGGCCTGCCGCTCGCGGCCCGCAACGATGTGCTCACTGTGATCCCGGCGCCCCTCGACGACCAGCGGCTCACCGCCCAGCTCGCCAACTGCGATGCGGCGGCCATCGTCAAGGTCGGCCGCCACCTGGAGAAGGTGCGCCGCGTGCTCGACGGTCTCGGCCTGCTTCAGCGCGCGCACTACGTCGAGCGCGCCTCCATGGCCGCGCAGCGGATCATGCCGTTGGCGGAGGTCGAGCCGCCCGCGCCCTACTTCTCCATGATCATCGTCCACAAGCGGGGCGCGGCATGGCGCTGAGCCCGCCAGCCGTGGTGATCCTGGATGCGCGCCAGGTGGTGCTCGCGCGCCGCATCGTGGCCGCTCTGCCGGGCGCGACGATCCACGGCCCCGTGTCGCTCCCAGAACATACTGATGTCGCGTACGAGCGTCTTGCGCCCCATCTCACCGCCCTGTTCCGCGCCGGCACGCCCATCGTCGGCATTTGCGCCGCCGGCATCCTCATCCGCCTGCTCGGCCCCCATCTCGCGGACAAGGGCGCCGAGCCGCCCGTGCTCGCGGTCTCGGACGACGGGCAGAGCGTCGTGCCCCTGCTGGGCGGCCACCACGGTGCCAATCGGCTCGCCCGCGCCATTGCCGATGCCCTCGGCGCCCATGCTGCGATCACCACGGCGGGCGACACGGCCCTGGGCTTCGCCCTCGACGCGCCGCCGACGGGCTGGCGCCTCGGCGAAGGTGCGCGGGTGAAGGCGGTCACCGCCGCGCTGCTTGCAGGCGAGCCAGTGCGCCTCATGAGCGAGGCCGCGTCACCTGACTGGCTCACCGCCGACGGAGCCCCGTTCGCGGACACGGGCCGCCTCACCCTCCGCATCACCGACCGGCGCACAGGGCCGGGTGACGATGCGGCCGACGTCACGCTGCATCCCGCGGTCCTGGCTCTCGGCCTGGGCTGCGAGCGCGGCTGCGCGCCCGACGAGCTGATCCAACTGGCCGAGCGCACGTTGGCCTCGGGCGGGCTCGCGCCCGAAGCCGTCGCCTGCGTCGCCTCCCTCGACCTGAAGGCGGACGAGCCGGCAGTGAGCGCCGTCGCGGACTGGCTGAGCGTACCGCTCCGCCTCTTCGACGCGCCGACCCTGGAGCGCGAGACCCCGAGGCTCACGGCGCCGTCTGACGTGGTGTTCCGCGCCGTCGGCTGCCACGGCGTGGCGGAGGCGGCCGCATTGGCCTGCGCCGGCGCGGACGGCACGCTGGTCCAGCCCAAGACCAAGAGCGCGCGGGGCACCTGTGCCGTCGCCCGAGCACCCGCGATCATCGAGCCCGAGCGCTGCGGGCGGGGGCGCGGGCGGGTCACGGTGGTGGGCATCGGCCCCGGCGCGCGGGCGTGGCGGACCCCGGGGGCCGACGCCGCCATCGCTGGCGCCACCGAACTCGTGGGCTACGGCCGCTACCTCGACCTGCTGGAACCGCTGCCGCCGGGCTGCGCACGCCACGACTTCCCCATCGGCGCGGAGGAGGAGCGCTGCCGCGTCGCCCTCGCGCTCGCCGCAGAAGGCCGCCGCGTCGCCTTGGTCTCCTCGGGCGATGCCGGGGTCTACGGCATGGCCTCGCTCCTCTTCGAGCTGCTGGACGCGCCGGACGTCGAGCAACGATGGCGTGGCATCGAGCTAGCGGTGGAGCCCGGCATCAGCGCGCTCCAGGCCGCCGCCGCGCGCGCCGGCGCACCCATCGGCCACGATTTCTGCGCCATCTCGCTCTCCGACCTGCTGACGCCCTGGTCCACGATCGCGCAGAGGCTCCGGGCCGCCGCCGAGGCGGACTTCGTGGTGGCGCTCTACAACCCGGCGTCGGGGCGGCGGCGCATCCAGCTAACGCAAGCACGGGAGATTCTCGCCGCCCACCGGCCGCCCGACTGCCCCGTGGTCCTCGCCCGCAATCTCGGACGCGAGGGCGAGAGCGTCGCGCTCACCACCCTGGACGCCCTCGATACCGGCGCGGTCGACATGCTCACCGTCATCGTCGTCGGCAGCAGCCAGACCCGGCGTCTGGACCGCGGCGGACGGGCGTGGCTCTACACCCCTCGCGGCTACCGGGCGGGCGGGGCGGCGGCAGACCAAGCATCGGCGTCGCGCGCGGCGGAGCGCGCGTGACGGTCCACTTCATCGGCGCGGGCCCCGGTGCGCCTGATCTGATCACGGTACGCGGGCTCACCCTGCTGCGCCGCTGCCAGGTGGTGCTCTACGCGGGCTCCCTGGTGCCGCCCATGATCCTGGACGAGGCGCCGGCGGGTGCGCGCATCGTCGACACCGCACCGCTCGACCTCGACGCGATCATCGCCGAGATGCAGCAGGCGGCGGCCGAGGGCCACGAGGTCGCGCGGCTCCATTCCGGCGACCCCTCCCTTTACGGAGCCATCGCCGAGCAGATGCGCCGCCTCGACCGCCTCGGCATTCCTTACGACGTGACCCCCGGCGTGCCGGCTTACGCGGCGGCTGCGGCGGCGCTGAAGCAGGAGCTCACGCTCCCCGGCATCGCCCAGACCGTGATTCTGACGCGGACCGCCGTGCGTGCGTCCTCCATGCCCGACGACGAGCGGTTGGAGCAGCTCGCCGCAGGCGGCGGGACGCTGGCCATCCACCTCTCCATCAACAATCTCGCGAACGTGACCCGGGCGCTGATCCCCCATCGCGGCGCGGGGTGCCCCACCATTGTCGCCTACCGCGTGAGCTGGCCCGACGAGCGTATCGTGCGAGGCACCCTCGGCACCATCCGGGACAAGGTGAAGGCCCTCGGCCTCACGCGGACGGCGCTGATCCTGGTCGGCCAAGCCCTGGACGCGCCCGAATTCGACGAAAGCCAACTCTACGACCCCGCCCATCACCACGTCCTGCGCCCGCGCAAGAAGGCCTGATTACGTCTCTCCGAGGCGCTCTGCGATCCAGGTCAGCGCATCCTCGACCGAGGGCGCACTGGGGCCGCGCGGCGGCGGCGGGCGGCACACCATCACCACGGGCAGGCCGAGCGCCCGCGCCGCAGCGAGCTTGGCCGCCGTCGCATCGCCGCCGCTCGCACGGGTGACCAGGCAGTCGATGCCGTGGGCCTCCAGCAGCGCGCGCTCATCTTCCTCCGCGAACGGCCCGCGGGCGCAGATCAGCCGGTGGCGGACGAGCGGGATCGGCGCCGCCGGCTCGTCCACCAGCCGCACCAGGTACCAGAGGTCGGGGCGGGCGGCGAAGGGCGCGAGCGAGCGGACGCCCACGGTCAGGAACACGCGCTCCGCCTCCGCCGGAATCGCCCCGACCGCCTCCTCCACGGTGGCGGAATCGATCCAGCGGTCGCCCGGCACGGGTTGCCAGGGCGGTCGCACCAGCACCAGGCGTTCCGTCCCCGCCTGCGCCGCCGCCTCGCCCGCCTGCGCCGAGATGCGCGTGGCGTAGGGGTGGGTGGCGTCGATGAGCAGGTCGATCCGCTCCTCCTTGAGATACGCGGCCAGGCCGTCGGCCCCGCCGAAGCCGCCGATCCGGACTTCGCCGGCGGGTAAGATTGGCGCGCGGGTGCGGCCCGCCAGCGCCGAAATCACTGTGAGGGAGGGGCCAAAGCGCGCCGCTGCCGCCGCAGCGAGGGCACGGCCCTCGGCCGTGCCGCCCAAAATCAGCAGCCGCTCAGGAGCCCGCGCGGCCAACGATGCAGCCCGTGCGGTCGACGATGAGCACATCCATGCGGGGCAGAGGCCGGGCGCCGCCGAGCGCGGCCTCGGCCACGGCGCGGGCCTCGGCGGCGATGGTATTGGCGAGCGGAAGGCCGACCTCGATCGCGATCTGCAGAATTGCGCCGGCCGAGCCGGCGGCCTCGGCTTGCGTAAGCGTCGCCTCCGATGCACCGAGAGCAGCGAGGCGGCGGGCAAGGCCCGCGCGGTCCACGCTGCTGCGCTGCGAGTGCAGGTCCATGTGGCCGTCGGCGAGCTTGCTGATCTTGCCGAAGCCGCCGGCGATGGTGAGCCGCGGCACCGGCTTGCGCCGGATCAGCTTCAGCGTCGCGCCCACGAAATCGCCCATATCGATCAGCGCGGCTTCGTCGAGACCGTAGAGCGCCTGCGCCGCCTGCTCCGAGACCCGGCCCGTCGCGGCCGCGAGGTGGGGGGCGCCGGCGGCGGCGGCCACGTCGATCCCTTGCCGGATCGAGGCGATCCACGCGGCGCAGGAGTAGGGCTTGACGATGCCGGACGTGCCCAGCACCGAGAGGCCGCCGACGATGCCGAGGCGGCCGTTCATCGTCTGGCGCGCAAGCCGGCGCCCGTCCGGAATGGCAATGGTGACGGAGACATCGGCCGGCCCGCCCAGCGCGGGCGCGAGGTCGCCCAGCATCGCCGCGATCATCTTGCGGGGCGCCGGGTTGATCGCGGGCTCGCCCACCGCGAGGCTGAGGCCGGGCTTGGTCACGATGCCGACCCCCTCGCCCGCTCGGAAGACGATGCCGGCACCTGCGGGCGCGGGCCTCACCCAGGATTCGACCAGCGCGCCGTGGGTCACGTCCGGGTCGTCGCCCGCATCCTTGCGCACGCCGGCATGCCCGTGGTGCGGGCCGGACTCAGCCACCACCAGCGGGAAGGAGGGCTCCTGGCCGCCCGGCAGCGTCACCGAAACCGGGTCGGGGAAGCGCCCGGTGACCAGCGCCGTGTAGGCCGCGCGGGTCGCCGCCGCGGCGCAGGCGCCGGTGGTCCAGCCCCGCCGAAGCTCGCCGGCTCTGCCCGATCGTGCCGTCATTGTGCCGGTTATACCGCGTGGGCGGTCTACCCGTGTAGTTTGGTCCGCCGACCGGTGTAGAGTGCGGCAATGGACGACCCCTCCCCCCGCCCGCGCAGGCCCGCGCTACCCGCGATCGAGCCGGGCTCCGTCTGGCTCGTCGGCGCGGGCCCCGGCGATCCGGGCCTGCTCACGCTCCACGCCGCGAACGCGTTGGCCGAGGCCGATTGCGTCGTTTACGACGCCCTGGTCTCGCCCGAGATTCTGGCGCTGGCCCGGCCCGGGGCCGCGCTCGAATACGCCGGCAAGCGCGGCGGCAAGCCGTCCGCACGCCAGCCGGACATCTGCGGCCGGCTGATACGCCTCGCCCGGCAGGGGCAGCGCGTTCTGCGCCTCAAGGGCGGCGATCCCTTCGTCTTCGGCCGGGGCGGGGAGGAGGCGCTGGCGCTTGCCGCGGCCCGCATTCCCTTTCGCCTGGTGCCGGGCGTCACCGCAGCCGCCGGCGGCCTGGCGGCGGCCGGCATTCCGATGACCCATCGCACCACGAACTCGGCGGTGACGCTGCTCACCGGCCACGATGCCGGAGGCGGCGTGCCGGACGCGCTGGACTGGCAGGCCATCGCGCAAGGCGCGCCGGTGCTGATCTTCTACATGGCGCTCCGCCAGCTCGACGCCATCGCCGCGCGGCTGACCCGGAGCGGCCTCCCGGGCGAAACGCCGGTGGCGCTCATCAGCCACGCCACCACAGGGGCCGAGCGCGTGGTCGAGGCCCCGCTGGCCGAGGCGGCGGCGGCGGCCGAGCGTGGGGGCATCGAAGCGCCCTGCCTGGTCGTCGTGGGCGACGTGGTGCGGCTACGCCGGGCGCTGGACCCGGCGGCGACGGTCGAGGCGCGGGCCGAGGCGGCCGAAGCGCTTGCCCGGCACTGGCGCCGCGCCGCCGGTTGAGGAGAAACAAGGGATCGAATCCTTTTGCCGCGTAGGGCATCGCAGGGATAGTCTGGCGCCCCGGAGGCGCCCCTAGAACGCGAATCTGCTCATGTGGAAAGAACTCGGCAAATTCGGCATGGGTCCGCCGTCCGGTGGCGGCGGCGACCAGCAGCCCGGGCGTGGCGGCGGCAGGCAGTCGCCCCTGGGACGCAACCCGCTGATCTGGATCCTGGTGATCGGCGCGATCCTGATTTACACGCAGATGGATGGCTCGGGCTCGCTTTTCGGCCCCATGGATCAGAGTCACGTCTCGCGCATGGCGGTCTCGCCGGATCAGGTCGTCGGCGATTTCGAGCTGGTCGACCACACTGGCACGCCGCGCACCGACGAAGACTTCCACGGCACGTTTTCGCTCTACTATTTCGGCTTCACCTGGTGCCCCGACGTGTGCCCGTCCGCCATGCTGGTCATGACGCAGGTGGTGGAGGATCTGGAGGCCCAGGGCAAGACGGTGCAGCCGATATTCGTCACGGTCGATCCGCAGCGCGATACGGTGGAAAAGCTTGCCGCCTATGTCGCGCAGCTCCCCGGCCTGATCGGGCTCACCGGCTCGGACGTGCAGGTGGCGCAGGCGCTCCAGTCCTTCGGCATCACCCGGCGCTCGCAGGCAGACGGGCCGGACGATACGAGCTATCAAGTCGACCACACGTCGCTGTTCTACTTGATGGGGCCGGACGGCACGTTCATCCAGCATTACCTGCCGACCCAGGGGCCCACCCAGATCGCTCTCGAGATCGAGCGCGAGCTCACCGGCTGAACCGACGTGGCCTCCGGGTTAGTTCTCGCCGCGCCGACGTCGGGCAGCGGCAAGACCGTGCTGTGCGCGGCTCTTCTGGCGCATTTTCGCGAGCGCGGCCTGGCCGTCCGCGCCTTCAAGGCGGGCCCCGACTACATAGACCCCGGCTATCACCGCATGGCCACCGGCCATGACTGCGTCAACCTCGATCCCTGGGGGATGCGGCCGGAGACGCTGGCGCACCGCGTCTCGGCGCTCTCAGCGGGCGCCGACCTGGTGATCGGTGAGGGCGCGATGGGCCTCTTCGACGGCGCCCGCGACGGCACAGGCTCCACAGCCGACCTCGCGGCCCGGCTGGGCCTGCCCGTGCTGCTGGTGGTGGACGCCCGCGGCCAGGGCGCCTCGGTGGCGGCGCTCGCGGAAGGCTTCGCGGGTCACCGCCCGGACGTGACGGTCGCCGGCGTCATCCTCAACCGGGTGGCCGGTGCGGCGCACGAGGGGCTGCTGCGCGATGCTCTCGAAGCGCGATCCGTGCCGGTTCTCGGTGCGGTGCCGCGAGACGAAGCGCTGAGCCTGCCCTCGCGCCACCTCGGCCTCGTGCAAGCCTGTGAGAGTGACGTATCGTGGGCGGAGGACGCCGCTGCGATCGTCGCGCGGTCGGTCGATATTGATACCCTCGCGTCCTTGGCACGCCCGCTCCAGATCGCCTCCGGGACCGCGCCGGGTGCGGCGATCCCGCCCTTGGGTCAACGAATTGCGGTGGCGCGCGATGCGGCGTTCGGCTTCTGCTACGACGCGCTGATGGAGGACTGGCGGGCTGCCGGCGCGGCGGTCGTGCCCTTCTCGCCGCTGGCGGACAAGGCGCCCGAACCGGACGCTGACGCGATCTACCTGCCGGGCGGTTACCCGGAGCTGCACGCGGTGCGCATCGCCGATGCCGCGCGCTTTCTCGACGGGCTGCGGGCGGCTGCGGCGCGCGGCGTCGCCGTCTTCGGCGAATGCGGAGGCTACATGGTGCTGGGTCGGGGCCTCACCGACGCCGACGGCCGGCGCCACGCCATGGCCGGACTACTGCCGCTGGAGACCAGCTTTCAGGGGCGTCGCCTTTCGCTCGGCTATCGCCACGCCCGGCTCGCCGCCGACGGCCCGCTCGGCAAGGCAGGCGCGCGCTTTCGCGGTCACGAATTCCACTATTGCCGCGTGGTCTCCGAAGAGGCGGAGCAGCCGTTGTTCTCGACCCAGGACGCCACGGGTCAGCAACTCGGCCACGCCGGCATGAGCGTGGGCACGGTCTCAGGCTCCTTCATCCACCTGATCGACCGCGCGTAAGTCGACACCGCGTTTAGAGCGCGTCCGTCCTTGACGGAGGCGCGCGGAATCGCAGGACGGCCAGCTGCCGTGAGCGAAAGAGCTACCGCAGCGCGTCGGCCATGAACGCGCGCCAGGTCTCGGCCGGATAGCTGCCGCCGGTCACCTCGTCCATGGGACTGCCGTCGTCGTTGCCGAGCCAGACGCCGGCGACGAGCCCTCCGGCCCAGCCGACGAACCACGCATCGCGGAACTTCTGGCTGGTGCCGGTCTTGCCGTAGGCCGGGCCAAAACCCTGCGGCAGCCGGGCGGCGCGGCCGGTGCCCTCTGCCACGGCGGCGCTGAGCAGGTCGCGCATCGCGGCCACCGCGGCGCTATCGGCCGCGCGGCCGGCGCCGGAGCCCGCCCGGCTGTAGAGCACGTCGCCCGCGCGGTTGCGGATCTCCGCGATGCCGTGGGGCAGCACCCGCGCCCCGCCGTTGGCGAGTGCCGCATAGGCCGAGGTCAGCTCCAGCAGCGTGACCTCGCCGGTGCCGAGCGCGATGCTCGCATCGGCGGGGAGCGTGCTCTCGATCCCGAGCCGCCGTGCGGTCTCGTGAATGCCCTTCACGCCTGCCTTGAGGCCCACCCTCACGGCTACCGTGTTGATCGAGCGCGCAAAACCCTCCCGCACCGTCACCGGGCCCCGGTATTCGTCGTCGTAGTTGCGGGGCGACCAGCCGCCGACGGTAATGGGCGCATCCTCGACCCTGTCGTCGGGCTCGAGCCCCTCCTCGATGGCTGCAAGATAGACAACCGTCTTGAAGGCTGAGCCCGGCTGGCGCCTTGCCTGCGTCGCCCGGTTGAACACGCTCTTGGCGTGGTCGCGCCCGCCCACCATGGCGCGTACGGCGCCGTTCTCATCCAGGGCGACCAGGGCGCCCTGCCCGATGCTGCGGCTCTTGC
Organism: Rhodospirillales bacterium; assembly: GCA_028818565.1. Taxonomy (GTDB): domain Bacteria; phylum Pseudomonadota; class Alphaproteobacteria; order UBA828; family UBA828; genus WTGU01. The sequence goes on along the minus strand of JAPPNV010000086.1, from coordinate 9,377 downwards.
CGGCGGCAGCCAGGGTCTTGGCAAGCGCCGCCTGCGCCGCCCGCTGGCGCTTGGGCTCGAGGGTGGTGAACACCCGCAGCGCCCCGTGGTCGCGCCCGACATAGCCCGGTACCTGCTCGCGCACCCAATCGACGAAATAGCCCGCCGCCGGACCGCTTCGCGGGGTCACGGTGAGGGTCCGCGCGCGCTCGCTTGCGGCCAATCCCTCGCCGTCGGTGAGAAAGTCGGCATCGACCATCGCATCCACGACGACGCCCGCGCGCTTGCGCGCCAACGCGAGGTCGTTGGCGGGGCTGTAGCGCGACGGTGCCTTCAGCAGGCCCGCGATCATGGCGGCCTGCGCCACGCCGACATCGCGCGCCGAGCGGCCGAAATAGCGCCTGGCCGCCGCGTCGACGCCGTAGGCGCCGGCGCCGAAATAGGCGCGGTTGAGGTAGATCGTGAGGATTTCTTCCTTGGTGAACTCGCGCTCCAGCCAGAAGGCCAGCATCGCCTCCTGAATCTTGCGCCTGACGGTGCGCTCCGGCGACAGGAACACCAGTTTCGCCACCTGTTGGGAGATCGTGCTGCCGCCGGCCACCACGCGGCCCTCGACCGCGTTCTGCCAGGCCGCGCGGATCACGCCGAAGGCATCGATTCCGCCGTGGGTGTAGAAGCGCCGGTCCTCGATCGCGAGAACCGCCTGGGGCAGCACCAGCGCCATCTCCTGGACCGGCACCAGCTCGCCCCACATCTCTCCCACCGTGGCGACCTCGGAGCCGTCCGCCGCCAGCACGGTGATCGAGAGCGGGGTCTCGGGCCCGGTGAGGTGCTCGGTATCGGGCAGGTCGTGCGCGTAGTAGCCGACGAAGACGGCGCCCAGTACCACGAGCCAGAGGACGAAGACGGCGCTCCACTTGGCGATGCGCCAGCGAAGCCGCCGTCGCGCCGGCGACTTCGCCCGCCCGCGCGGCCTGGCGCCCGCCGTCTTGCGCGCGGAGCCGCCCGATTTCGGTTTCTTTGGCGCCGCCCTGGGTGTTTTCGGCGCTGCCTTCGGCTTTTTGGCGGCTGCCTTGGCCTTGGCACCGCTGGGTTTTTTCGCCTTTGCGCGGGCGGACTTCTTTGCCGGTTTGCGGGGCCGCTTCGGCGGCGGCGTGCGGCGGCGCGATGCCATCAGCCGGCTGGGAGCGCGAAATCAGACGTCGAGATTGACGACCTTGAGCGCGTTCTGCTGGATGAATTCGCGGCGTGGCTCGACGACTTCGCCCATGAGGGTGGAGAAGATCTCCTCCGCCTCCTGCGCCTGTTTGATCTCCACTTGTCGCAAGGTCCGCACCTCGGGGTCGAGGGTGGTCTCCCAAAGCTGCTCGGGGTTCATCTCGCCGAGGCCCTTGTAGCGCTGGATGGTGAGGCCCTTGCGCCCGGCCGCGTAGACCGCCTCCAGCAGCGCGCTCGGCGAGTTGACCTCGGTCTCGGTCTCCTTGCGCCGCAGTTGGACGGGGTGGCTGTAGACCTCCTGCAGCGGTTCCGCGAAGGTATCGAGGCGCCGCGCCTCCGGCGTCGTGATCAGGACCTGGTCGATCATGTGGCTCTCGGTCACGCCGCGCAGCGTGCGCGAGAAGCGGAAGGCCGGGCCGGCAGGGGTGTCGTGGACGTCACCCTGCCAGCCCCGCTCAATCTCCGGCGCGAGCGCGTCCAGCCGGCCCGCGATATACGCTGCGGTAGGCGTCGATTGCGCCGCGTCGGCAAGGATGTCCGGCCTGAGTGCGCCGGCGATCGCCGCCTGCTCGACGATATGCTGCGCCACACGACGGGTGAGCGCCTTGACCAGCGCCGTGGTGTCGCGCGCCGTGTCGACAATGGCGCGCAGATCGTTGCCCGAGCGCTCCGCGCCGCCGTGAAGCGCGAGCACCGCGTCCTCCAGCCCGGCGGCGATGAGATGGTCCTCGAGCTCGCGGTCGTCCTTCAGATAGATCTCGCTCGCCCCCCGCTTCACCCGGTAGAGCGGCGGCTGGGCAATGTAGAGATGGCCAGCGCGGATCAGCGCCTCCATGTTGCGGTAGAAGAACGTGAGCAGCAGCGTGCGGATGTGCGAGCCGTCCACGTCGGCGTCGGTCATGATGACGATGCGGTGGTAGCGCAGCTTCGCCAGATCGAAGTCTTCCGAGCCGATGCCGGTGCCGAGCGCGGTGATGATGGTGCCGATCTCGGCCGAGCTCAGCATCTTGTCGAGCCTGGCGCGCTCGACATTGAGGATCTTGCCGCGCAGCGGCAGCACCGCCTGGTTGCGGCGGTTGCGCGCCTGCTTGGCGGAGCCGCCGGCGGAATCGCCCTCGACCAGGAAGAGCTCACAGCGGCTGGGGTCGCGCTCCTGGCAGTCTGCGAGCTTGCCCGGCAGGCTCGTGACCTCGAGCGCGCTCTTGCGCCGGGTCAGGTCGCGCGCCTTCCGCGCGGCCTCCCGCGCCGCCGCGGCCTCGACCGCCTTGGCGACGACCGAGCGGGCCTCGGTCGGGTGCTCCTCCAGCCACTGGCCGAGCCCCTCGCCGACGATCCCTTCCACCACCGGCTTGACCTCGGAGCTCACCAGCTTCTCCTTGGTCTGGGAGGAGAATTTGGGATCGGGCACCTTGACCGAGAGAATACAGGTGAGCCCCTCGCGGGCGTCGTCGCCGGTGATCGAGACCTTCTCGCGCTTTGCGATGCCGCTCTGGGCGGCGTAGCCGTTGACCGCACGGGTCAGCGCCGCGCGGAGGCCCGCGAGATGGCTGCCGCCGTCGGACTGGCGGATGTTGTTGGTGAAGCAGAGGACCGTCTCGTGGTAGCTGTCGTTCCACTGCAGCGCGGCCTCGATGATGATGTCGCCGCGGCGGTCCTGGATCATGATGGCGTCGCCGACGAGAGACTGCTTGGCGCGGTCGAGATAGCCGACGAACGCCTCGATGCCGCCTTCGTAGTGGAAGGTCGCGAGCCTGGGTTCGGCCGCGCGCTCGTCCCGCAGCGTGATGTGCAGGCCGGCGTTGAGGAAGGCGAGCTCGCGCAGACGATGCTCCAGCTCGTCGAAATCGAACTCCGTCTTGGTAAAGATCTGATTCGACGGCAAAAAGGTCACGCGTGTGCCCGAGCGCTCGGCGGTCTCCCCAGTGACACGGAGCGGCGCCTCCGGCTCACCGCCGGCGAAGCGCATTTCATATTCCGTGCCGTCGCGGCGGATGCGGAGCTCCAGCCATTCCGAAAGCGCGTTCACCACCGAGACGCCGACGCCGTGGAGCCCGCCCGAGACCTTGTAGGTGCTCTGGTCGAACTTTCCGCCGGCATGCAGCTTGGTCATGATGACCTCGGCGGCGGAGACGCCCTCCTCCTCGTGGATATCGGTGGGGACCCCGCGCCCGTCGTCGCTCACCGACGCCGAGCCGTCGGCGCCGAGCACCACGTGGATGTGCTCGCAGTAGCCCGCCAGCGCCTCGTCCACGGCGTTGTCGACGGCCTCGTACACCATGCGGTGCAGGCCGGAGCCGTCGTCGGTGTCGCCGATGTACATGCCCGGCCGCTTGCGCACGGCATCGAGGCCGCGCAGGACCGTGATGGACCCGGCGCCGTAGTCCCTGGCTGCGGTGGGGCCGCGCGGGGCGGGGTCGGCCATGCGATCTACTCGCCTTCGACCGTGCCGGGCCGCACGGTGAAGAACTGCGCGTGCGCGCCGAGTGGGCGGAAGACGCCCGGCTCGGTGCCGGTGAGCCAGGCCTGGGCGCCGACATCGAGGATGATCTCGAACAGCGCGCGCCGGCGGCTCTCGTCCAGGTGTGCGGCGATTTCGTCGAGCAGCAGCACCGGCGCGCAACGGCGTTGGCGCTCCACGAGGCGGGCATGGGCCGTCACGAGCGCGATCAGCATCGCCTTCTGCTCGCCGGTGGAGCATTGCTCCGCCGCCATGCCGCGGTCCCGGTCGGTGACGATCAGGTCGCTCCGCTGCGGCCCGTCCACGGTGCCGCCCTCGGCCTCTGCCCGGCGGCTTGCCGCAAGGTGCTCCCTGAACCGCTCCTCCACCGCGAGCGCGGGCGAGTCCGCGAGCCAGCGCTCGACCAGCCCGTCCGCCCCGAGCGTAATCCTCGGGAAGGGCGCCGCATTGGCAGGCAGGAATTGCTCGAGCCGCATGGCGAGATCGAGACGCGCCGCGCCGATGGCCACGGCGTTCTCCGCCATGCTGCGCTCGAGCGCGCCGAGCCACGCTTCGTCGCTGGTACCCGCGCGCAGCAGCCGGGCGCGGTGGCGGCGCGCGCGGTCGTAGCGCTGGACCCGCGCGGCGTGGCCGGTGTCGATGGCGAACACCAGCCGGTCGAGAAAGCGCCGCCGCTCCGCCGGTGGACCCGAGAACAGCCGGTCCATCGAGGGCGTGAGCCAGACCATGCCGACGTGCTCGGCCAGCGCCGCCGGCCCCGAAGCCGTGGCGCCGTCGATCCTGACGGCGCGGCGTTCCACCTCTCCTGCCTCGGCCGGCGCCCGCCAGCCAGAGCCCAGGGCGGTCTCGCCGCCGTCGCCGCTCAGCATGCCGGCAACCGACCACGCCTCGGCAGGGGCCGCGTCCGGACCGCCCACGTGTGCGACATCGGCGAGCCGCGCACCCCTGAGCCCCCGGCCCGGCGAGAGGTATGAGACCGCTTCCAGCAGGTTGGTCTTGCCGGCGCCGTTGGGGCCGGTCAGCACCAGCGGCCGCCGGTCCATGTCAAGGCGTACCGCGCGGTAGCTGCGGAAGTCGCCGAGCGTGAGCCGGGTGAGAGCGTGGCGGGCGGTCGCCGGCGTCGGTGCCGCCCGCCCGGCCACGGCTTGTGGGGTCTGGACGGTCACTTAGCCCGGCTTTCTCACCAAGGTCATGGTTTGCGCGGCGCTGTCCGGCCGACAGGGCAGGAATGTCGCGAAGCGCGATGCAGGGACATCGGGCAAGCGACTTGACGAACCCTGTCGACCGGACAGCGCCGCCCTTCGGGTCGCGCCCAGGCGCCCGCCCACAGCGTCGCGGGCCTCAACCGTATTCCCCGATACGCTCTTCGGCCCGCTTCTTGCGGATCGAACACCTGGGAGCGACGCAGGCCGTGACATTGAAGAGATATCCGGGCTAGACGCGGAGCGGCATGATGACGTGGAGCGCGCCGGAATCGCCGGTGTCCCGCACCAGTGACGGCGAGCCGGCATCGCCGAAGAAGAAGCGGATCGAATCGCTCTCGATCTGCCCGGAGACATCGAGCACATAGCGCGCGTTGAGGCCGATATCGAGCGGCTCGGCCCCATAGTCGGCATCGAGCTCTTCGGTCGCGGTCCCTGTATCGGGGCTGTTGGCCGTGAGTGTCACCGCCCCTGAGCGGATGGAGAGCTTGATGGCGTGGGAGCGGTCCGTGGAAATCGAGGAGACCCGGTCCACGGCCTCGGCGAAACTGCCGCTCGCCACCGTCATCACGTTCTGGTTGCCGCGCGGAATCACCCGCTCGTAGTCGGGGAACGAGCCGTCGATCAGTTTCGAGGTGAGCTGGGCATCGCCGGCTTCGAAGCGGATCCTGGTCTCGGAGAGCGCGACGGACACCGGGTTGTCGCCATCGTCGATCAGCTTGCGCACTTCGGCCACGGTCTTGCGCGGCACGATCACGGCCGGCAGGTCCGCCGCCCCCTCGGGCAGCGCCACGTCGGCGCAGGAGAGCCGATGGCCGTCGGTGGCGACGGCGCGCAGCCGCGCAATTCCCTCCTGGTCCTCGGCCTTATGAAGGTGGATGCCGTTGAGATAGTAGCGAGTTTCTTCGGTCGAGATGGCGAAGCGGGTCTTGTCGATCAGGCGCCGCAGATGATCCCGCGGCAGCTCGAATGAATAGGGCAGATCGTCGTCGGCCATCACCGGAAACTCGGCGATGGGCAGACACGAGAGGCGGAAGCGCGAGCGCCCCGAGACCACGTCGAGCTGCCCACCGTCGCTCCCGTCGAGAGTCATCGAGACCTGCGCACCGTCCGGCAGCTTGCGGACGATGTCGTAGAGGGTGAGCGCGGTCGTGGTCACCGCGCCTTCCTGCTCGACGGCGGCCTCGGCCTCGTCGACGACGGCAAGGTCCATGTCGGTCGCGGTGAGTCGCAGGCGATCGCTCCCCTGCGCATCGATGCGCACGTTGGCGAGAATCGGGATCGTGTTGCGCCGTTCGACGACGCTTTGCACGTGCGCCAGAGAGCTCAGCAGCGTGGAGCGTTCGATCGTGAGTTTCATGCTCGAGGGAGACCCTGAATCGTCGCCGAATCAGCGCGTATTATAGCGGAGAAGTGGCGGAAATCGCAGCCTTACCGGCGAATTATCGGGGCGCGGGCGTCACGCGCCAACCCTTGCCGTGCAACTCTCCGCATATTCGCTGTCAGCTGTCCGGCTCTTCGAGGCTTCGCCTGAGATGCTCCACGTCTTCGTCGAGGGCGGGGTCCTTGGGCCGCAACTCCTCGATGCGGCGGATCGCGTACAGGACCGTGGTGTGGTCGCGCTTGCCGAACTTGCGGCCGATCTCCGGCAGCGAGCGGGACGTGAGCTGCTTGGCGAGGTACATCGCCACGTGGCGCGGCCGCACCACCGCCTGCGAGCGCCGGTTGGAGGAGAGCTCCGCCGGCTTGATGTTGTAGTGCGCGGCGACCAGACGCTGGATATCCTCGATGGTGATCTTCTGCTCCTTCGCCTCGAGAACGTCGCGCAGCACCCACTGGGTCGTCTGCAGCGTGATTGCGCTGCCAAGAAGCGCGGCGTGGGCGGCGATACGGTTGAGCGCCATCTCCAGCTCGCGCGCGTTGGAGGTGATGTGCCGGGCCAGGAACTCCATCACTTCGAGCGGTGCGTCGGCGATGCCCAGTGGCCTTGCTTTTTCCCGCAGGATGCCGAGGCGGAGCTCGTAGTTCGCGGGCAGGATGTCGACCGCAAGGCCGCCTGCCAGACGAGACTTGAGCCGCTCTTCCATCCCGTCTAGCCGAGAGGGTGCGCGGTCGGCAGAGACCACCACCTGGCAACGATGGTCGAGCAACGCGTTGAGCGTGTGGAGAAACTCCTCCTGCGTGCTGTCCTTGTCGCAGATGAACTGGATGTCGTCGATCAACAGCACATCGGCCGAACGCAGCCGCTCCTTGAACGCCACGGTGTCCTTTCGCCGGATCGCCTGAACGAAGCGATACATGAACCGTTCGGCGGAGAGGTAGAGGACGCGCCGGGACGGCTCGCGGCCGCGAATGCACCACGCGATGGCGTGCAGAAGGTGGGTCTTGCCGTGCCCGACGCCGCCATAGAGGTAGAGCGGGTTGAACGGAAGATGGTCGACGCCGGCCACCTGCTGCGCGGCGGCGTGGGCGAGTTCGTTGCTTTCGCCGACCACGAATTCCCGGAAGGTGTAACGGTTATTGAGCGGCGAGCCGAGGCCATCCAGCCGCTCGTCATGCGCACGCGAGCCCACGGCGCCGTCGCGCCGCGCCAGGGGCCGCTCGCCGGCCGCACGCGGCTTGCCATCCGCTTCCGGCGGCAGGCCCCCATGAATGACGATGCGGGCGTCCTGGATACCTGGCCGATGCTCAGCCCAAAGCGATGCGATGCGATCCGCATAGTGCGATTCGATCCAATCGCGGAGGAACCGCGTGGCTACGCCTAGGGTGACCTCCTCACCGTCGACGTCGACCAAGGTGAGTGGCGCCAGCCAGCTCGCGAAGGTGGCGTCGCCCAATTCAGCGCGAAGTCGCGCCCGGATCCTCTCCCAATCGGCTTGCGTGTCGCGGTCCCGTGGCGGAAGGCCGTCAGTCATCGTTGGCTCTCCCTCAGCAGGCGCCGCGACCCCTGCCAACACGTCTCGTCGCGGCGGCAGGCGATCTCGAAGCCGATATCACAATCCTGACTATCGCTCGCACACGAGCGATATGTTCTATTTCTGGACTTGTTTGACCCCATGTATGTTCTTGCATTGCGTCGCGCTTCTCGGTGCGGCGGTGGGTCTCCCTTCCCCGACAAGCCAAGCTTGCCTCGCCGTTGTTAACGTCAGTGGTTTTTGCTTTACATACCGCCGGCGCCTCCTCCGGGCGGCATGTGACGCTTAGGCTAAAGCGCGGAATCGAGGCTGGCAACGGGTCCGAAAGCGGAACCGTCGCGAAATTTGCGTGTCACATTTCCGTCGCAATGTTGGCTGTGAGAGTGAAGGCAGAGAGCCAATCGGTTGGCGGCATAACCGGAATTTGAACGGCATGTTTCGCGGCGTCAGCATGGCCGGGCCTATGGGCGGACGAGCCGTCCCGCCAGGAGCGAAAATGAGAACCGCCGCTCCCGCGGCGCAGGCCCTCTCTAGCTGTCGGAGAGCGCGCCCACGCGGCGTGCGAGCAGCGAGACCCTGCGTGCCGCGGTCCGCCGATGCAGCACCGCCTTCTGCGCGCCGCGCATGATCTCCGGCTGGGCCGCGCGCAATGCTTCCTCCGCCTGGCGCTTGTCGCCGCTCGCGATGGCTTCCTCCACCCGGCGGACGAAGGTGCGAAGGCGTGAAATCCGCGCGCGGTTGACCGCGACGCGGCGCTTGTTCTGCCGAACCCGCTTGCGGGCCTGGCGCGAATGGGCCATGGCTGAGGGCCTTTCCTGTGGTCGGGCGGCCTTATACCACGCAGGCCGGCCGGGTCAACGGCGCCGGCGTCGTTAGCCGGCGCTAACGGTTGTTGAAGGCCGGCTCGCGCTTCTCGATGAAGGCGTCCATCCCTTCCTTCTGGTCCTCGGTCGCGAAGCTCGCGTAGAAGACCGCCCGCTCGTAGAGCACGCCTTCCGTGAGCGTGGTCTCGAACGCGCGGTTCACGCTCGCCTTGGCGAGCGCCACGGTGGGCGCTGAGAAATGCGCGATCCGCTCGGCGACGGCGACCGCCTCGTCCACCACGTCTGCGACCGGCACCACACGGCTCGCGAGCCCGCTGCGCTCGGCCTCCTCGGCATCCATCATGCGCCCGGTCAGGATCATCTCCATCGCCTTCGACTTGCCGACGGCGCGTGTCAGCCGCTGGGTGCCGCCTGCGCCGGGAATGGTGCCGAGCTTGATCTCCGGCTGGCCGAATCTCGCGTTGTCGGCGGCGATCACGATGTCGCACATCATCGCAAGCTCGCAGCCGCCGCCCAGCGCATAGCCCGCGACCGCCGCGATGACCGGCTTGCGAAAAGCGGTGATGCGGTTCCACGCGGCGATGAAGTCGCTGCCATGGGCATCGACGAAGTTCATCCTGCGCATCTCGGTGATGTCGGCGCCGGCCGCGAAGGCCTTCTCGTTGCCGGTGACGACGACGGCGCCGATCTCGTCTTCCGCCTCGAAGCTGTCGAGCACGGCGTTGAGCTCGCCGATCAGCGCGCCGTTCAGCGCGTTGAGCGCCTTGGGCCGGTTCAGCGT
>JAPPNV010000353.1 GCA_028818565.1 Rhodospirillales bacterium | reverse complement strand
TCGGAGCTCGATCCCGCCTGGCTCGACGACGAGCTGTCGTTCCTGCTGAACCCGGAAGCGGCGCTGTTCGCCAATCTGCCGGCGCAGGCGGCGTGCGCGGCCGACTGCGCGGCGGCCTCGGCCGGCCTGCCGCTCGATCCGCTGTTCTGGTGCGCCGGCTGCCAGGGCGGGATGTATCCGCTGACCGGCAACGTGGCGGCCCATGTGGGTGGCGTCCAGGCCTCGCTGCTGGCGGCCCAGCGGCTGGTCTACCGCCTGCACCGCGCAGGCCTTGCCTGGGGCACGTCCGGGTCGCAGGCGCTCTGCGGGCGCTATCCCATGCCGATCATGAAGAAGTCTCAGTACCGCTGGCAGATGACGGTGCCGGTGCCGGCGACCACGCCCGCGACCGGCTGCAACCCGACCGGGCGCTCCTCGGTGCTGTGGGAGTCGCTCCGCGAGCTGCCCGTCTCGGGCGAGAGCTTCGGCTACCTGCTGTGGAGGAAACGCTCATGTTGCATATTGTGAAGAGCCTCGGACAGCGTAGCCGAACTCTCGTCCGGGACGGGTTGTTCGCCGTGTCGGCGCTGGCGCTGTGCTGGGCGCCGGCCCTGGCAGACGACCTTGACGTAAAGCCCGACGGGGCGGCGTTGGACGCCGCGCGAAGCCTCGCCGCCGAAGTGATGCACAAGGCCGGCGCCGGCGATCTTGGCGCGTGGACCCGGGACATCGTCGACCGCGCCCTGGCACGAGCCGGTGAGGCCGCGCGGGACGCCTCCGCCGAAACCGGGACCGCCGCCCCGCCGCTCCCGGCCGAACGTCATGCGGCGCGGATCGATGAGGGTCTCTCCGCGCGTCAGGACTCTGCCGAACTCCTCGTCTTCATGAGCCTCTCGGTGCCGGCCGCGAGCTGGCGGCAGTGGGCGCGCGAGGTGGCGCTCGTCGACGCGCCCCTGCTCCTGCGCGGGGTCGCAGACGGCGGGTTGCGGGCGACCGTGAAGGCGGTGGGCGAGCGCCTTGGCGGGGCGGAGTCCGGGAGCCTGCCCCGGACTCGATCCGGGGTCGCCATCGACCCGCGCCTGTTCCGGCTGTTCGAAATCGAGCGTGTGCCCGCGGTGGCGGTCGTGCCGGGCGGGGTGCCGCCATGCAGGAGCCGCGGCTGCGCCGACGACCCTTCCCCGCCGCACGATGTCGTCGCCGGAAACATCGGCCTTGCCGCCGCGCTGGAGGCCATCGCCGCCGAGGGCGAGTTCGGGCGCGATGCGGCGCGCCGCACCCTCGAACGGCTGGGCGGGGAGCGCTGACGGACATGACGAATCCGATGCACGCCGCCGCGGCCCGGACGGATCGCGTCCTCGACCGCGCGACGCGGGTCGCGTGCGTGCTCGCCTGGCTCGCCGCGTTCGCCCTATTCTGCGCCCTGCTCTGGCTGCTGTTCGCAAGCGGATCGCGGGCGGAGGACCCGAAGGCGGCGGCACGGTCCATCGGTCAGGCCGGCACGGCGGCGGCGGGCGCGATCGCGCGCGACGGATCGAGCGCCGCGGCGGTGCCGGGCTACGCCGGGACCGACCTGGCGGAGCGCAACATCGGCGCGAACGATATCGAGGACGCGGCGCGGGCGCGTCTCGCCGATCCGGACGATCCCGGCGGGGACGCCGGGCGCGCCGTGATCGAGGGCGTGACGGCGCGCCCGCCTGCCAGTGTGCCGACGGACGATCCCGTGGCGGTGCGCGCCGAGGCCGTCGCGGACACCCCGCAGGCCGCCGCCCACGGCGCGTCCGGGATCGCCTCGGGCGGGGTAGTCGACTGCGGCGCCGGTGTGGCCGATGCGGAGAGCGGGGGCGCGTGCGGCGCGGTCACGTATTGCGTCGGCGCCGGCTGCGAGACGGTGGCGCCGGAGGCCAGCACCGGCTTCGTCGACGCCGCCGCGCGCCTCAACATGGTGCTGGAGATGGGCGGCGACGAGTTCGACCGCGACAACCTGCGGTTCTTCTCGGGCGAGCGGAAGGCCTGCCGCATCCGCTGGGGCGGGCTCGCCAACTGCTGCAGAAACTCCGGTCTGCTGGTGGGTCTCGCCAACTGCTCGGCAGCCGAGATCGAGCTCGGCAAGCAGCGCCACGCCGGCAACACGCATTACCTGGGCACGCTCGGGCGCATCCTGCACCAGCAGGCACGGCCCCAGCTCGGGATCGGCTGGGGGAGCTGCCGGGGCTTCAGCGTGGCCGAGATCGAGCGCATCGAGTTCGACCGACTCGACCTCTCGGAGTTCACCGAGAACCTGGTCGACGGGTCGATGGAGCCCTCGGTGTCGCTGCCCGACAAGGGCGGCACGCAGACCTTCATGCGCGACCGGGTGCGCGACTTCTATTCGAGGGGTCGATGATGGCGTTCGCCCCCACAAGGGCCGCCGGGCGCATCCTGCCGCGAATCCTCGCGGCGCTCGGCGTCTGGGCCGCGCTCGGGGCGTCGGCGGCGGGCGGGGACACGCGTGCCGGAGACACGCGTGCCGTAGACACGCGTGCCGGGGAATGGCGCCCGTGGTGCGGCGATCCCGGCGGGACCTCCTCGCTCGGCTGGCATTTCTATTGCGACCGCGACGAAGAGACCTTGGACGAGTCGCCGGGGCGGCAGGCTCCCTCCCCTTCGGCCACGTCCGACGCCACGGCGCGCATCCAAGCCATGCGCGAGCGCCTGGAGGAGGCGCGGGCGGAGGCGATCCTCGATCCGACGCCGGAGAAGGTTGCAGCGTATCTGGAGTTACAGCGGGCGGCGTTACAGCGCGCCGCTGTGTTCTCGGATGCCTTCCGGCGCACGGTATGGGCGACGCCCGAGCTCGACTACACGCTGACGCGGCCCGTGGGCGCGCTCGCCAAGCGGCTCTGGTCGGACCAGCGGCGGGCCGAAATCGCCGACGCGCTCGCCACGCTCGGGGAGCGCTACGGGCTGATCTATCTCGGCCATCCGGATTGCGGCGGGTGCCGGGTGTTCGGGCCGCTCTTGCGCGCCTTTGCCATGCGCCATGGGATCGACGTGCTCGCCGTCTCGATGACGGGCGGGCCGCTTGAGGGCTGGCCCGAAGCGGTGCCGGACAACGGGCGCGCCGCCAGGCTCGGACTCGACGGCTCTCCGCTTCCCGCCGTCGTGCTGTTCGACACCGAGACGAAGCGGGCGCTCCCGGTCGGCTTCGGTGTGCTCGCCGAGGACCAGCTCGCCGAGCGCATCTTCGTGCTGACCCAACTGGAGACCGGCGATGACTATTGACGCATGGAAGGCGGCGACGGTCGCGGCGGCCGTCTCCCTGCTCCTGGCGGGCGCGCCGGCCCGCGCGGACGTTCTCTCGGAGATGCAGTCCTTCTGGCAAGGCACCGTCTCGAACGTCACCGGCCCGACCGCATTCGACGGCCAGGCCTCGGGGCACTGGACGCTCGGCAATCTGTACATGCGGGCGCCGGTGCGCTCGGAGCAGATCGCGACCGTCAATCTGCCCTCGTTCCGGGCCGGCTGCGGCGGCATCGACGCCTTCGCGGGCGCCTTCTCCTTCATCGACTCCGACCAGCTCGTGGCCTTCGCCCGCTCGGTGGCGCAG
>JAPPNV010000172.1 GCA_028818565.1 Rhodospirillales bacterium | reverse complement strand
TTTCTCGTGCTGGGCTCGACCAAGCTGCAGGAAGGCGAATGGCACCTGCACGCGGCGCTGTTCCTGCTCTGCCTCGGCTTCGCCTACCTGAAGAACGCTCATGTGCGGATCAGTCTGGTGCACGAGCGCTTCAGCCCCAGGACGCAGCGCTGGATCGAGTTCATCGGCTGCCTGGTCTTCGCCCTCCCCTATTGCGCCATCGTCTTCTACTTCGCGATCGACTTCGTGGAGCGCTCCTGGAACCTGAACGAGGCCTCGGACTCCGCGACCGGCCTGCCCTACCGCTGGGCGATCAAGGCCTTTCTGCCGGCCGGGATGTTCTTCCTGGGCGTGGCCTCGATCGCGGTGGTGCTGCGCAAGTTCATCGAGCTCTTCGGCTCGCCCGAGCACCGTCGTGCCTTGAGCGACGAAGGCACGCAGACGCCCGAACCTCCCCAGCCGACCGTGACGGGTCGGGAGCAGTAGGGCATGTACATCGAGGACTATCTGCCGGCGTTCATGTTCGGCGCGCTGGCGATCCTGCTGTTCTCGGGCTTTCCCGTCGGGTTCGTCCTCGGCGGCGTGGCGCTGGCCTTCGGCTTCCTCGGCGCCGCCCTCGACGTCTTCCACGTCATCCAGTTCTTCAACCTGCCGCTCCGCATCTGGGGCATCGCCGACAATCTGGTGCTGGTGGCGATCCCCATGTTCATCTTCATGGGCACGATGCTGGAGCGATCCGGCGTCGCCGCCGACCTGCTCTATTGCCTCCAGGTCCTGCTGCGGCGGACGCCGGGCGGGCTCGCGCTCGCGGTCACGGTGATGGGCACCATCCTCGCCGCGACCACCGGCATCATCGGCGCCTCGGTGGTGATGATCAGCCTGATGGCGCTGCCGGTCATGCTGCAGCGCAAGTACAACATGGAGCTCGCCACCGGCACGATCGCGTCGTCGGGAACGCTCGGAATTCTGATTCCACCCAGCATCATGCTGGTGATCATGGCGGACCTGCTGGGCCGCTCGGTCGGCACGCTCTTCGTCGCGGCGGTATTCCCGGGCCTGATGCTGGCGGGCCTTTACTTCATCTACATATTGACGCTGTGCCGGTTCAAACCGCATCTCGCGCCTCCGCTGCCCAAGGACATGGGGCCCAAGAGCACGCAAGAGCTCATTATTCTGTTGCTGCGGGGCTTCATTCCAGCGGTCTTCCTTATTTTGCTGGTGCTGGGCTCGATCGTGCTCGGCTGGGCGACGCCCACCGAGGCGGCGGGCGTCGGCGCCTTCGGCGCGGTCCTGCTGGCGCTGGTCAACCGCAAGTTCTCGTGGAAGATGCTACGGGACGTGGTGGAGCGCACGGCGCTCACCAACGGCATGCTGTTCTTCATCTTCGTCGGCGCCACGGCGTTCTCCTACGTCTTCCGCTCGCTCGGCGGCGACCAGCTGATCGAGGACCTGGTCTATTCCGTCGGCGTCGGGCCCTGGGGAATCCTCTTCATCCTGATGATCGTGACCTTCCTCCTGGGGTTCTTCTTCGACTGGATCGAGATCACGCTGATCGTGCTGCCGGTGTTCGCGCCGATCCTGGCGGGGCTCGACTTCGGCGATCACGTGCCCAAGCTCGAGGTGGTCTACTGGTTCTCGATCCTGATGGCGGTCAACCTGCAGACCTCGTTCCTGACGCCGCCCTTCGGCTTCGCCCTCTTCTACATGAAGGGTGTGGCCCCGCCCGAAGTGCGCATTCAGCAGATTTACCGCGGGATCATCCCCTTCGTGATCCTGCAGCTCATCGGGCTCGGGCTGGTCATTGCGTTCCCCGAGATCGCCATGTGGCTGCCGCGCACGATGCTCGATTGAGGCAGGCCGCCCCCGGCGGCCAAGCCGCCGCGGCTTTAGGCTGACTGTTACTCTCTGAAAGAGGCGTTGCCCGCGCGCCTAGGCTGTGCGCGGTGGCGGGCGGCTAGACGACGACCACCTTCCCCGGATTCATCAGGTTGTGGGGGTCGAATGACCGTTTGATCGTGCGCATCAGGTCGACCGCGCCGGCGCCGTGCTCGGCCTCCAGATAGTCGAGCTTGCCGCAACCAATGCCGTGCTCGCCCGTGCTGGTGCCGCCCATGGCGAGCGCGCGGTCGATCATGCGCTCGTTGAGGCGCTTCGCCTCCGCCATCTCGGCCGGATCGTCCGGGTCGATCAGGAAGCAGACGTGAAAGTTGCCGTCGCCCACGTGGCCCACGATGGGGGCGAGCAGGGGCGAGGAATCGAGCTCCTCCTTGGTCTCGATCAGGCACTCGGCGAGGCGAGAAATCGGCACGCACACATCGGTCGCCCAGCCCTTCTTGCCCGGCTGCAGCGCGAGGCACGCGTAATAGACATCGTGCCGCGCCTGCCAGAGCGCATTCCGGTCTTCCGGCTTAGTCGCCCAGCGGAAGTCGGAGCCGCCGAACTCCTCGACGATCCCGCGCACCTGCTCGACCTGCTCGGCGACGCCCTGTCCGGTGCCATGGAACTCGAAGAAGAGCGTGTCTTTCGGCGCATAGTCGAGCTTCGAGAACTTGTTGCAGGCGTCCATCTGGATGTCGTCCAGCAGCTCCACGCGGGCGATGGGGATGCCCGACTGGATGGTCAGGATCACCGTGTTAACGGCTGCTTCCAGAGAGGGGAAGGAGCACACCGCCGCCGAGATCGCCTCGGGAATGCCGTAGAGCTTGAGCGTGATCTCGGTCATCACGCCGAGCGTCCCCTCGGAGCCGACGAAGAGCCGGGTGAGGTCGTAGCCCGCGGCCGACTTGCGCGCGCGGCCGCCCGTCGTGATGACCTGCCCGTCGGGCAGCACCACGGTGAGGCCCAGCACGTTCTCCTTGAGCGTGCCGTAGCGCACCGCGTTGGTGCCGGAGGCGCGCGTCGCGGTCATGCCGCCGAGCGTCGCGTCCGCCCCGGGGTCGATGGGGAAGAACAGCCCGGTATCGCGCAGGTATGTGTTGAGCTGCTTCCGTGTGACGCCGGCCTGGACCGTGACGTCGAGATCCTCCTGGCTGACCCGGAGAACCTTGTTCATCCGCCCCATGTCGAGGGTGACGCCGCCCTCCAGCGCGCAGACGTTGCCCTCCACAGAGGTGCCCACCCCGTAAGGCACCATGGGCACGCCGTGCGCCGCGCAGATGCGGACGATCTCGGCGACTTCCTCCGTCGTCTCGGGGAAGGTCACCGCATCCGGCGGGTGCGGCGCGTGGTAGGTCTCGCCGGTTGCGTGATGCTCGCACACTGCGCGCGAGGTCGAGAGCCGGTCGCCCAGGAGCACGGCAAGCTCGTCGACCGCGCTCCGTGTGTCTGTCGTCTTCAATACGGTAGCCATGGCAACACTATAACTTGCCCGCTGACTCTGGCGCCAGTAGCCGCGCTGGAGCGAGTCCGTCCTTGACGGGCTCGCGACAGGCCGCGCCCGCGGCCCGTCGCTTTGCGGCGCATATCGCGCGCTCCTGCGCGCGTGGACGCGCGACGCGGAGGCGCCGGCCGCAGGCCGGGTGTCGTGAGCGATAAACCATTACCGGCGGTAGGAGGAATCCTCCCGGTCGAGGCGGCGCAGCAGCGCCTCGAAGCCGATCCTGGCCCATTCCACGTTGCCGGTCCCTTGGCCGATCGAGGCCGTGCGCTCGATGACGGACTTCGGCGGCAGCATCGGCGGGCCGCCCGCCTGGGCCGCAATCTGAATTTCGCAGGTGCGCTCCAGATAGTGCATCAGCGTGAATGCCTCGGCGATGGAGCGGCCCCAGGTCAGCGTGCCGTGGTTGCGCAGGAACATCATGCGCTTGTCGCCGAGGTCGCGGACCAGGGTCTTCTGCTCGGCGGGTCGGAGTCCGGGGCCGTCATAGTCGTGATATGCGATCTGGCCAGCATGGGTGATCGCGAACTGGTTGATCGGCAACAGCCCACCCTTCTGCGCCGAGACCGCGACCCCCGCCACCGTGTGGAGGTGCATCACGCTCTCCGCCTCCGGCACTGCCTCGAAGACGGTCCGGTGCACGATCCAGCCCGCCGGATTGACCTCCCCTGGCGTCTTGCCGACGTTGTGCCCCTCGATGTCCACGGTCATCAGGCTCGATGCGGTCACGTCGTCGAAGAGCTGGCCGAAGCCGATGAAGAGGTAGCGATCGCGTTGGTCGGGAATTCGAACCGAAAGGTGGGTGTAGATCAGGTCGTCCATGGCGCGCCGGTAGAACATGCGGTAGCACGCAGCGAGCTCGCGCCGTGCGCAAGTCTCGGCGCGTGAGCGGCGCGTCTTGCGTGTCGCCTCCGCCCCCCCGTTTCGGGCCATGGCATCCCTCCACCGTGGTGAGGTGAGATTAGCACAGCCGGCGTTGCCGAGACTCGGGGCCAAGCTGTATGAAGGAGGGCGATTGCCGGTATAGGGAGGGCGAATGCCGGCAGGGGGCGGAGCAACGGGGTGATGTGGCGGCACCGGGTCGCGGTGGCGGCCCTTGCACTATTGCTTGTCGCGGTTGTCGCCGTTGGCGCGCAGGCCGCGCCGTCGGTCACGGGCGTTCGGGTCGGCCAGTACGCCGACGTGACCCGGCTGGTCGTGGATCTGACCGAGCCGGTGGAGTTCAGTGTTTTTTCCCTCGCAAATCCCGACCGCGTGGTGATCGATCTGACGGCGGTGAATTGGGGCGCGGGGGAGCGAACCCAGGCCATCGGCCGCGCCGGCGTGGCGCAGCTGCGCTTCGGTCAGTTCCGGCCAGATACCGCCCGCCTCGTGCTCGACCTCCACCGGCCGCTCGCGGTGCGGCAGGCAGAGCTTCTGGAGCAACACGCGAAAGCGCCGGTTACCCACCGGCTGATCCTCGACCTCGTGCCGGTATCGCAAGCGGCGTTTCGGACAACGGTTCAGCCGTCTCGCCTCGCGGAGCCGGCCACGCAGGCACGACGAGCTCCCTCGGCCGAGCCCGTGCCGCTGCCGCAGCTCAAGCCGGCGCCCAAGCGCGTGCGCCATCTGATCGCGATCGACCCCGGCCACGGCGGCCGCGACCCCGGCGCGATCGCGTCCAACGGACTGCGGGAGAAGGTGCTGGCATTGGCGTTCTCGCGCGAGTTGCGGGCGGAGCTCGAAGCATCCGGCCGCTATCGGGCGGTGATGACCCGCGACGGCGACCACAAGGTCGGGCTGCACCGCCGGGTCGAAATCGCCCGCGCCGCCGGCGCCGATCTCTTCCTCTCCATCCATCTCGATCGATTGGAGAACCGCGACGTGCACGGCGCTTCCGTCTACACGCTCGCGGACGAGGCGTCGGACGTGGAAACCGCCGAGTTGGCTGCGCGCGAGAACAAGGCGGACATCGTCGCCGACATCGATCTCTCCGAGGGCTACGACGAAGAGGTCGCGAAGGTGCTGATTTCGATGGTCCAGCAGAACACGATGAACTGCTCGGCGGTACTGGCGGCGACGCTGCTGCCGGAGCTTGGCCACGTAGTACCGCTGATCAAACGCCCGCACCGCTTCGGCGATTTCCGCGTGCTCAAGGCGCCGGACATCCCATCGGTGCTGGTGGAACTCGGCTTCCTCTCCAACGACCGGGACGCGGAACGGCTGCAGAGCGAGAGTCACCGGCGCATCCTGGCAGGTGCGATCGTCAAGGCACTCGACACCTATTATCGCGAGCCTTGTTAGCTCCGCCGCAGTCTCGCCTCATTCCCGGCGTTCAATGGGCAAGTGCGTCCGGCAATCCCGATCGAAACGGATCGGTGCTACCCTGAGGCGCACGCGACTCCACTGATAGTCCGGCCCGCCCAAGAATGAAGATCGCCGGCATCGTCCTCGGCAGCCTCGTGCTCCTCGCGGCACTCGCAGGCGGTGCCATCGCCTTCGTATTCTTTCATTACGGTCGGGATCTGCCCGATCACAACCAGCTTGCTGCCTACGAGCCGCCGGTGATGACCCGCGTTCACGCCGGAGACGGGCGGCTGCTAGCCGAGCATGCGCGCGAGAAAAGGCTATTCGTGCCTGTTGGTGCCATGCCAGAGCGGGTGATCCAGGCCTTCCTCGCGGCCGAAGACAAGTCGTTCTACGAGCATTTCGGAGTCGATCCCATAAGCGTGGCGAACGCCGTGGTCACCAACCTCGTCAACATGGCAGGCAGCGGCGACCGCCGGCCGATTGGCGCATCCACGGTGACCCAGCAGGTGGCGAAGAACTTCCTGCTCTCGGGTGAGCTCTCCTTCTCGCGCAAGATCAAGGAAGCCATCCTCGCCATGAGGATCGAGGACGCCTTCACCAAGGACCGGATCCTCGAGCTCTATCTCAACGAAATTTATCTGGGCGCGGGCTCCTACGGGGTGGCGGCGGCGGCGCTCAACTATTTCGACCGCTCGCTCAACGACCTTTCGCTCGAGGAAATTGCCTACTTGGCTGCTTTGCCCAAGGCGCCGAACAACTATCACCCCGTGCGCAAGCACGAGGCCGCGGTGGCCCGGCGCAATTGGGTGCTCGGCCAGATGGTCGCGAACGGCGCGGCAAGTGAAGCCGAGGCCGAGGCCGCGATGCAGGCCCCGCTCCGAACCCGGGATCGGGCGCACGAGACATTCGTCGAGGCGCCGCATTTTGCCGAGGAGGTGCGTCGCTGGCTGCAGGCGCGCTACGGCGACGACACGCTCTACGAAGGCGGCCTCTCGGTCCGCACGACGGTCGATCCGGCGCTCCAGGCGATAGCCGACCGGGCGCTCAGGGGCGGCCTCGTCGCCTACGACCAACGCCGCGGCTGGCGCGGCCCGCTCGCGCAGATCGACCCGGCAGGCGATTGGCGGCAGGCGCTCGGCGCAGACGAGCTGCCGCCGGTGCCGGCGCCGTGGCGCCTCGCGGCGGTGCTGACCGCAGACGCCCGCCGCGCAGAGATCGGCTTCGCCGACGGTGCCGTGGGAGCCATCGCGCTCGACGACCTCACGTGGGCGCGCAAGGCGCGCGGGAAGGGGCGGCTCGGGCCGGAGGTGAGCGCCGTTCACCAGGTGCTGAGCGCTGGGGACGTTGTGCCGGTCGAGCCCGCGGACGGCCGTGACGGCGCCTTTGCGCTCCGCCAAATTCCCGCGGTCTCGGGTGCCCTGGTGGCGCTCGACCCGCACACCGGACGGGTGCTGGCGCTGGTCGGCGGCTTCGACTTCGGCACCAGCGAGTTCGACCGTGCGACCCAGGCCCGGCGCCAGCCGGGGTCCGCCTTCAAGCCTTTCGTCTATCTGGCTGCCCTCGATCACGGTTACACGCCGGCTTCCATCGTGCTCGATGCGCCGGTGGTGATCGACCAGGGCGAGCACCTGCGCAAGTGGAAACCCGAGAACTACACGGAGCGCTTCTACGGGCCGAGCACGCTCAGGGTGGGGCTCGAGGAATCGCGCAACCTGATGACGCTCCGCGTCGCTCAGGACATCGGCATGAAGACCGTGGGCGACTATGCCGCGCGCTTCGGGCTCTACCAGGACCTGCCGGAGCTGCCGTCGGCCGCGCTGGGCTCGATGGAGACGACCCCGCTCGACCTGGCCGCCGCTTACGCCATGCTGGTCAACGGCGGGCGCAAGATCGAGCCGGCCTTCGTCGAGCGCATTCAGGACCGCAACGGGCGCACGGTCTACCGGCGGGACGCGCGCGATTGCGACCGCTGCCGGCCCGGCGAATGGCATCACCAGCTCCCGCCCATCCTCCGGGACGTGCGTCCCGTGATCGCCGATCCGCGCACCACCTACCAGGTCGTCTCGATGCTGGAAGGTGCCGTGCAGCGCGGCACCGGCCGCGCGCTCCGCAAGCTGGGCGCGTCGATTGGCGGCAAGACGGGAACCACCAACGAGTTCCGCGATGCCTGGTTCGTCGGCTTTACCCCCGATCTGGTCGCCGCGGCCTACGTCGGCTTCGACCAGCCGCAATCGCTGGGACGCAAGGAGTCCGGTGGCCGTGTGTCGGCGCCCATCGTGCGGGACTTCTTCGCAGGCGCCCTGGTCGACAAGCCGGCCGTGCCCTTCCGGGTTCCCCCCGGCATCCGCTTCGTGCGGGTCGAACGCGGTTCCGGCGCGCTGCCCGGCCCCGCCAGCGACGACGTGATCGTCGAAGCGTTCCTGCCTGGCACGGAGCCGACGCAGCGGGCGGCGCTGCGGGCAGCCGAGGGCCTGGACGGTGGGCTCGAAGCAGGCACGGTTCCGTTCGAGGGGCTGGGCGCCGTATATTGAGCGCCCACCGGAGGGCCTCTCGATGCGCGCCGAAATCCTGTCGCTTGCCGATGACATCAAGCAGTCGCTGACGCTGCTGAGGAGGCACCTTTGACCTCGACGGTGCCCGCAGCCGCCTGGAGGCGCTGAACCGCGAGGCCGAGGACCCCGACCTCTGGTCCGATGCCGAGCGCGCCCGCGCGGTGATGCAGGAGCGCACCAGGCTCGATGCGGCGGTCGCCACCTTCCAGCGGCTTGAACAGGAGCTCGAGGACAGCCTCGCGCTCGCCGAGCTTGCCGAGGAGGAGTCCGACGAGGAGGTCTACGGCGAGGCCGAGGCCGCGCTTGCTGCGACCCGCGATGAGGCGAAGCGGCGTGAGCTGGAGAGCCTGCTTTCCGGCGAGGCTGACGGCAACGACGGCTTCCTCGAGGTCCATGCCGGCGCCGGTGGCACCGAATCGCAGGACTGGGCCGAGATGCTGCTGCGCATGTACGTCCGTTGGGCGGAACAGCGCGGCTACAAGGTGGAGTGGATCGAGGAGAGCCCCGGCGAGGAAGCCGGGATCAAGTCGGCGGTCATCAAGGTCTCGGGCGAGAGCGCCTACGGCTGGCTCAAGACCGAGAGCGGCGTGCATCGCCTGGTCCGCATCTCCCCCTTCGACGCGGGCGCGCGCCGCCACACCAGCTTTGCCTCGATCTGGGTCTACCCGGTTGTGGACGAGACCATCGACATCGAGATCGCAGACAAGGACCTCCGGATCGACACGTACCGTGCTTCCGGCGCGGGCGGACAGCACGTCAACCGGACCGACAGCGCGGTCCGCATCACCCACCTGCCCACCAACATCGTCGTCCAGTGTCAGGCCGAGCGCTCACAGCACCGCAACAAGGCGGAGGCCCTGTCGATGCTGCGCGCCCGCCTCTATGAGCGCGCGTTGCAGGAGCGCGAAATGGAGGCGCAGGCGCTCGCCGAGCAGAAGAGCGACATCGGCTGGGGCCACCAGATCCGCTCCTACGTGCTGCAGCCCTACCGCATGGTCAAGGACCTGCGCACCGGGATCGAGAGCAGCAACCCCGACGCCGTGCTAGACGGCGGCATCGACCAGTTCCTGGCGGCATCGCTCGCCGCCAGAATCGGCGCCCCGGCCGAAGGAGCGGGAAAGAGCTAACCCGCCGCGCCCGGGTCCACGGCGAGGGCGCTCTCGATGGCGGGCCTGATCTCGCTGGCAAAGGCCCGGATCGTGCGCTCGGCCTGCACCATGGTGGACCCCGCCGCCTGGATATTCAGCATCATGTGGCTCGCGCCCGAGGCGCGGATGTCGGCGGTGAGCCGCGCCGCGACCGTGGCGGTATCGCCCACCGGCAGGCTCGCCGCCATCTCCTCCAGCGGCGGCTCGCCGGAGAATGGTCGTTCCACGAGCATGCCGCCGTCCATCGCCTCCTGCCGGTTGCGCAGCGCGGCGGCGAAGCGCATCTGCTGGCGCGCTTGGACGAGGTAGTCCAGGGTCTCCTCATCGCTCTCCGTCACGCAGACGAAGCGCAGGATCCCGAGCTCGTGCTTCTCCCCGCCCAGGCCCTCGGCGGCGTAGGACGCGTCGATGCGCTCCCGCTGCTCGGCCAGGTAATCGGCGCCGAACCAGCGGCCGGTGATGATCGGCACGAAGCCGCGCCGCGCTGCCAGCTTGTGGGTTGATTCCGAATCGCCTGCAATCCAGATCGGCGGCACGCCGTTCGTTGGGCGCGTGCTGATGCTGGTCTCCGGCAGCGCCGTGAAGTCGCCGTCGAAGCTGAAGGTCTCGCCCGCGTAGGCCCGGTCCATGAGCGCGAGAAACTCATCAAGCCGCGCCTTGGAGTCGCCCAGATCGGCGCCGAAGCGCTCGAACTCGTAGGTCTGGTAGCCGCTGCCGAGCCCGAGCAGGAAGCGATCCTCGCCCAGCAGCGCCTGGGTCATGCCGATCTCGGCGAGCAGCCGCACCGGGTGATAGAGCGGCACCACGATCACCGCCGGGCCGAGCTTGATCCGCGTGGTCAGTCCGGCGCAGTGATTGACCATCACCAGGGGCGAGGGGCAGACGCAGTAGTTGGAGAAGTGGTGCTCCGCGAACCAGGCGGCTTCGAAGCCCGCCTGCTCCGCCCATTGCGTCATTTGCACTGCGTTGCCGAGCACCTCGGAGACCGCACTTCCGCGGTCCCGATAACCCATGAGACAGAACAAGCCGAAGCTGACCATGCCACTCACCGATTGCAGAAAGGAACATGAGCGCCCGCGCGCCGGGGCGGCGGGATTGTAGCGCATGGCGCGCGTTGCAGCGTACTCAGGCTCGCCGCCCTTTCGCCATGACAGCGGCCACGACGCCCAGCAACAACAGCGCCGCGATCAGCCACATCACCGCGCGGGGGTCGCCGTGGTCGAGCAGTAGCCCCACGACCAGCGGCGCAACGGCGGCACCGGTATCGAGGCCCGAATAGACGAAGCCGAAGACCCTGCCCCTGGCATCGGCCGCCGCGGTCTCACGCACCAGCATGTCGCGGGACGGGAAGGTGAGCCCGACCAGGATGCCCGCAAGCGCGAAGGGGACTCCCAGTACGGCGGCCGGGAACAGGCCGAGGCTGATGGCGACGAAGAACGCCGCCGCCGACGCGAGGCCCGCGCCGATGACGAGCTGATGCCGCGAGCCCGTGCGCTCTGCCATGAAGCCGCCGAGCAGGACGCCCCCCGATGCACCGAAGAGGAAGACCGAGAGGAGCGGCGCACCTTCGGCGAACGGCAGGCCGTAGAGCTGATCCATCAGCGCTGGGAAGAACGACTGCAGGCCGATCGTGGCCCCGCTCAGGAAAATGAAGAAGGCGAAGCAGAGCAGAACCGGGATCGAGACGAGGGGAGCGACACCCTGCCTCACGGCGGTGAGCCAGCCGCGCCCGGTCGCGACCGCCCCCCGGTCTTCGACGGCGCGCGTTGGAGGCACCACCGGCGCCTCGTCGCTCGCGTCGAGGAACAGGTGTCGGTTGAAGAACAGGGCAAGGAGCAGGAGCAGTCCGCCCGCCCCGGCCACGATCAGGGCGGGACGCCAGCCGAGCTCCAGGGCGAGCCCCACCATGACGATGGGCGCGAGCGCATAACCGAGATTGCCGCCGAGCGTATGGAAGCCGTAGGCCCGGCCGTGGCGGGTGCGGCGGATACTCGCGGTGAGGATCGAGAGGTCGGCAGGGTGGAACACGCTGTTGCCGAGCCCCGCCAATGCGGCAAGCGGGAACAGCATCCAGAAAGCGGGCGCGAGACCCATCAGCAGAATTCCGGCGCAAAGCAGCGCCAGCCCGCCCAGCAGCACCGTGCGCGCCGGGAAGCGATCGACCAGGAAGCCCGCTCCAGTTTGCGCGATGCCGGAGGACACATAGAACACGGTCATGAGCGTGCCGAGCTCGGTGTAGCTGACCGCGAACGCTTCCTTCAGGTGTGGAAAGAGCGGCGGCAGGGCGAGCTGGTAGAAGTGGCTCGCGCCGTGGGCGAGTGAGATCAGCCCGATGACGCGGACCTGCCCGCGGCCGGGCGCCTCCTCAACGGTCATCGCGGCTCGTCTCGGAAGGGCGCCGCTCCCATAGCGGCGCCGGGTGGCGCGCGAGAGTACGCCTGCGGCGCCTAAGCCGGCAATGGGGCGGAGCCGGCCACGGCCGCTGCCGCAAATGCTCTGTTTGTCATGTGTAATGAGTGTGTGTTATACATATGTACACACTACGAAGCACCCGTGAAGGAGAGCCGCCATGTCGAAATACGCGCCCCTGGCGGATCACCTGCGCGGCTCGGGCCAGGAGTCCGTGCCCATGACCTTCGCCGACATCGAGAAAGTCATCGGCGCGAAACTGCCGCAGTCGGCATTCACTCACCGGGCCTGGTGGTCCAACAACCCCACCAACAACGTCATGACCCAGTCATGGCTGGAGGCGGGATACACGACGGCGGAGGTGGATATGGCGGCGCACAAACTGGTGTTTCGCAAGGCCGCGCAATACGGGCCGGCGGCCAAGTCCGGTAGTGGGGAATTGCGGGATGTGGCACCGGCCCCCTCAACTGCCGAGGTCGCTTCCTTTTCTGTCGTTTTCGGTGCGCTCAAGGGCACCGTGACGATCAAGCCAGGGACCGACCTGACAGCGCCGGTCAAAGCCGATTGGGAAGCTGGGCGGTAGCCGGCGATGCCAGTCTATCTGTTGGACACCTGCGCGGTCATCTGGATTGCGAACGGGGATCCGCTGCGGGAGCCGGCCGCAAGCGCCTTGCGGGAGGCATACGCGGACAGTGGGGGCCTCGCCGTCTCCCCGATGACCGCGTGGGAAATCGCCATGCTCGTGGCCAAGAACAAGATCGCGCTCTCGATGGACCCCGAAGCGTGGTTCGACCGTGTCCTCGCTCTGCCGGGGGTGGCACTCGCAGCGATGCCGCCTCCGGTGCTGATCGCATCGTGCGCCCTGCCCGGCGTGCCGCCCGCCGATCCGGTGGACCGTATCCTTGCCGCGACGGCACGGGCCTTCGGCCACACGCTGGTGACCCGCGATCGCCACCTGCTCACCTATGGGGAGGAGGGGCATGTGCGGGTCATCGGCTGCTGACGCGCAGCCACGCTGACTCCGCCCGGGCACATTCCGGCGTATAGTTGTCCCGTCCCGGCTCCTCTCCCACCCGGCCGCGCGCCGGTGGGCGCGGAGCGTCAGAGGGCAGAGGGAGGCCGCGATGGTCAAGATCGAATGCGTGGTGGAGGCCAACAACTACATGGGAGAAGGGCCGGTCTGGGACCCGGTCGACGGCGTCCTCTATTGGGTGGACATGCTGGATCAGGAGGTCTGGCGCCTCGATCCCCGTACAGGCAAGACACATAAGTGGACACTTCCCAAGACCGTGGGTGCATTCGCGCTCCGGGAGCAGGGCGGCGGCGTGCTCACCATGCGCGACGGCTTCTACTTCATGGATCTCGACAGCGGCGAGACCGATCTTATCGCCCTGGTCGACGCGGACGAGCCGCGCACGCTCTTCAACGACGGCAAGGTGGACCGCCGTGGGCGCTTCTTCGCCGGCGGCGAGGACGAGATCTCGGAATCGCCGATTTGCGGCCTCTTCAGGCTCGACCCCGACCTCACCGTTCACGAGTTGGAGCGCGGCATCATCTGCAACAACGGGCCGAGCTGGAGCCCCGACAACAAGACCTTCTATCACACCGATTCCTACATGCAGGAGATCTACGCCTACGACTACGACATCGAGACCGGCGCGATCTCAAACAAGCGCGTCTTCGCCAGCACCCGCGACGATCCCGGCATCCCCGACGGCTCGACCGTGGATGCGGAAGGGTATCTCTGGAACGCGCAGATCGTCTCCGGCCAGCTGGTGCGCTACGCGCCGGACGGCAAGGTGGACCGCCGGGTACCGGTGCCGACCAAGACCATCACCAGCATCATGTTCGGCGGCGACAACCTCGACGTGGCCTATCTCACTTCGATGGGCCGCACGGATTTTCTTGGCCCCGAGGCCCAGAAACTCTTCGGCGAGGCGTCGAAACCCCAGCCCCACGGCGGCGGCATTCTCGCGGTCTCGGGCCTCGGCGTGCAGGGTCTGCCCGAGCCCCGCTTCGCCGGCTGATCTACTCGCCTGCCGGCAGCCAAATCAGGCGAGGGGCGTCGACGAAGAGCAGGCCGCAGGTGATCGTGCGCTCCGGGAATACCGCGGCCAGCGCCATACGATAGCTTTCCATCTGGGCCACGTAGGCCTCGGGCACGTCCTCACCCTCCTCAGGCGCGCGGCCGGTCTTGTAGTCGAGCGCGATCACCTCCCGCTCGCTCACGAGCAGCCAGTCGATCTGGCCCGAGATTACCCGATCGCCCACGACGGCACTGATGGGTGCCTCGGCGAGGGCATCGGGGGCGAAGAGGGTAGCGAACGCCGGATCGGCCACCAACGCGATCATGGCCTCGGCCAGTGCCTCCCGCTCCCCATCTTCCAGGTTGAAGCCTTTCAGCAGCTTTTTCGCCGTGGTGGGGCGCTCTGCAGGAGCCAACGCCGGCAGATGCTCAAGGAGCTTGTGTGCGGCGATGCCGCGCAAACGGGCGCTCTGCCCGGCGTTGTCTATCGGCGAGTGCGGCGCCGGTTCGGGCAGGGAGCGAGAGGGCGCGAGCGGCCGGGGTGCCGGCGGTTCCGCAGCCGGCGGCGATAGCAGCTCGGGCGGCAGCGGCGGGGGCACGTCGCCCTTGGGCGCCGGCTCGGCAGGTGAGGGGAGCGGCGCCGTCTGCGGCTCGGCGTAGACCAGGCCATGGCCCGCCGGCATCGCCAGGGGCTTGACGCCCTCCAGGCATTCCAACCCTGAGCGCACCAGCGCGTACCAGCAGTCCTCGGGCGGCGTGTCCCGGCCTTGCCAGCCGCAGATGTAGAGCCGGTCTTCGGCGCGGGTCATCGCGACGTAGAGGAGCCTGCGATATTCCTCCTCCTGGGCGGCACGGGCTTGGGCGCGAGCTTCGCGGGTCAGCGGGTCCTCCCGGCTCGCGCGGCCCGGCCACAGGAGGCACTCGACCCTGCCGACGCCACCGTCCGCTCCCTCCTCCTCCAGCCAGACCAGCGGGTCCCTGGCATAGGGTTTGCGCATGGTATCGGGCAGGAAAACCACCGGCGCCTCCAATCCCTTGGCGCCGTGCACGGTCATGATCCGAACCTCGTCGCGGCCCTGCTCGAAGTCCCTCTTGATTTCTGCGCGCCCGTCCTGGACCCAGCGCAGAAAACTCTGGAGCGACGGCGGATGCGTGCGGCCATAGGCGAGCGCGAGCGCCAGGAATTCCTCGATGGCGTCTCCCGATTCCGGGCCGAGACGGCCGAGCAGCGCTGCCCGTCCGCCGCGCGCTCCCAGAATCTCGCCGTAGAACTCGAAGGGCGCCATCCAGTCTGCGGCCCTGCGAAAGGCGACGAGCGCCTCGTACGCCTCGGCGAACGCGAGGCACTCGTCACGACGCCGGGCGAGCGTCGCCCACAGGCTCGCGTCGCCGCGATCGTATGCAAGCCCGAACAGCGCCTCTTCTTCGAGCCCGATCAGCGGGCTCTTGAGCACCGTGGCAAGGGTCAGGTCGTCGCCCGGTAGCAGGCAGAACTCGCCGAGCGCGATCAGGTCCATGACCGCGAGCTGCTCGGTCAACACCATGCGGTCGATCCCCGCCACCGGCACCCCGCACGCCTTGAAGGCTCGTAGCAGATGGTCCACGAAGGGGCCGCGCCGGCGCACCAGCACCAGCACGTCACCGGGCCGCATCGAGCGGTTTCGCGCCTCCAGCCAGCCGTCGCTGCCTTCGGCTGCCGGCTCCTGCGTCCAGGCAGCCACGCGGTCCGCGATGCGCTCGGCAAGGCGCGCTGCCGGATCGTCGGCCGCCTCACGCGCGACCGGCAGCGCCCACGGCACGATCGGCTCCGTCTCCTCGGGCACCACAGGCGGCCACAGCTCGACCCGGCCGCCGGCGCCCACGCGATGCACCAGGTGGCGGATGGGCACGTCCTGGTCGCTGACGCCGGCGCGGGCCGCCGGCTGGTCGAACACGGCGTCGACTGCGGCGAGCACCGCCGCCGTCGAGCGGAAGGATTCGGCCAGGGGCAGCGATTCCCACGGTTGCTCGGCAAGCTCTGCCCGGCTCTGGAATTGCCCATGAGCGGCGGCGAGGGCGCGGGCGTCGGCGCCCTGAAAGCTGAAGATCGACTGCTTCTCGTCGCCGACCGCAAAGAGGGTGCGCGGTGCGGCGCGGGCGCCCTCGCCCGCGAAGAACTCGTCCGCAAGTGCCGCGATCACGGCCCATTGGGTCGGGCTCGTATCCTGCGCCTCGTCGATCAGCAGGTGGTCCAGGCCGCCGTCGAGCTTGTAAAGCACCCAGGGCGCGATGCCCGCGCGGGCAAGCAGGCTGCGGCTCTTCGCGATCTGATCGCCGTAGTCGAGCACGGCATGGCGCGCCTTCTCGCCGTCGTAGAGATTGAGATGGCTGGACGCGACCTCGATGAGGGCCGCGCTGCTCTCGGCCACGCGGGCAGCGTTCCAGCGATCTGCGACCGCGGCGACCCGCTCCTGCTCCAGGCCGAGCGCCTCTGCCGCATCCGGGTGCGCATCACCGAGCTTCTTGGTGATGAGGCTCCGGAGGGGGCCGCCGTCCCCACGCAAAAAGGCGCGGCTGTAGGCACCGAATCCCGCCCTCCGACCATCATGGTCCGCGTTCAGCCACGTCGCGATATTTTGTGCGCGCCGTTGGTCCGTCACGGTCCCGCCGGCGAGCACCTGCGCGGCATGCATCAGCGCCGGCCGGTCGAAGGCGCCTTCGGCAGACGCTTCGGCGAGCACGCTTCCCGGCGTCGCTCCCTCGGCCACGCCAAGGCGCGCGCGCAGCGCCGCGACGGCACCGCCGGTGCCACCATGACGCTCCAGCACGGAAGCGAAGCGGTCCCGCGCACCGCTTACGTCCGCCAGCAGGGCGCCGAACCCTTCCTCGCCGACCACCGCCGTCATGGTGGCGAGATGGGCCGCGAGAGCGTCGTCCACTTCGGGTCGGGCAGCGTGCAGCAGTCGTGCCCGCGCGGCGCCCAGCAGCGAGGTGCTCATGCGCTCGTCGGCGATCTCGAAGTTCGGCGCGACACCGGCCTCCAATGGGAAGCGACGCAGCAGCGACTGGCAGAAGGCATGGATGGTCTGGATCTTCAGGCCATCCGGCACGTCGAGCACCGCGGCGAAGAGGCGCCGAGCCAGGTCGCGTGTCGCGCGCGGCTGCTGCGCCCCGGTCAGTCCTGCAAGGGCCGCGATCAGCGTCTCGTCGTCGGCGACGGTCCAGCGCGCGAGCTCGCTCGAAATCCTGAGCGCCATCTCGGCAGCGGCGGCGCGGGTGAAGGTGAGACAGAGGATGCGCTCAGGCGCGGTGCCGCCCAGCAGCAGGCGCAGCACGCGGTCGGTCAGCACCTTGGTCTTGCCGGTGCCGGCCGAAGCGCCGACCCAGACCGAGGTCGCGGGGTCCGAGGCCCTGTGCTGCGCCGGAGTCATCCCTGGCGCGTGGGCGGTCATCAGTTGTCTCCGCCAGGCACCGACCACTCCTTGTGCCGGGCGAGGTGGGCGTAATCGTTCCAGCGGGAGGAGAGCGCCGGGCGGGGCACCGGGTGATAAGGGGTTGCCGGGTCGTCGAAACGGGCGATCAGCGCACGCAGTCCGTCCGCCGCTGCTTGCGCCAGAGCACCCGCATCGCCGTCGATCTGGGTGATCTCGCCGGCGGTCTCGGCACCGCTCAGTTTCCAGTACGCGAGGTCCCCGACCTCGGCGGCGTCGACGTCCATGAAACCGCCCGACTGGGAAATCGCCGCCTCCAGCGAGAGCTGCGGACTGCGCCCGTCCTTCACGTGGCGCTTCGCCGGAACACCCCCGGTCTTGTAGTCGATGATCTCCAACGCCCCGGCCTCGGTGCGGTCGATACGGTCCGCCTTCGCCGTGAGCCGGAAGGGACCCGCCGGCCCCTCCAGATCGAGGACACCGTTCACCTCGGTGGCGAGCGGCTGGAGCGCGGGTCTGCGCGCCCGTTCGGTATCGAGGAACCAGCGAGCGATCCGCTCGAAGCGGGGCCACCAGAAGGCGAGCACGCCGGGGCGGGTGCCGGCTTCGTCGAAGGCTGCACGGCCGAGCGCCAACAAGCGCGCCTCGGCATCCGGCGGGAGTGTGCGCGAGTGCTCGCGCACGAAGGCGTCCAGAATCCGGTGGATGATGCTGCCGCGCTCCGCCGCGCTCGGATCCGCGTCGACGGGATCGAGCGGCCGGAGGCGGAGAATCTCGCGCGCATAGATGGAATAGGGGTCGGCGATCCAGGTCTCGATCTTCGTGACCGAGAGTTGCCTGGGCCGCGCGGCGACCGGCGGCGTCGGCGTCGGCGCGGGCCGGGGGCCGGCCGGCTCTGCAGGCCGATCCAGGGCCGCCCACCAGGCGAGCAACACGGGCTCCATGGCGCGAAGCGCCGCCACACCCCCGGAGGCATTCGCCAGCAAGGCATCGAGACGCTGGAGCCAGCGCGCGGGGATGGTCGGCGTGCCCTCGATGCGCCGCGCCCGCGTGAGATAGACCTCCGGCGCGCCGCAGCATTGGACGAAGTCGTGGGCCGAGAGCCCGATGCGAAGCTCCGGCGGCGGCAGTCCGAAGTCCGCGCGCATGGGGCGGCTCATCCAGGGATCGCCCGAGGTCGCCGGCGGCCAGCCTCCCTCGTTCAGCCCGCCCAGGATCATGCAGTCCGCGTGCTGCAAGCGTGCCTCCAGCGGGCCCCAGATTTGCAGGCGCGGGTGGCGGCCATAGGGCGGGCGGACCACATGGTCTTCCATCAGCGCATCGAGCAGCGCCGGGTAGTGGCCAGGCGCCACGGGCGGCAGCGTCGGCGCCGCCTCCAGGAGCCCGGTGACGAAGCGCACCGCTTGCACGCCCGCCTCGCCTGCCCAGAGCCGCGCGGCCCCGGCCTCGTCATCGGTGGCCGCGAGCCCTTCCGCTAATGCGACGTGGGCCTGAAGGAGTTCCCGCAGGTGGGCCTCGGGCCGCGCCATGAGGCTGGCGAAGGGCGTGGCGGCGGCTTCCAGCCCGTCGAGCCAGGAGCGGATGGCGCCGTCGTCCTCTTTCAGCGCCGCCCGCAGGCCAGCGAAGCCGAGCGCGGGCCTGGGGCCGCGCAGGATCGCTCTTTCCATGGCCCGCACGGAACGGCGGAATGCGGCAGGCGCTTCGCCGCCGCCGGCAAGCGGGTGCTTGAGCGCTGCGAGCAGGGGGACCGGCGCAGTCTGCTCGGCAATCATGCGTGCGGTAAGCCGCAGGAAGGCGCCGGGCGCCGTCTCCCCCAATGGCTCGCCGGCTGAGTCGTCGACTTCGATCTGCCAACGCCTGAGCTCCGCCGTGACCCGACGGGCCAAGGCGCGGTCCGCCGTCACCAGCGCGGCGGTGCGGCCCGGGGTCTCCAGCGCGCGGCGCATGACGATGGCGATGACGCCCGCTTCTTCTTGCGGGCTCGCGCAGTCGATCCGGTGGATGTCGCGGAGCGCGTCGGGCGCCGGCGGCGGCAGTGCGCGCCAGGCGGTAATGGTTTCCGCCGGCCGCATGGCGTTGGCGATCAGCCGCGCGCGGGCGCGGGCGGCGGCGGTCCCCGCTCTCGCGTCGCCCGGCCAAGGCAGGACGTCGCCGCGCGCGACGTCGATGCGGTCGAGCAACCCCTTGAGCGCGTATTGCGGATGGGTGGGACCGAGCGCCTTCCAGGTCTCGTCGTCGGCGTCCGCCTCGAGGCCGGGGAGGACGACGGCGCCTTGGGGCATGCGCGCGATGACGGCGAGCAGGTCGCGCGTCGCCTGCACGCTGCCGGTCGAGCCGGCGGCGATCACCGGGTGCGCCGGCGGCTTCGCTGACCACCGTTCGGCAAGAGCCTTTAGCAGGGCGTTGCGGCGCGCGGCCGGGTCCATCAGGCCCTTCTCCGCCAGATGTCTGGGCCACGTGTCCATGATGATCGTGAGGAAGCTCAGCACCTGCCGCCAATGCGCCGCGTATTCCTCCGGCGCGAGGTCGGCAAGTCCCTGCGGGTCGAGGCGAGCGATCTGAATTTCGTCGAGCAGGTCGGCAAGAGCGCGGGCGAGCCGCGCGGACTGGTCCAGTGCGCCCGCGCCTGTGAGCGCGGCGCCGCCAGGAGTTTCGCCCAGCCTCTGGATCAGGCGCGCGAGTAGCAGCCGGCGCTCCAACGGCGACACCGCGTCGGGCAGCGTCTCGTCCTCTTCGTCGCCGAGGCTCGGCTCGTCCTCGTCGATGTCGCCAAGGGGGCGGATGCGCGGCGGCAACAGTGCCGGCTCCGGCGCCGCGCGCAAGAAGGCGAGGCCGAGCGCCCGGCAGGCGCGTCGCGTCGGCAGCAGGATCGTGAGCCGGCTCAGCGCCAGCGGGTCGCTGGGATCCAGCGGCACTGCCTGGCCTGACAAGATGCCGCCTGCAAGCGCGTCGACGAACGGCTCGTAGGGCGGCACAGCGTAGACGGTCGGCCGTGCGTCCCCGTCCACGCGCGCGCTCATCTGCCGTCTCCGCGCCCTTCACCGGCGAGACAGCGCTCGGCGGCCGCGAGCGCCGCCGGCGAGCCCACGTGGAGCATGTGCCCACGATGCACGAGCCCGAAGAGACGTCCCGCCAGGATCGCCTCATCATAGTGGCGGTTGAGTGAGTAGGCGCCGGCGGGCGCGTCCGCAAAGAGTCGGGGATGCAGGATTTGCGTGCCGGTGAAGACGAAGGGCGCGGCTCTTGCCCTACCGCGCCGGCCGAGCCGCCCGTCCTCGTGACAGAAGAAGTCGCCTGCGCCCTCGTAGCCCGCCGTGCGCGCCAGCGGGCAGAGGAGGAGGAGAGCGTCCATCGCCTGCCCGTTCCAGGCCTCGGCAAGGCGCGCGAGCGCAGGCGTGCCTTGCTCCACGATCACGACATCGCTGTTGAGAACATAGAACGCATCGTCGCCGAGCCAGGGGAGCGCGCGGCGGACGCCACCGCCGGTCTCCAGCCGCTCCTCCTCCCGCGAGATGCGGATCTCGGGCGCGCCGGGCCAGTCCATATGTGTGGCGAGGAAGGTCTCGATCTGCGCCGCCAAGTGGTGGGTGTTGACGACGATCTCCGCCACGCCGTTTCTCTCAAGCCTTTCGAGGGCGTGGGCGATGAGTGGCTTGCCGGCGACCGGCACCAGTGGCTTCGGCACCGTGTCGCTGATCGCGCCCATGCGCGTGCCCAAGCCAGCCGCGAGCACCATCGCGCGGGCAGGCCGAGCGCTCACGGCGCGGAGCTTTCCGTGCGCTCCGGGACCCAACGATCAAACCAGGCCCTGACCGGGGCGAGCGCGGGATGGACGAGATTGGCGTCTAGGTGCCGCCACACGCGCGGCAGATGGGCGAGGTAGGCGGGCTTGCCGTCCCGCTTCGCCAGTCGGTGGAAGACGCCGACGATCCGCACCGCGCGCTGCGCGCCGAGAATGGCGTAGGCCGCGCGGAACACATCTTCATCAGGGCCAGACGCCGCATTGAGGTAGCGCTCAACCATCGCCTGCTCCAGGCCGGTAGCGAGATCGCGCCGTGCGTCCTGCAACAGCGAGACCAGGTCGTATGCCGCCGGGCCCGAGCGCGCATCCTGAAAATCCAGCAGCCCGATCCGGGCGAGTCCCCGCGTGCCACAGCCCTTATCGCTCCGATCCGCCAGCCACATCAGGTTGCCCGCATGGAAATCGCGGAGGCAGAGCACGGCCGGCCCTTGCGTCGCCTGTTCCAATGGCTCACGCCACGCCGCCTCGAACTCCACCGCTATCGCGGGCTTCGCCGGATCGCCGATCGCGGTTTCCAGAAAGAGCGTGGCGTCGCTCAACAGCCACGCCGGGTCGTAGCTGGGAAGGTCGGATGGCACCGGCCTGCGGTGGAGATCAACCAGAAAGTCGGTGGCCGCCTCGTAGAGCGTGCGTTCCAGGGAGGAGGCATCCGGCCCGGCGAGCAGGGCAGAAAAGCTGTCGTCGCCCAAATCTTCCAGCAGTGCGAAACCCAGGGCCTCATCCGCGGCGAGGATTTCGGGGGCGCTGTAGCCCATACTGCGCAGCAGGCGCGCGACCCGCACGAACGCACCGACGGAATGCCCCGGCGGCGGGTCGTCCATGAGCACGGCCGTGGATTCGACCCGAGTGAGCCGCTCGTAACGCCGTTCCGAGGCGTCGCCGGCGAGCGGCCGGTGGGTCGCATCGCCCCACCCTGCCCGTGCCGCGAAGGCCCGGCGTTGCCGTGCTCGCTCGCGTTCGCGATCCCTCACCCGTTGGCCTCCAGGTCTCGGACCAGCGCCCTGGCCAGCGCTCCGCTCCGCGCGCCATGAGGGGTGATCGTGATGAGCCGGGCCTCCTCGTTCCTACCCGGCGCGAGCTGCACTTTCAGCCAGTCGGCGGGCATCATGTCGCCGATCTTCTCCGGCCATTCGATCAGCGAGATCGCGCCTGAGAACGCGTCCTCGATACCGAGCTCGTAGGCGTGCTCCGGCACGCTCAGGCGGTAGAGATCGAAGTGCCAGATTGCGCCCGCCGCGTGCTCGTAGAGCTGCACCAGGGTGAAAGTGGGGCTCGGCACCTCCTCCGCCGGCCGGCCGAGCCGCGCGCGGATGAAGGCCCGCGCGAAGGCGGTCTTGCCGCTGCCGAGCGCCCCGCAGAGCCCGATTACATCGCCGAGGACCGCATGCGGGGCGAGGCACTGCGCGAGCCGCTCGGTCTCCTCGAGAGCATCCGCGCGCACGGTGAGGGGTTCGCGCGGCGTCGCGCTTTCTCCAGCCGTGGCGCTCGGCGCCCTATCGTCAGTATCGGTAGTGATCGGGCTTGAACGGCCCCTCTTGCGGCACCCCGATGTAGGCGGCCTGCCTGTCCGAGAGCGCGGTCAGCTTCGCGCCCAGCTTGCCCAGATGCAGCGCGGCCACCTTCTCGTCGAGGTGCTTCGGCAGGGTGTAGACGCGGTGATCGTAGTTCGCGTGGTTCTGCCAGAGCTCCATCTGCGCCAACACCTGGTTGGAGAACGAGGAGCTCATCACGAAGGAGGGATGCCCGGTGGCGCAGCCGAGGTTCACGAGGCGTCCCTTGGCCAGCACGATCAGGCGCTTGCCGTCGGGAAACTCCACCTCGTCCACCTGCGGCTTGACCTCGTGCCAGGGGAAGTTGGCCAGGGCGTCGATCTGAATCTCGGAATCGAAGTGGCCGATGTTGCAGACGATGGCGCGGTCCTTCATCTGGCGCATGTGGTCGATGGTGATGACGTCGACATTGCCGGTCGCCGTGACGAAGACATCCGCCGCGCCCGCCATGTCCTCCATGGTCGAGACCTCGTAGCCTTCCATGGCCGCCTGCAGCGCGCAGATCGGGTCGATTTCGGTCACACAGACACGCGCGCCCTGCCCGCGCAGCGAGGCCGCGCAGCCCTTGCCGACATCGCCGTAGCCGTTCACCACTGCGATCTTGCCTGCGAGCATCACGTCGGTCGCCCGCTTGATGCCGTCCACCAGGCTCTCCCGGCAGCCGTAGAGGTTGTCGAACTTCGACTTGGTGACCGAATCGTTCACGTTGATGGCGGGCGCGCCCAGGGTGCCGTTCTGCTCCATCTCGTAGAGCCGGAGCACCCCGGTCGTGGTCTCTTCCGAAACCCCCTTGATATCGGCCATGAGCGACGGGTGTTCGTCGTGCATGATCTTGGTGAGGTCGCCGCCGTCATCCAGGATCATGTTGGGGCGCCAGCCGTCGGGGCCTTCGATGGTGCGCCCGATGCACCAGTCGTATTCCTCCTCGGTCTCGCCCTTCCAGGCGAAGACGGGGACGCCGGCGTCGGCCATGGCGGCGGCGGCGTGGTCCTGGGTCGAGAAGATGTTGCAGGAGCTCCAGCGCACCTGCGCGCCGAGCGCTCTCAGCGTCTCGATCAGGACGGCGGTCTGGATCGTCATGTGCAGGCAGCCCGCGATGCGCGCGCCGGCAAGCACCCGGGCCTCGCCGAACTCGGCGCGGAGCGCCATCAGCCCCGGCATCTCGGTCTCGGCGATGGCGATTTCCTTGTGGCCCCACTCGGCAAGCGAGATGTCCTTTACCTTGTAATCGGCGCCGTCCGTCATTCCTGGTTCCTTGCTCGCCTGAGCGGCATCCGTGCCACTGCCGGCGCGGCTTTTAGCACCGCCGCAGGGGCCTCACAACAGGCGCAGGCTTGCTTGCCTCCCTCCGACGGCCGCGGCCTCAAGAGTCGCCGGGGAAGGCGTCGATCAGCTTCGCGACGCGGCCGGCCTCGGATTGGCTCAGCAGCTCCTCCGCATGGCGTGTTGCCGCCGCGGCGTCGAGCGCGAGGATGCGTTGCTTCACGCGCGGCACGTTCGGTGGCGCCATGGAGAGGTCACGCAGGCCGAACCCCAGCAACATCGCGGTAAAGCGCGGGTTGCCCGCGAGCTCGCCGCAGAGATTGACCGGGATGCCGACACGCCGGGCCGCGTCGGTGGTGAAGCGGATGAGCCGGAGCACTGCGGGATGGAGGGGATCGTACAGATGCGCCACCTGCTCGTCGCCGCGGTCGATCGCGAGCGTGTACATGGTGAGGTCGTTGGTGCCGAGCGAGAAGAAATCGCAGGCGTCGGCCAGCGCATCGGCCGCGAGCGCCGCGCCCGGCGTCTCGATCATGACGCCGAGCGGCGGCCCGTCCGCGATCGGCATCCGGGCGCGAGTCAGCCGGCGGACCATCTTGTCCACGGCCTTCCGCACGTGCCTGATCTCGTCCACCGAGGTGATCATCGGCACCAGGATGCGTACGGGCCCGTGGGCGCCGGCGCGCAGTATCGCCGCGATTTGCGCCTCCAGCAGCGCAGGCGTCTTGAGAGAGAGGCGGACGGCGCGGAGCCCGAGTGCCGGATTGACGCTCGGCGCGATGTGCTCGCCCAGGGAATAGGCAAGCTTGTCCGAACCCACATCGAGGGTCCGCACGGTGACCGGCGCCCCCTCCATGCCGGCGACGATTTCCTTGAGCGCGACGTACTGCTCGTC
The DNA here is from genome assembly GCA_028818565.1 of Rhodospirillales bacterium. GTDB lineage: Bacteria > Pseudomonadota > Alphaproteobacteria > UBA828 > UBA828 > WTGU01. The sequence continues at coordinate 12,893 of JAPPNV010000172.1, read as the reverse complement.
TTCGCTCGGCGGCTCGTCGCGGTTCATGTAGAGGAACTCGCTGCGCAGGAGGCCGATGCCCTCGGCCCCGGCTTCCTTGGCCTGCGGCAGCTCGTTCGGCAGCTCGATGTTGCATTGCAGGGTCACGCGCGCGCCGTCCGATGAGACGGCCGGGACCTGGCGCAACCGGGCGAGCTGGCGCTCGCGCCGCTCCAGCGCGCGGCGCCGGCGCTCGAGCCGCGCGATCGTCGCCTCGCCGGGGTTGACCACGAGCCCGCCGCGCACGCCGTCCACCGCCACGACGTCGCCCGAGCGCACGGCGCCGACGAGGTCCGCCACCCCGAGCACCGCCGGCAACCCCAGCGAGCGCGCCATGATCGCGGTATGCCCCTCGGCCCCGCCTTGCGCTGCGGCGAAGCCGCCGATGCGCGCGGGGTCCATCAGTGCAGTGTCGGCGGGCGTGATCTCCTCGGCGATGACGATGGTGCCGGGGGGCAGGCCGGAAAAAGCCTGATAGCCCGCACGGGTCAGATTGCGCACGAGGCGCGCGCTCGCCTCGCGCACGTCGACGATCTTGCCGGCGAGGTAGGGATCCTCCATCAATGCGAAGGCCTGCGCGATCTCCGAGAGCTGAACCTGGACCGCCGCCTCGGCGTTGATACGCGCGTCGCGGATGCGGGCCTCGACGCCGCGCACGAGCCTCGAGCCCGTCAGCATCAGGAGGTGCGCATCGAGCAGGTGGCGAAGCTGGCCGGCCACCTCCTCGGGAAGCGTCTCGGCCTGGGCCTGGAGATTGCGGATCTGCGATGCTGAAAGAGCGACGGCGTCGTTAAAGCGCGCGATCTCGGTCTCGATCGCGTCGGCCTCGATGCGGTACTCCGGCACGTCGATGAGGCCGCGCTCGACCACATGCGCAGGCCCCACCGCGATTCCGGCGGAGACGCCGAGCCCGGTGAGTTGCCGCTCAGGCCGCTCCGCGAGCTCAACGGCCTGCGGGCGCGCGGCGGCGGCGCTGCCCTCAGTCTTCATCGAAGCCGCCATCCACGAGCTGCGCGAGCGCCGCCAGCGCCGCAGCCGCGTCTCTGCCCGCGGTCTCGATCTCGATCTCGGTACCCGGCCCCGCCGCCAGCATCATCAGCCCCAGAATCGAATGGCCCGAGACCCGTGTGCCGTTGCAGGAGACCACGACGTCGGCCTCGAACTGCGAGGCGGTCTTGACGAAGTTGGCGGCGGCCCGCGCGTGTAGCCCGCGTCGGTTGGCGATCAGGCACGTGCGGCGGCGGCTCCCCTCGCCGGGCTCGGTCGCCACCTCGTTCATGCCTCATCACCCTCGAGCAGCCGGCCCGCGACATGGATATAGGTGCGCCCGGCCTCCTGCGCAGCGGCCACCGCGCCCCGAAGATCGCTGGACGCGCGCACGCTCGCCAGCTTGATCAGCATAGGCAGGTTCACGCCGGCGATGACTTCCACGTTGGCGTTTTCCATGACCGAGATGGCGAGGTTCGAGGGCGTCCCGCCGAACATGTCGGTGAGCACGATCACCCCGTCGCCTTCGTCGGTCGCACCGATGGCGTCGAGGATGTCCAGGCGGCGCTGCTCCATGTCGTCGTCGGGGCCGATGCAGATGGCGCGCGTGCGGGTCTGCGGCCCGACGACGTGCTCGGTTGCCGCGATGAACTCCTCGGCGAGCCGCCCGTGGGTGACGAGAACCAGTCCGATCATCGGATCATCCGTTCGCTTGGGCTGCAGCCGCGGTCCCGGTGTCGAGGTCGCGATGGCGCACTGTGACCTGCCAGCGCCCGCCGCCTAGCGCCTCGGCCAGATGCTCCGCCACGGCGACGGAGCGGTGCCGCCCACCCGTACAGCCCAGCGCGACGGTGAGGTAAGAGCGCCCGTCCCGCTCGAAGGCCGGCAGTAGAGGCGTAAGCATCGCCACCATGCGTTCGAAGAAGGGGCCGTAGGCCGGGTCGTCCCGTACGCAGCGCGCGACCTCGGACTCGCGGCCGGTGAGCGGGCGCAGCGCCGGCACGTAGTGTGGATTGGCGAGGAAGCGGACATCGAACACGAAGTCGGCCTCCGAGGGCACGCCGCGACTGTACGCGAAGGAGAGCACGAAGATCGCGGGCGCGCGCCGGGCTTCGGACTCGAAGCGCGCGGCGATGAGGCTGCGCAGATCACGCACCGAAAGCCGGCTCGTGTCGAGGGTGAGGTCCGCCCGGTCGCGGACCCAGCCGAGCAGCGCGCGCTCTCGCCGTATTCCCTCGTCGACCGGCTTGTCGTGGGCCAGTGGGTGCGGCCTGCGGGTCTCGCTGAAGCGCCGGCGCAGCACCCCGGTCTCGCAATCGAGGAAGAGCAGGGCGATCTCGCCGGTCCCGTCTTTGCCGAGCAGCGGTTCGAGATAGCGCTCGATGTCGCCGGGATCGAACCCCCTCGTGCGTGAATCGATGCCGAGCGCGAGTCGGCCCGGCCGTCCGTTCTCGCCCCGCGCCTGGACCAGTTCCGAGAGCAGCGAGAGGGGCAGATTGTCGATCGCCTCGTAGCCGAGGTCCTCCAGAATTTTGAGCGCCGTCGACTTGCCGGCGCCGGACATGCCCGTCACCAATACGAGGGGGCGGACGGCGGAGGGGTCGGTGCTCATCTTCCAGCCGTGCCGGTTGCCTGCGCCTTCTGCCCGGCAACAGCGGCGCGCGACAGCGCGAGCCTGACTTTCGCCGGCGTCGACGCCTCGAATGGGGCGAGTGCCACATGTGCGATCCGATGGTCGCAGAGTTCGACCGTCGCAGCCTCCGGCATGCGCTCGACCGTGTCGGGCCGGGCAAGATCGACCACGAGATGGACCGGACACTGCGCCACGAATTCCATCGAGACGACGCCGATCCCGCGCACTTCGAGCAACCCCGCGATGCGCGCGGGCGGTGCCGCAAGCAACATCTCGCCGCTGCTCGTCAGCGCGACCTGATCGTCCGCGACCAGTATCCCCCCGCCCTCGATCAGGCGCAGCGCGAGGTCGGACTTGCCGGCGCCGGGAGCGCCGCGCAGGAGCACGCCCTTGTTCTCCAGGGCGACGCAGCTCGCGTGGACCAGAACCATGGGGCGACCGTGGGGCCCGGCGCTCACGCCTGCGCCGTGCCGGCCGCGCCGGTGAGGACGGCATAGAGCGCCTCCGCGTTGTCGGCGCCTCGCAGGCGAGCGCACACGCGGTGGTCCCGCAGCAGGCGCGAGACCAGCGCCAGCGCCTTCAGATGATCCGATCCGGCAGAATCCGGCGCGAGTAGCAGGAAGATGAGGTCTACCGGTTTCCCGTCCACCGCGTCGAACTCGATGGGCTCCCGCAGGCGGGCGAACACCGCGGAGAGCTGCGTGAGGCTGGAGAGCCTGCCATGCGGGATTGCAATGCCTGCGCCGACTCCGGTGGACCCCAGGCGCTCGCGCGCGAGCAGAAGATCGAGGACGGTGCGTTCCTCCTGCGCCGTCTGGGTCGCGGCGATGGCGGACAACTCCTGAAGCGCCTGCTTCTTGCTGCCGGCCCTCATGCCGTCCACGACGCCGCTCAATGACAAGAGGTCCGCGATCTCCATTCCCCGACCGCTCTGTTGGTCGCCGTTGAAGGCAGCGCTTTCTCGAAGTTGGTAGCGGCCCGCACGCGGCCGCAGCGCCGCTCAGTCGGCCGGCTGCGGCGAAGGCTCGCCTACGTCTGCGGCCCTGCCGCTGCGCGGGGTCTTGTGATGGTCACGAAGCTTGCGCTTGTGCCGCCGCATGCGCTTCTCCAGCCGCTCGGCGGCGATGCTGAAGCTCGCCGTCATGTCGGCGGCCGACGCGTGGCTCTGGAACCTGATGCCGTGGCCGACATGAATCATAAGGTCGGTCTCGATCATCTGCGCCACCTTGGCGAACACCGCCTGCGCGTCGATGGCGGTGGAAAAGAACTTCCCCGCTGACGCCTCGAGGCGCCGCGTAACCTGGTCCCGAAAGCTTTCGTTGACGCTGACGTGTCGGCCCGTGATGGCGATCTGCATGACAACCCCCGCAGTCTCGCTGCAAGGTCGATTATAGGCGAGGTGAGCCCATGGCGGGAAGCGCGGCCGGCCACCCTGGTGCGTGTGCAGGGGCGCCGGTGCCGCCGGGAAGAATTGAACTTCCGACCCCTCCCTTACCAAGGGAGTGCTCTACCCCTGAGCTACGGCGGCGCGGGCGCGACATTGCCACAGCGCAGGCGCACCGGCAACGGCGTGCCCCGGCTCAGGACATTCAGCCCTGCTTCAGGGGATCCGTCTCATGCTTCCCTGAACTTGGTCAGATCATCCTGGAATCAGGCGGGGTGGCGAGGCCGGCCTTGGGCCGGCCCCGCTTCCCTCGCTACCGAGCCTCATAGAAGCCTGACGGCCGCGAGCGCACGATGTCGCCGCGCAGAGCCGCGTCGATGTCGCCTCGGCTGAGCCCGATATCGGCAAGCTCGAGATCGGTCAGGTGGCGGAGCTCCTGCCGCGCACGGCTGCGCTCCCGCCACTTCCGGACCGCTCGGGTGATGGGTGTGAAATCCATGTCCTCACCTCCTGTTTCCGGAGTGTAGGTGTTGAGGCGGTCCATGCCGGACCCGCCGCACACCGTTCCTGATTCCGATATGTGTCCGGCCGCGGCGCGGTCGAACCCCCCGGCTCGGCATAACTGCTATGCCGCGGCGGCATACTGTGCTGAGGGCTGCGATGTGCGACGTGTGACACGCAACTGCTCACGCTCGATTCGAGTCGGAGAAATGCCTATCTTCCCAACGGGACGTGCCAACCCACGACGCAAGAGCCAGCCATGTTCGACGGCTTTATCAAGACCCAAGTCGAGACCTCGTCCATCACGATCAACCTTGTTAGGGGGGGCGAGGGTCCGCCGCTCCTGCTGCTCCACGGCTACCCACAGAATCACCTGATGTGGCACAAGGTGGCGCCGATATTCGCCGAGCAATACACGGTGGTGGTGCCCGACCTGCGCGGCTACGGCGACAGCGGCAAGCCGGCGTCGAACGATTTCAACGATCACTGCAAGCGCGCCTCGGCACAGGACCAGATCGAGGTGATGGCGGCGCTGGGCTTCGATCGCTTTCACGTGGTGGGGCACGATCGCGGCGCCCGCGTCGGCCATCGCATGGCGCTCGACCATCCGGCACAGGTGCGTACCTTCACCTCGCTCGACGTGGTGGCCTCCCAGGCGGTCTTCGAGAACATGGACCGCGACCTCGCGTTCTCATTCTTCCACTGGCATCTGATGCGCCAGCCCGCACCGTTTCCGGAGACGCTGATCGGCAACAGCCCCGGGCTCTTCCTGGACTTCCTGCTGGAGCAGTGGACTGCCGTCGACGGCGCGATCACGCCCGAGGCCCATGCCGACTATCTTCGCTGCTTTAGCGATCCCGAGACGCTGCGTTGCATGTGCCTGGACTACCGCTCCATCGCGCTCGACCTCGTCCACGACGAGGCGGACCGCGGTCGCAAGATCGCCTGCCCCATGCTGATGCTGTGGGCCGGAGACATGGCCCGGCGCCCAGGTTGGCAGACCAGCGGCTCGCTGGACGTGCTGAAGAGCTGGCGGGAGCGCGCCGAGGACGTGCAGGGCCGGGCGCTCGACTGCGGCCACTTCCTGCCCGAGGAGGCCCCGGAGGAGACGGCGCGGGAGATTCTGGCCTTCCTCGCCGACCGCTGACCCGGACTTTTGTCTATCTTCGGCGTCTCAGGCCTTGATTTTGGGGCCGTGAGACGCGGTTCGGGCCGCGCATTGCGGGTCGAACGCCTGATTGGGACGCGGGCCGTGACCGCGGCGAGAAATCCGGGCTAGAGTCCGGCCGCTTGGCGCCGAGTCGCGGCCTGGGCGGGTCGGCCCGGAGGCGTCATCAACGGGAACGCTGCGTGAAGAGACCTCCGCTACAGGCGATCGGCCATGGCGTCTTGGCGTTGTTCGAGGCCGTCGGGCGCCTCTCCCTCTTCGCCCTCGAAGCGACCTCGCACTGCGCGAGGCCGCCTTTCTATCCGCGCCTGCTTCTGCGCCAGATGGTGGAGATCGGCTTCTACTCTCTGCCGGTGGTGGGGCTGACCGGCCTCTTCGCCGGCATGGTTCTGGCGCTGCAGAGCTACACCGGATTCTCCCGCTTCTCGGCCGAGAGCACGATCCCGACCGTCGTGGTGCTCTCGATCACCCGCGAGCTCGGGCCGGTGCTCGCGGGCCTCATGGTCGCCGGCCGGGTCGGCGCCGCGATGGCTGCGGAGATCGGCACCATGCGGGTCACCGAGCAGATCGACGCGCTTACCACGCTGTCGACCAACCCGCACAAGTACCTGATCGTACCGCGCCTTCTCGCCGGCCTGCTGATGCTGCCGTTCCTGGTCCTCGTCACCGACATCATCGGCGTCGGCGGCGGCTATCTCGTGAGCGTGTACAAGCTCGGCTTCAACCCGGACGCCTATATCAACAACACCCTCGAATATCTGGAGGTCATGGACGTGGCTTCCGGCCTCGTCAAAGCCGCCGTCTTCGGCTACCTGATCGCTCTGATGGGCTGCTATCAGGGCTTCCACTCCAAGGGCGGTGCCCAGGGGGTGGGCAAGGCCACGACCAACGCCGTGGTGACCGGCGCGATCCTGGTGCTGATCTTCAACTACATCATCACCGAAGCCTTCTTCGCCCAATGAGCGCTCCCGCGAACGCCCGCACCGGCCTGGGTGGGAACCAGCCCAAAATTGCCCTGCGCGGCCTCTGCAAGGCGTTCGGCGGCGCGGTGGTGCTCGATGGGCTCGATCTCGAGATCGGCACCGGGGAATCGGTGGTCGTGATCGGCTGCTCGGGCGTCGGCAAGTCGGTCATGCTCAAGTGCCTGCTCGGCCTGCTGCGCCCCGACGCCGGCAGCGTGACCATCGACGGCCAGGAAATCTCCCGCAGCCGCACGGCGCGCGAGGGCGCCATGCGCAGGATCGGCATGCTGTTTCAGAACGCAGCGCTCTTCGACAGCCTCCCGGTGTGGGAGAACGTCGCCTTCGGCCTGATCCAGGCGCAGGGTATGCCTCGTGGAGAAGCGCGCGAGATCGCCATAGAGACCATGGCCCAGGTAGGCCTCGACGCGGACTCGGCCGATCTCTACCCCGCCGCGCTCTCCGGCGGGATGCGCAAGCGGGTCGGGCTCGCCCGCGCGATCGCCACGAAGCCCGAGATCATTCTCTTCGACGAGCCCACGACCGGACTCGACCCGATCATGGCCGACGTCATCAACGACCTCATCGTGACCTGCACGCATGAGCTCGGCGCGACCGCGCTCACCATCACCCACGACATGAGGAGCGCGCGCAAGATCGCCGACCGGATCGCCATGATCCACGATGGCACCATCGTCTGGCAGGGACCCGCGGCCGAGATCGACAGCAGCAGAAACGCGCATGTGGAGCAATTCGTCAACGGCCGGGCGGAGGGGCCGATCCAGCTCGCGGTCGCCCATGCCGCCGCTGGCTAGGCCGCACGCGCCGCCGGCCTTGCAGGCCGGGTAGGGGAGCTTATGGCGCGGGCGGAAAAGCGCTTTGTCTGCAGCGACTGCGGGGCTGCGCGGGCGCGCTGGGCCGGCCGCTGCGACGCCTGCGGCGCCTGGAACAGCCTCTCGGAGGAGGTGCCGCGCGAGGCGCCGCCGCGCGGCCTCGGCGGCGGCAAGGGCCGGGTGATCGATTTTCAGCCCCTCGACGGACCCGGCGGCGTGCTGACCCGAAGGCCCTGCGGCATTGGCGAGATCGACCGCGTCGTGGGCGGTGGCTTCGTGCCGGGCTCGGCAGTCCTGCTGGCGGGCGATCCGGGCATCGGCAAGTCCACTTTGCTCCTGCAAGTTGCGGCCGCGCTGGCCGGCGGAGGCAGCCCCGCCGCCTACATCTCAGGCGAGGAGGGATTGGAGCAGATTCGCATGCGCGCCGCCCGGCTCGGCCTCGCGAGCGCGCCGATCGGGCTGGCGGCGGCCATCGACGTGCGCGATATCGTGACCAGCCTGGAGGATGAGTCGCCGCCTGACATGGTGGTGATCGATTCGATCCAGACCATGTACCTCGACAACCTGGATTCGGCTCCGGGGACGGTGGCCCAGGTGCGTGGCTCGGCGCAGGAGCTGATCCGCATCGCCAAGCGCACGGGCACGGTGCTCGTGCTGGTCGGCCACGTCACCAAGGAAGGGCAGATCGCCGGCCCCCGCGTGCTGGAGCACATGGTGGACTGCGTGCTCTACTTCGAGGGCGAGCGCGGCCACCAGTTCCGCATCGTGCGCGCCATCAAGAACCGATTCGGACCGACCGACGAGATCGGCGTCTTCGAGATGACCGACCGCGGCCTCGTGGAAATTCCCAACCCCTCCAGCCTGTTCGTCGATCCCGAACGGGGACCGGTCCCCGGTGCCGCGGTGTTCGCCGGGGTCGAGGGCTCGCGGCCGGTGCTGGTGGAGATTCAGGCCCTGGTGGCGCCGGGGCCGGCGGGCTCGCCCCGCAGAACCGTGGTGGGCTGGGACGCCGGCCGGCTCGCCATGGTGCTCGCGGTGCTGGAAGCCCGCGCCGGGCTCCGGCTCAGCGTCTGCGATGTCTATCTCAACGTCGCCGGCGGCTTGCGCATCACAGAGCCCGCGGCCGACCTTGCGGTGGCGGCCGCGCTCGCCTCGTCCGCGGCGGGTCGGGCGCTCGACCACGGCGCCGTCATCTTCGGCGAGATCGGGCTCGGCGGCGAGATTCGCCCTGTGAGCCAGGGCGAGGCGCGGCTCAAGGAGGCCGCGAAGCTCGGCTTCACCCATGCGCTTGCGCCGGTGCCGGACCGCGCCCAGGGAGGCGAGGCGGAGGGCCAGGGGATCGCGGTGCGGCGGCTCACTCATGTGCGCGACCTGATGGCGCTCTTCCCTCCGGAGGCGGGGTCCGCGCTCTGACGATCGAGGCAGAATGGAAGACCTGCCGGTCAATCTGATCGACATCCTGGTGGCGCTGATCATCGTCATCTCGGCGCTGCTCGCGTTCGGTCGCGGCGCCGCGCGGGAGATTCTCGGCATCGGCGCCTGGGTCGGCGCGGGTGTTGCGACCTTCTTCGCCTTTCCCCATACGCGCCCCATCGCCCGCGACCTGATCCCGGACTCCATGCTGATCGCCGACGTGGTTGCGGGCGTCGCGGTCTTTGTCGTCGTGCTGGTGATCCTCACGATCATCAACCAGATCATCTCCGGCCGCATCCAGCGGAGTCGCGGCGGGGCGCTCGACCGCACACTCGGGTTCATCTTCGGCATCCTGCGCGGCGCTGCGCTGGTCTGCATCGCTTACATGCTGTTCGGCTCGGTGGTGCCGCAAGGCGATTGGCCGCCCTGGGTCGACGAGGCCAGGACCTTGCCCTATATCAAGCAGGGCGTCGCCGCGTTGCAGGAGGTGGTCCCGGAAGAGGTCGCCGAGGAAGGCACCCGGCATATCGAGGAGACTTTCGAAGATGGCCGAGAGCGAAGCGTGAAGGAGCTGACCGAGCCCGTGCCAGCCGATCGCCGGGAAGAGGAAGGCGAGACCGGCTACAGCGACCGCGAGCGGAACCAGCTCGACGGCCTGAGCGATAGCGTCGAGTGATGGCGCCATCCTGGACAGGCGGCGCGGCTGACGACGACAAGCTGCGCGAGGAATGCGGGATCTTCGGCATCTTCGGGCACCCCGACGCTGCCGCCCACGCGGCGCTCGGCCTGCACGCTCTGCAGCATCGGGGGCAGGAATCGGCCGGCATCGTCAGCACTGACGGCGCGCTCTTCCATTCGCACCGGGCGCTCGGTCGGGTCGGCGATATCTTCTCCTCCGGCGAGGTGATCGACGCGTTGGAGGGCCACGCCGCCATCGGCCACAACCGATACTCCACCCAGGGCGCGCCCGAGGTGCGCAACATCCAGCCGCTCTTCGCCGACCTCGCCTTCGGCGGGCTCAGCATCGCGCACAACGGCAACCTCACAAACGCGCTCTCGCTGCGCGGCGACCTCGTTTCGCGCGGCTGCATCTTCCAGTCCACCTCCGACACCGAGGTCATCGTCCATCTGATCGCCATCAGTCGGCGCGAGCGTGTGGTGGAGCGCATGATCGAGGCCCTGGGCCGTGTGCACGGCGCCTATTCGCTGGTGGCCCTCACCAAGGACGCCATGATCGGCGTGCGCGACCCCTTCGGCGTGCGCCCGCTGGTGCTGGGCCAGCTCGACGACGCCATGATCCTGGCGTCGGAGACGGTGGCGTTCGACATCATCGGTGCTGAGTTCGTGCGAGACATCGAGCCGGGCGAGATGGTTATCGTCTCGGAAGCAGGCATCGAGAGCATCAAGCCGTTCCGCCCCACCCAGCAGCGCTTCTGCATCTTCGAATACATCTACTTTGCGCGGCCCGACAGCGTCTCCGAAGGGATCGGCGTCTACGAGGCCAGGCACCGCATCGGGGCCGAGCTCGCCCGCGAGGCGCCGGCACCGGCGGACGTGGTGGTGCCGGTGCCCGATTCAGGCGTGCCGGCAGCCATCGGTTACGCTGCAGAGGCCGGCCTGCCCTTCGAGCTCGGCATCATTCGCAACCACTATGTCGGGCGCACCTTCATCGAGCCGACGGACCGGATCAGGCACCTCGGCGTCAAGCTCAAGCACAACGCCAACCGCCGCCTCATCGAAGGCAGGCGGGTGGTGCTGGTCGATGACAGCATCGTGCGCGGCACCACCTCCACCAAGATCGTGGAGATGGTGCGCTCGGCGGGTGCGGCGACGGTCCATATGCGGATCGCGAGCCCGCCGACCGCCCATTCCTGCTTCTACGGCGTCGATACGCCGGCGCGCGAGAAGCTGCTCGCCGCGCGTCGCGATGTGGACGCCATGGCGCGCTCCATCGGCGTCGACAGCCTCGCTTTCCTCACGATCGACGGCCTCTACCGCGCCATGGGCGAGCCGGGCCGCGATCCGGCGCGTCCGCGCTACTGCGACGCCTGCTTTTCCGGCAACTACCCGATCCCACTTTCAGATCAACAGGTTGGCGAGCCGCCGGCGCAGCTCTCCCTGCTGGCGGATTCGGGATAGACGGCGCCGTGGCGCCGCCGCGTCTCGAAGGCCGGATCGCGCTCGTGACCGGTGCCTCGCGCGGCATCGGCGCGGCCGTCGCCCGCCGCTTCGCTGCCGAGGGCGCCAGTCTCATCCTCGTCGCCCGCACTACCGGCGGGCTGGAGGAGGTGGACGACGCCGTGCAGTGTGCATCGGGCGAGCCCGCGACACTGGTGCCCATGGACCTCTGCGACGGCGAGCAGATCGACCGGCTGGGCGGCGCGCTGGCCGAGCGCTTCGGCCGCCTCGACATTCTCGTGGCCAACGCCGGCACGCTCGGCCAGTTGAGCCCGGTTGGACACTACGCGCCTGAGGATTGGGAGCAGACGCTCGCGCTCAACCTGGGCGCCAACTGGCGCCTGATCCGCAGCCTGGATCCCTTGCTCCGCGCCTCGCCTGCAGGCCGGGCGATCTTCGTCACCGCTGCCGCAGCCGAGACCGCGCCGGCGTTTTGGGGTCCCTATGCGGCCAGCAAGGCGGGTCTCGAAGCGCTTGTCCGTTGCTACGCGGCAGAAACGCGGCGCAGCGCGCTCCGGGTCAACCTGCTCGACCCCGGCCCGGTGGCGACGGAGCTTCGCCGCCGCGCCTATCCCGGCGAGGATTCGAGCAAGCTGCCGGCGCCGGATGACGTGACCGAGCCCTTCGTCGCGCTGGCCGAAGCGTCCCGTCAGGGGCACGGCGCGCGCATCGGCCCGGCGTCAGGCGTTCCCGCCGGCACCTGAAACCAACGGAGCATCGAGCCATGAAGATCGGAATCGTCGGTGCCGGCGCCATGGGCTGCGTCTACGCGGCGCTCATGGCCGATGCCGGCAACGAGGTCTGGGCGATCGACACCTGGCAGACGCATGTCGATGCGATCGCCGCCAAGGGGCTCCGGCTCGAAGGCGCGAGCGGCGACCGCACGGTGGCGATGGGTGCGACCAGCGATCCCGCGGCCGTCGGCCCTTGCGACCTGGTCATCATCGCGACCAAGGCGCCACAGGTGGAGGCTGCCGCCACCGGCGCCCGCGCCCTGCTCGGCCCCGAGACCCCGGTGCTGACCATCCAGAATGGCCTCGGCAGCGCCGCGAAGGTCGCCCGCATCCTTGGCGATGAGCGCGTGGTCGTCGGTGTGGTCGGGGGCTTCGGTGCCTCGATCGTGGCGCCTGGCCACGCCCACCACAACGGCATGGAGCTGGTGCGCCTCGGCGAAGCGCACGGCGCGGCGACACCCAGGCTCGAGCGTATCGCAGCGCTCTGGCAAGAGTCGGGCTTCAGGGTCAAATGCTTCGACGATATCGACCAGCTCGTCTGGGAGAAGCTCATCTGCAACGTTTGCTACAGCGGCACAGCGACGCTCACGGGGCTCACCGTGGGCGAGATCATGGCGGATGCCGACGCCTGGCCCATCGCCTCCGGCTGCGCTTCGGAGGCCTATCGGGTCGCGCGCGCCAAGGGCATCCGGCTCGATTTCGAGGACCCGGTCGCCTACGTGCACGACTTCGGCGCTAAGATACCCGGCGCACGCCCTTCGATGCTGCTGGACCACCTCGCCGGCCGCCGTTCGGAGATCGACGCGATCAATGGCGCGATCCCGCCGGAGGCTCTGGCGCTCGGCCTGGAAGCACCCTACAACACGCTCGTCTCGGCGCTGGTCCGGGCCAAGGAAACGGGCTTCGACACGCCGCAGAAATCGTAGTGGGAGCGACCATGAGCGACGCCGACCTCAAGGAGCTGGTCGAGGGTTACCGAAGGCTTTCCACCGCCAACGTGTCCGACGGTCTCGACCGGGCCGGGATCGCCGGCGCGCCGCACGGCATCGGCCCGCTGTGGGACAGCTGCGGCAAGATCGTGGGCC
>JAPPNV010000360.1 GCA_028818565.1 Rhodospirillales bacterium | reverse complement strand
CGGGCCTGATCCGTCCCATCACCATCGAGGCGCCGGAGGGCACGATCGCCAATCCAACCTTCCCGGCGCCCACCATCGCGCGCTTCGTCTCCGGCAACATCGTCGCCGACACGCTGATGAGGGCGCTGGCCCAGGCGGTGCCCGACAAGGTCTCTGCCGGCGTCGGCAACCTCAAGGTGATCGCGTTTTCCGGCATCAAGGACGGCGGCCACTGGGTGCACATGGACATCCACGAAGGCAGCTACGGCGGGCGCGCTGGCAAGGATGCGATGGACGCGGTCGATACCCTCTACGCCAACACCCGCAACAACCCGATCGAGGACATCGAGTCCCACCTGCCGCTCCGCATCGCCCGGTACGAGCTGCGCGACGATGCGGCTGCGGCCGGGCGCTGGCGGGGCGGCATCGGGTCCGTCCGCGAGGTCTCCTTCCTCTCCGACAGCTTCATCTCGGTCGAAGGCGACGGCCACGCCTTCCGCCCCTGGGGCTTCGACGGCGGGGCCGAGGGCCGCGAGGCGGCGCTGGTCTATCACCGGGCCGACGGCGAGGACGTTCCGTTCCCCTCGATGATGCCGAACCGCGCGGTCAAGGCCGGCGAGCGGCTCACGCTCACCGGCACCTGCGGCGGCGGCTACGGCTCCGCTGCCGAGCGCCCGGCGGACGCCGTGGCGGAGGACGTGCGCGACGGCTACATCTCGCGCGAGACCGCCGAGAGCGTCTACGGCGTCGTCGTCAGCGAGGACGGCGCGCTCGACGCTGCGGCCACTGAAGCCCGGCGCGGCAGTCCTGCCCCGTAGTCCGAACGGCGCCAAGCAGGCCATATCTCTGACAACAAATTCGGGCTAAGCCCGCCGTCCGACCGTCACGTGCCGTCACCGGCGGAAGGACCGTCACGGCGGTACGCAAGAGGGAAGAATGAGCCAGACGGAGCGCGGACACGCCCTTCGCACCGCCGAGTTCGTGCCCCTCGTCGGCCTGCTGATGTCGCTGGTCGCGCTTGCGATCGACGCGATGCTGCCGGCGCTGCCCGCAATCGGCCGCGATTTCGGCGTCTCGCGACCGAACGATGTTCAGCTCGTCATCATGTCCGTGTTTCTGGGGCTCGGGATCGGCCAACTGCTGTTCGGCCCTCTCTCCGACAGCATCGGGCGCAAGCCTGCAATCCATGCCGGCCTCGCCCTGTTCATGATCGGATGCCTCGTGAGCATTTTCGCGCCCACCTTCGAGGTGATGATCGCAGGCCGTGTCCTGCAGGGCATCGGCGTGGCGGGGCCCCGCATCGTGACCATGGCCCTCGTCCGCGATCAGTACGAGGGGCGGATGATGGCCCGGCTCATGTCGTTCGCGATGGCGGTGTTCATCATGGTCCCCACCATCGCCCCGGCGCTCGGGCAGGGGCTCCTGATCGTGGGAGGCTGGCACGCGATCTTCGTCACGTTCCTCGTCATCGCTGCGGTCGTCTTCGCGTGGTTTGCGCTGCGCCAGCCGGAAACCCTGCCGGCCGACCGGCGGCGGCCCTTCTCGCCGCGGGCCATCGGCCAGGCCGTGGGCGAAATACTAAGAATTCGGACCGCACTCGGATACACGATCGCCACGGGGTTCGTGTTCGCGCCGTTCGTGGCCTATCTCGGCTCGGCCCAGCAGATCTTCCAGGACTCCTACGGGACCGGCGCCCTCTTTCCCCTCTATTTCGGCGTGCTCGCGCTCTCGTTCGGGGTCGGCTCGATCGTGAACGGTCGCCTCGTGATGAAGTACGGCATGCGCCGACTCTCGAAGGGCGCCGCCGCCGCCATCGCGTTGATTTCGCTCATCGCGTGTCCGGTTGCCTTCGTCTTCGACGGGCTTCCGCCGTTCTGGCTCTTCATGTGTTATCTCCTCAGCGTATTCGTGAGCGTCAGCCTGCTGTTCGGGAACCTCAACGCGCTGGCCATGGAGCCTCTCGGCCACATCGCGGGCGTGGGAGCCGCAGTCATCGCTTCGCTCGCCACATTCATTTCTGTGCCGTTGGGGGCCGTGGTGGGCCAGGGCTTCGACGGGACCATGTACACCCTGATCGGCGCCTTTGCCGTCTCTGGGCTTGCCACCCTGGCTGCCATGCTGTGGGCCGAGGCCGGCGACAAATCCGCGCGTCCCGTGTCCGATCCCGGCTGATCGGGACGGGATATGAGGTTGAGCCCGGACCGGATAAGGCCAATGATGACGGGCGGGTGAGGGCTGCCGCGCAGCGCTGCCGCCGATGGCATCCGCACGAGGGACATGAAGGGGAGAGCCACCGATGAAGATCAAGGTGATCAATCCCAACACCACGCTGGAGATGACCGAGGGGATCGGCGAGGCGGCGCGCTCGGTGGCTGCTGCGGGCACCGAGATCGTGGCGGTAAGCCCCGAATTCGGGCCGGAGTCGATCGAGAGCTACTACGACGAGCAGGTCGCGGCCTGCGGCGTCCTCGACGAGGTGCGCAAGGGCGAGGCGGAGGGAGTGGACGCCTACGTCATCGCCTGCTACGGCGACCCCGGCCTTCACGCCGCGCGCGAGGTGACCGAGAAACCGGTCGTCGGCATCGCCGAGGCCTCGTTCTACACCGCCTCGATGGTGGCGGCGCGCTTCTCCGTCGTCTCGGTGATTCCCCGCGTCCGCACCCTGCTCGAAGAGATGGTGCAGAGCTACGGCATGGCGGAACGCATCGTCGCCATCCGCACCACGCCGCTCTACGTGCTGGACATCGAGCGCGACCCGGAGGGCTCCATGGAGCAGCTCAGGGACGAGGTGCGCCGCTCGGTCAAGGAGGACGATGCCGAGGCGGTCTGCCTCGGCTGCGCCGGCTTCGCCCGCTTCGCCGCCGAGCTCGAGGCCGAGCTTGGCGTGCCGGTGCTCGACGGCGTGGTCTGCGCCACCAAGCAGGCCGAGCTGCTGGTGGGGCTCGGGCTCAAGACCAGCAAGCGCAAGACCTACCGCCCGCCGGAGCGCAAGCGCTTCACCGGCATGTTCAGCCATTTCTCGACGGCCGACGACATCGCCGAAGCCGCGGAGTAGGGCAGGGCGCCGCTGCCTGTTGCGGCGCTGGAAAGCCGAAGACGCCGCCAGTTCCCCCACGCCTCGAGGCGACGTCCTTCACCGCGCCCCCGTTAGCGCGCACTCCCCTTCGGCTTGACCGTCGCACGAAATGTGATATTTATTAGATATTATCTAGTAAATATCTATATTGGAGATGGAGGGTGGATGCGATGCAAATTGGGGACATGCAACTCGATATTGAGCAAAGCCTCGCCAACCTGAAGACTTCGGCCTTGCCGCCGGCGTTGGAGGGATTGAGGCATTTGCCGCTCGGCGGCCACGAGCCTCGGGTGAGCATTCGCGGCAGGGACGGAGGCAGGAAGGTTCGCAGGGACGCCGATGCCAGCTATTTCGACCCGGAAATTTGCGAGGTGGTGATCCAGTTCGTTCCGGCCGACGACGCGCACGACGAATTCGTCCCACACCGACCGGACGCCTCCGAGGCCGAGGGCGACAGTGCCGGCGCGTTCGACCGGGACAAGGCCATGGACCAACTCCTCGATGCGCTTTCGGAGGCCGAGCGCTCGCGGGAGTTCGTCGGCCTGAAATGGTTTCGTGACCAGTACCTTACCGTGCATGGCTACGATTGGGCGCGCGATCCGAGAGCCAGCGGCGCCTTGCTGCGTCGCGCAACCGAGCAGCGTCTGATCCTGACCAGCCAGGTCCCCAACCCGAACAACCCGCTTCACCCGGTCACCGCGATACGGGTCAATCGGCGTCATCCGCGGTTCAACACAGATTCGCCGCCTCGCCGCGCCGGGTTCCAACGGGTGCGCATACGGGGAGGTGCGATCGCAGACACTGTCATAAGCGACAGACGCTGAAGAGTTCGTATGGCGAGCGTCTATTTGGACACGAGCGCGTTGCTCAAGCTCTACATCGAGGAAGACGGGGCGGACCCGGTCACGCACATCGTGGAGGACGCCGAGGACAACCAAGTGGTTATTCTAGACCTCACCAAAGTCGAAGCTCGATCGGCGGTCCGCCGGCGTGAGCGCGGGGGCGACATCACCGGTCCGGACGCAGATCGGATCTTGAGTCAAATCGAGGACGACGCCTCGGCGCTCTTCCTGGTGCAGCCTTCGACCTCCGCGGTGATGGAAGAGGCTGCGCGCCTGATCGACCGGCACCCGCTCCGCGCCTACGACGCGCTGCAGCTCGCGGGCTGCCTGGTCGTGGGTGAAAGCATGCCGGAGCCGGTGACGTTCGTCTGTGCGGACGCGCGCCTCTGCGAAGCGGCGGTAAACGAAGGGCTGGCGACACTGAACCCGGTCGCCCCGTAGCGTCGGCGCTGCCGCCGGTGGCGCGCTCCGGCGCTCGTCAGCCTCCTTTCGCGCTCAGGCACCGCCGCGGAAATTCGCCAACAAACATTCCGTCTCCCTCTTGACCCCGATTGTAATAGTTCTTATTTGCATCTCAGACCCAATTCGGATCAGGAGCAAGCGCCATGCGTGTACCAGAGGTGACATTCAAGACCCGCGTTCGTGACGAGAGCGTCGAGGGGCCCAACCCGTTCCGCTGGCAGGACCGGACCAGCGCCGAGATCTTCGACGGCCGGCGCGTGGTGGTGTTCGCGCTGCCGGGCGCCTTCACGCCGACCTGCAGCAGCACCCACCTGCCCGGCTACGAGGCCCTGCACGATTGCTTCACGGACACCGGAATCGACGAGGTCATCTGCCTCTCGGTCAACGACGCTTTCGTCATGCACCAGTGGGGCAAACACCAGGGGGTCGAAAGCGTCACCCTGCTGCCGGACGGCTCCTGCACCTTCACGCGCCACATGGGCATGCTGGTGGACAAGGACAATCTTGGCTTCGGCCTGCGCAGCTGGCGCTACTCGATGCTGGTCGAGGACGGCGAGATCACGAAGATGTTCGTGGAACCGGGGTATTGCGACAACGCGTCGGACGACCCCTTCGAAGTCTCCGACGCCGAGACCATGCTCGCCTTCGTAGAGTCCCGCGCTCAGGCCAAGGCCGCCTGACCATCGTTGGCCGAACCCGGCGCCACCCGGCTCCGGGGCAGGGGTTGCTATCTGGCCCGCGGATGGGCTGCAGCGTAAGCCGCGAGGAGCCCGGCTTCATCGACCTCGGTATAGCGTTGCGTGGTCGACAGGCTCGCGTGGCCCAGCAGCTCCTGGATCGTGCGCAGGTCGCCTCCGCCCGCGAGCAGGTGGGTGGCGAAGCTGTGGCGAAGCGCGTGCGGTGTCGCCGATTCCGGCAAGCCGAGCGCGCCGCGCAACCGCGCCATTGTCTGCTGCACCAGACGGGGCTGGAGCCGCTTGCCGCGCACGCCGACGAAGAGCGGATCGCCCGGCCCCAGCCGGTGCGGGCAGGCTGCGAGGTAGTCGGCAATCGCCTCGGCCACCACCGGCAGCACGGGCACCACCCGCTGCTTGCCGCCCTTGCCCGTGATCATCAGGCTGCGCAGCGCACCGCCCTCGGCCGGCGCATCGGCGCGGTCCAGCCCCAACGCCTCGCCAATGCGTAAGCCGCAGCCGTAGAGCAGCAGCAGCACGGCGATGTCCCGGCGGGCGGTCCAGTCCGGTGGCGTGCTGCTCTCCCCGTTCAGATCGACGACGGCCTTGGCCTGATCCTCGGTGAGCGGCCGCGGGACACCGCGCGGTGTCTTCGGCGCGCGCACCAGAGAGAGCGCCGAGGAGACGGGAGTACCCTCGCGTTCCAGATAGCGGAAAAAGACCCGGACCGCCGAGAGCGCCCGCGCGGTGGAGGTCTTGGCGCGGCCTTCCGCCGCCCGGCGTGCGAGCCAGGCGCGCACGTCCCGCACGCTCAGCGCACCGAGCGCTGCGAGGTTTGGCGCCTCGCCCCGATGCTCCGCCAGAAAGCCCAGGAATTCGTCGAGATCGCGCCGATAGGCGGCGATGGTGTTGTCGGAGCGCCGGCGCTCGTCGGCGAGGCGGCTGAGCCAGGTCTCCACCGCCGTCGCCAGGTCGGCTGCGGCCGGCAGAGGGGTCATGACAGGATCGACTGCCCCGTCTTCTGCCAATCGGCGAGGAAAGCTTCGAGACCCTTGTCGGTGAGCGGATGGCTCGCGAGCTTCCGCAGCACCGCCGGCGGCACCGTCGCCACGTCGGCGCCGAGCTTCGCGGCCTCCACGACGTGGAGCGGGTGGCGGATCGAGGCGACCAGGATCTCGGTGCCGATGGTGTCGGGATAGGCGTTGTAAATCGTCGCGATCTCGCGGATCAGGCCCATGCCGTCCTGGCTGATGTCGTCGAGGCGGCCGACGAAGGGCGAGATAAAGGAGGCACCGGCCTTCGCCGCCAGCAACGCCTGGGAGGGCGAGAAGCAGAGGGTGACGTTGACCTTGGTGCCGCCCTGGCTCAGCGCGCGGCAGGCCTTGAGCCCGTCCCAGGTGAGCGGCACCTTGACCGCCACGTTGGGCGCGATGGCGGCAAGCGTCCGGCCTTCCGAGAGCATGGTCTCTGCGTCGGTGGCGGTGACCTCGGCGCTCACCGGGCCCGGCACGATGCCGCAGATGTTCCTGATCACCTCGAAGAAGTCGCCGCCCGACTTGGCGATGAGCGAGGGGTTGGTGGTCACGCCGTCGAGCAGGCCGGTCGCGGCCAGATCCTCGATCTCGGCGATGTCTGCCGTATCCACGAAAAACTTCATGCCACCGCTCCGTCCGAGAGTTGCCAGTCGGCGCCGGCTTCTCGAGTCATCGAGCTGGACGCCGTCGCGCGAGTGATGCAGGACGAGTGCATGATCGCAGCATCCACGACTCGAATCGGCTTTGGGCCTGCGGCGAATTGGGCCGGCCTCATAGCATGTCCGCTGCGCCGTTTCCATCGCGCCGCCGCCGGCGGGGTGCTGTGAGCGGGTCGGCCGACGCTGGAGGCGGGGGCCGGGAAGGCGCGCGTCAGACCGTCGCCGTCCTCCTGCCGCTGCCGCTGGAGCGCGCGTACGACTACGCGGTGCCGGTCGAACTGGCCCCGGCCATCGTGCCCGGCGCCTTCGTGCGCGTGCCCCTCGGGCGGGCTGAGCGTGTCGGCGTGGTCTGGGGCGCGGGCGAAGGCGATGTCGATCCGGCCCGCCTCAAGCCGGTGACGGCTGTGCTGGAGACGCCGCCGATGACCGAGCCGCTCCGGCAACTGGTCGACTGGACGGCCGATTACACGTTGGCCAACCGGGGGTCAGTCCTGCGCATGGCGATGAGCGTGCCCGGCGCCCTGGAGCCGCCGGCAGTCCGCACCGCGTATCGGCTGGGGCAGGCCGAGGCGCCGCGCATGACCGCAGCACGGGAGCGCGTCATCGCGCTGTTGCGGGACGGGCCGCCGCGTACCGCCACCGAGATCGCGCGCGAGGCCGGTGTGAGTGCCGGGGTGGTGCGCGGCCTGGCCAGCCTCGGTGCGATCGAGGCGGTCTCGGTGCGGGAGGTCGCGAGCTTCGGCCGCCCCGACACGAGCAGGGCGGGCCCGATCTTGTCCGAGGCGCAGAGAACGGCCGCCGAGGCGCTGCGGCAGGCGGTTGCCGCACAGGCGTTCTCGGTCAGCGTCCTCGACGGCGTGACCGGCTCCGGCAAGACCGAGGTCTACTTCGAGGCCATCTCGGCCGCGCTCGAACGGGAGCAGCAGGTGCTGGTGATGCTGCCGGAGATCGCGCTGAGCGCCCAATGGCTCGCGCGCTTTCGCGCGCGCTTCGGCGCAGACCCTGCGGCCTGGCACTCCGAGCTCGGCACGCGTCAGCGGCGCGAAACCTGGCGCGCCGTCGGCGAGGGCAGGGCGCAGGTGGTGGTCGGCGCGCGCTCGGCGCTCTGGCTGCCCTTTCGCACCCTCGGCCTCATCGTGGTCGACGAGGAGCACGACGCCGCCTTCAAGCAGGAAGACGGCGTCATCTATCACGCCCGCGACATGGCGGTGGTGCGCGCTCGCTTCGAGGGCTGCCCGATCGCCCTGGTATCGGCCACGCCCTCGCTGGAGACGGTGGTCAACGTCGAGACCGGCCGTTACGGACAAGAGCGGCTGCCCGACCGCCACGGCGGCGCGCAGCTACCGGCGATCGAGACCGTCGACCTGCGCGAGACGCCGCTGGCGCGCGGCACCTGGCTCGCACCGGCCTTGCGGGCGGCCCTCGCCGAGACCCTCGACGCCGGCGAACAGGCGCTGCTCTTCCTCAACCGGCGAGGCTACGCGCCGCTCACGCTCTGCCGCGCCTGCGGCCACCGCTTTCACTGCCCGAACTGCAGCGCCTGGCTGGTGGAGCACCGCTTCGCCGGCACCCTCGACTGCCACCATTGCGGCTTCCAGCGGGCGCAGCCCGAGGCCTGCCCGGCCTGCGAGGCGGAGGGGAGCTTCGCGGCCTGCGGGCCGGGGGTCGAGCGTCTCGCCGAGGAGGTGGACGAGGCCTTTCCCGGCGCCCGCTGGGCGGTGCTCACCAGCGATACGGTGCGCGGCCCCAGCCAGGTGCAAGACCTGGTGGACGCCATCGTGAAACACGAGATCGACGTGCTAATCGGCACACAGATGGTGGCCAAGGGGCACCACTTCCCCCAGCTTACCCTGGTGGGCGTGGTGGACGCCGACTTAGGGCTAGCGGGCGGCGACATGCGCGCCGCCGAGCGCACGTATCAGCTGCTGCATCAGGTGGGCGGGCGCGCCGGGCGCGGCGGGCGCCCCGGCCGGGTGGTGCTCCAGACTTACGCCGCCGAGCACCCGGTCATCGAGGCGCTCGCGGCCGGCGACCGCGACTCCTTCATGGAGAACGAGGCGGCAGCCCGCGAAGCCCACGGTCTGCCGCCTTTCGGCCGGCTCGTGGCGGTGATCGCCGCCGGGCCCAGCGAATCCGAAACTCTACGCGCCGCCTCCGTCCTTGCACGCACCGCGCGCGCCGACGAGAGGGCGCTCGGCATCCAGGTGCTTGGCCCCGCGCCGGCACCCCTCAAGCTCTTGCGCGGCCGCCATCGCTTCCGCCTCCTCTTCAAGGCCCCGCGCGGCGTGCTGCTCCAACCTCACATGAGGCGCTGGCTGGCGGCGCTCGACCGCCGCGCGCGCGCGCGCCTCCAGGTGGATATCGACCCCCACAGCTTCATGTGACACTCGTCAGGCGGCCTCCAGCGGCGTGATGTCTGTCAGGTCGACAGTTTCCCTGGCACGGGCGAGGTCGTAGGCCCGCTGTAAATTCATCCAGAATTCCGGCGTGTTACCGAACAACCGGGCGAGCCGCATCGCGGTGTCCACCGTGAGTGAGGTTTCGCCCTTGACCAGCCGCTCGATCCGAGTGCGCGGCACGTTCAGGCGTTTCGCAAGCGCGATCGCGCTCATGCCGAGGGGGGTGAGATACAGTTCTGCGAGTACCTCACCGGGATGGGAAGGGGTCGTCAATAGCGTCATAGTCCGAGCTTTCAATGGTAATCCACGATCTCGACTTGCGCCGGTCCTTGATCGGTCCACACGAAGCAGATGCGCCACTGGTCGTTGATGCGGATCGAGTGTTGACCGTCCCGGTCGCCCTTTAGCTCCTCAAGGTGGTTTCCCGGCGGGAACCTGAGGTCCTCCAGGACCATGGCGGCGTCCATCGCCGAGAGCATGACCCGTGTCCGCTTCACCAGATCGCTCGGGAAGCCCTTGCCGTAGCGGTCCCGTACCGCGTCCGTCGCGCGCCTGCCTTTCGTGCTGACGATCACGAGGGATTGTGTATCATGGTGTGATACATTCCTACAAGGTCTGCCCGCCGTGACTCGCTCCCGTGCGTTTGATAGGGTCGCGCAGGCTTTGCCGCCGTTGCGGTCGACGGGAACGCAGGGGGGACGCCATGATCATCCAGACCCAGGCAGAGGAGCGGCCTGACGGTGCTCGCTTTGCCATCACCCTCGACGAGCATCTCCAGCTCGTGGGCCAGTTCGCTGAGAATTTCGGTAACGACAGCTTCGCGCAGCCCGAGCCGCGCGATTACTTCCTCTACGCCTGCCGCTGGCACGACAAGGGCTGGAAGGACCTGGACGACAACCCGCCCCTCGATCCCGAGACGGGGCTACCCTACAACCTGGTGGAGACGCCGATCCCCATCATCACGCTGACCGGCTGCCGCTCGCCCGAGTACAACGAGGCACACCACGCCTATTGCGGGCTTCTGGACAGCATGCACATCTGGGGTCTCTACAACGGGCGCTACGGGATGTCGGACAAGGTGCTGATCGACATCGTGCCGCAAGAGCACAGGCTCGCCGCCGACACCATGCTGAACACCGAGCGCCAGCGCCAGGAGCGGCTCACCGCCGTGCTGCAGGACGACCCCGAGACCGCGCCCTGGGTCGAGCACGAGCAGCTCTTCGCCAACTACAAGGCGCTGCAGTTTTTCGACACCTTCGCCCTCTACTTCAACTGCGTTCATCCCGAGGGGCGTGGGGAGAGCACTTTCGCCAACGTGCCGCGCGGTGTCGACGACGATGTCGAAATCGAGGTCCGGGCGCTGGGCGACGGGATCTACAGCCTCGATCCCTATCCCTTCCGCGACGACGGTCTGGAAGTCTCGTTCACCGGCCGTCATCTCACGCCGGTCGGCCCGGACGACGCGCCCGACATGGCGGCGGTGATGCGGGAGACCCCGCGCGAGCGCCAGAGCGCCCGGTTGATCGCGGCCTGAGCGCCGCGTCGTCAGTTCCGAGACCTCCAATCGTGCCTGCCGCTGCGCGTCCGAGCCCCGTCGAAGTGCTTGGACTGGACCACGTCGTGCTTCGGGTGGCGGACATCGAGGCCTCGCTGGAGTGGTACCGGCGGGTGCTCGGCTGCACCGTCGAGCGACGGATCGAGAGCTTCGGGCTCTACCAGTTGCGGGCGGGCGCGAACCTGATCGACCTGGTTCCCATCGCCAGCAAGGCCGGCAAGCCTGGCGGCGGCGCGCCGGGCAAGACGCGGCGCAACATGGAGCATTTCGCCCTCAAGCTCGCCGCCTTCGATGAAAATAAGCTCCGCCGCTATCTCAAGCGGCACGGTGTCGAGGCGGGCGAGACCGCGCGGCGCTACGGCGCCGACGGCCACGGGCCCTCGCTCTACCTCACCGACCCGGACGGCAACACGGTGGAACTCAAGGGTCCGCCCGATGCGGACCAGGGCGAGAGGGTGGCCGACGCCGAATATCCCGGCGCGAGGCGCCGGGCCTCCGCAAATCGGAGCGCGCAGGCATGAAGGCGGTCGTCATCCACCGCCACGGCGGGCCGGAGGAGCTCGTCTACGAGGACATCGAGACGCCGGCAGTCGGCCCCGAAGACGTTCTCATCAAGCTGGAGACGGTCGGCCTCAACCACTTCGACCTCGACGTCTGCGATGGCATTTCCGGCTATCTCAACCTCGACATGCCACACATTCTCGGCGTCGAGGGAGCGGGTACGGTCGCGAAGACCGGCGCCGCGGTGAGCGCCTTTCGCCCCGGCGACCGGGTCATGCCCTTCCTCACCTTCACGTCGGGCCTGTGCCGGCACAGGGTGTGCAACTGCGCCCTTGGCATGGACAACATCTGCCTCGATTTCGAGAAGCTGGGCGTGACCTGCTGGGGCACCTACGCGGAGTACGTAAAGGTCTCCCACCACAACGTGATCCGCATTCCCGGCGGCGTTTCGGCGCTGGACGCGGCGGCGGGGCAGGTCGCCTTCGCCACGGCCTGGGAGCTGGTGGTGAAAAGGGCGCAGGTGCGCCAGGGTGAGGACGTGCTCATCAACGCCGCCGGCAGCGGCGTCGGCTCGGCAGCGATCCAGTGCGCCCGTGTCGCCGGTGCCCGAATCATCGCCACCGCCGGCTCCGACGAAAAGCTAGCGCGTGCCCGTCAGCTTGGCGCCGACGAGCTCATCAACTACAACGAGACGCCTGCGATCGGCGACGCCGTGCGCGATCTCACCGACGGGCGCGGCGTCGATGTCTGTATCGAGATGGTGGGCGGTTCGGTGCTACAGCAGAGCCTCGACGCGCTCGCGCTCAACGGGCGCTTGGCGACCTGCGGGGCGCACGCGGGCGAGAAGGTCGAGATCGACATGATCGAGTTTTTCCGCAAGCAGATCACCATGACGAGCTGCCACTTCGCACCGAAGTCGACCAACCACGAGGTCCTTCGCCTGATGGAGCAGGGCAAGCTCAGGCCGGTGATCGGCGAGGTCTTGCCGCTGGCCGAGATGCGCACCGCCCACGAACGCCTTGCCGCGCGCGCAGTCTTTGGCAAGATCGTGCTCGAAGTTTAGCGGAGCGAGCAATGGCCGAGCTTGAGTTGCGTAAAGTCGATCGCTGGCATCACCGGCGCATCATCCTCGATGAGCTGAGCATGAAGGCGCCATCGGGCCGCATCACCGCGATTTTGGGCGATGAGGAGTCGGGCCGCCTCACGACACTCAAGGTCATCGCCGGGATCGAGAAGCCGCAGGGCGGTTCCATCCTGATCGATGGCGAGGAGGTGCTGGGGCAGCGCGAGGGGATTCGGGAAGCGGCGACTATCTTCCGCGGCGCGGCGCTGATGCCCCACAAGACGGCTCTCGAGAACATCGCCTATCCGCTCAGGATCGCCCGCTTCGACCGCGAGACCATCGAGGCCCGCGTGCTCGCCGTCGGCGAGCACTTCGGGATCACCGACATTCTTGCGCAGCGCCCCAAGAAGCTCACCGACGTTCAGTGCTACCAGGTCGGCCTCGCCCGCGCGCTGGTGCGCGACCCCGGGGTCTACCTCTTCGAGCTGCCGACGGAGGAGGAGCCGGACATCCGCGAGCTCGCCATCTCCGAGATGCAGCGGCTCAGGGACGAGTTCGGCCGCACTGTGGTCTATGCCGCCGGAACCGCCGAGGAAGCACAAGAAATCGCCGATTGGGTCGTCGTTCTTCACGAGGGGCGCAGGCTGCAGATGGGGAGTCCCGGCAAGATCGTCGAACGGCCCGCTTCGCGCCGGGTCGCCAAGCTCTTCGGCGCGAAACTCCGCGCCGCGCGCGTGGAGGAAACGGAGGAAGACGCGGTCACGGTCAGCCTCAAGGACGGCACCGTCCTCACGCTCCCTTGCGAGACCGGTGAGGCGACCGCCGGCGAGCGTGCCACGCTGGCCATCTGGCCGGAGCATATCGAACGCGAAGACGACGAGGCGGCCTATCCGCCCGAGCACTGCTACCTGTTCAACCAGCGCGGGCGGCTGGTGCTGGGTCCGTTCGGGGTGCCGCCGAAGCCGAAGTCGAAGCGCGGCTCCCGCCGGCGGTGAGCGCCGACTCGGCGTTAGGCATCCGCCTTCGTTGTGGGGCCATGGAGCCTTGTCTTGCCCCAGTATTTCTCGCGAGCGATCACCCACTGACAGACAAGTACCCCAATATATAGCCATAAAACTTAACATAACGGCCATATATTGTAAGTATTGACGACGCACGAAACATGCTGCGATCGGTGATTCACTATGCGGGGCGAGCGGCCTCATTGCCATTAATGCGTCGTCCGCACTAGAATGAACCGGAAACGCCTGCCCCTAAAGGATTTTCCGCAAGATGACCGACCACGCTGCCGCGCGCCGCAATATGGTGACGGGCCAGATCATGACCAACCGCGTCACCGACGAGCGGCTGATCGAGGCGATGGCAGAAATCCCGCGCGAGCGCTTCGTTCCGCACGCCAGGCGGGGAGTCGCCTACGTGGACGAGGATGTGGAAATCGCGCCCGGCCGTTACCTGATGGAGCCGATGGTGCTCGCGCGCCTGGTGCAGGAAGCCGACATAACGGGGAACGACATGGTCCTCGATGTTGGCTGCGGCACGGGCTACGCATCCGCGGTCATGGCCCGCCTCGCCGCCACCGTCATCTCCTTGGATGTCGACGAGACTCTGGCTGCCGAGGCCGAACGCGTATTGAGCGCCGTCGGTGCCGACAACGCGATCGTGGTCACCGGCCCGCTCTCCGATGGATATGCTCAACAAGCGCCCTACGACGTGATCCTGGTGGGCGGCGCGGTGGATCATCTGCCGCAGGCGCTTGCGGATCAATTGGCCGAGGCGGGCAGGATCGTGGGCATCGTGCGCGAGCCCGGTGGGCTCGGGCAGGCAACCCTCTGGGCGCGGCACCGGGGTGCGCTCTCAAGCCGCAGCCTGTTCGAGGCGACGCTTCCGTCGCTACCCGGAATCGCCCGGCCCGTACGCTTCGAATTCTAGATCATGGACGGTGAGGTGCCCGCGCTCTCGGTCGGGGAATTCGCGGCGCTGCGTGCGGGCGAGGGGCCTTACGCGCTGCTCGATGTGCGGGAGCCCTGGGAGGTAGCGCTCGGCGCGCTGCCGGAGGCATTGACCATCCCCATGAACGAGCTGCCCGATCGGCTAGAATCGTTGCCGGCGGATCGTCCGCTGGTGGTGCTCTGCCACCACGGGCAGCGGAGCGCTCACGTCACCGCCTGGCTCCACGGGCGCGGTTATGACAACGCGGTCAATCTGGACGGCGGCATCGATGCCTGGTCCCGCACGGTCGATCCCGCCATGCCGACCTACTGAAAGGAGCGGCCCATGATTCGCAGACAACGGCACTCCTCGATCGGAACAGTCGCTCTCGGCGTATTGGTAGGCGCGGGCGCGCTCTTCGCTGGCCTGTCGGCGTACTCCCACGATGCCGGCGCGCAGACCCTGGAGGAGGCGCTCGTCCAGGCATACCAGAACAACCCGACCCTGCAGGCGGAGCGCGCCCGGCTCCGGGCGGTGGATGAGGAGGTGCCCGCGGCACTGGCCGGCTGGCAGCCCACGGTGGAGATCGCAGGGGACCTCGGTGCCTCGTACAGCAAGACCGAGGGCACGGTTCCCAACGCCGGCAGCCATAGCGTTGTCCCCCACGGCGTCGGGCTCACGGCGACAGCCCCCCTCTACCAGGGTGGGCGAGTTTCTGCCCAGATCGACTCGGCCGAGAGCCGGGTCAACGCAGGCCGGGCGCAGCTTCAGGCGGTCGAGCAGTCGATCCTGCTCAGCACGGTGAACGCATACATGGACGTGCTCCGCTACGACGCCGAGATCGAGCTCAGCCGCAGCAGCGAGCGGGTGGTGGGCCGACAGCTGCAGGCGGCGAGAGACCGGCTCGAGGTTGGCGAGGTGACTCGCACCGATGTGGCGCAGGCCGAGGCCCGGCTGGCGCAAGCGGGCGCGGAGCGTGTGGCGGCCGAGGGCGGCATGATGTCTGCCCGCGCCATGTACCAGCAGGTGACCGGCCGGCCGCCGGGCACGCTCTCCTGGCCGCCGGTTCCCATGGGCCTGCCGGAGACGGAGGAAGACGCCCTGAGTTCCGCAAACGACGCCAACCCGTCGATCAGGGCTGCATCGTTCATCGCGCAGGCGGCGCAGGCCGATATCGAGACAGCCGCTGCTGCGCTCAGGCCGCAGGTTTCCATCGTGGGCGATGTCCGCCAGCGCTTCGACACTTCGGACCTCATCGAGCAGACCACCGATGCCTCGATCAGGGCCAGCGTGCGTGTGCCGCTCTATCAGGGTGGCGCCGCGAGCGCGCGCATCCGCCAGTCGAAGCAGATCGCAGCGCAGCGGCTGCTCGAGCTCGATCAGTCCCGGCGCACGGTGCAGGAGCAGGTCGCCCAGGCCTGGAGAGCGCTCACGTCGGCGCGGGCGCAGATTGCCGCGTTCGAATCGCAGGTTGCCGCAGCGGCCGTCGCGCTGGACGGCGTCGAGCAGGAGACGCAGGTCGGCTTGCGCACCACACTCGATGTGCTGGACGCCGAACAAGAGCACTTCAGGGCGCAAATCAACCTGATCCGGACCAAGCGGGAAGAGATCGTCGCCGCCTATCAGGTGAAGGCGTCGATCGGCGCGCTGACCGCACAGCAGCTTGGACTTCCGGTCGACTTGTACGACCCGGAAGAGCACTATCGGAGCGTACGCGATAGCTCCGGAGGGTGGCTGTGGTCGGACGAATGATCGTTATGGACGCGGGAGAGTAAGGACATGGAGAAGCCGGCGCTGGCCGATCACCCGATCAACGAGGCAATGAAGCAACGCTGGAGCCCGCGCGCGTTCGACCCGCGCCCCATGCCCCGCGCGGATATCCTCACGATTCTGGAGGCCGCGCGCTGGGCGGCGTCAAGCTTCAACCAGCAGCCCTGGCACTTCCTGGTCGCGACCAGGGACCAGGAGGAACGGTTCGCGCAGCTGCTTGACTGCCTGGTGCCCGGCAACCAGGTGTGGGCGCGGAACGCCTCGCTGCTCATCCTCACCGTGACCAAGCGAACTTTCGATCATAACGATTCGCCCAACAGCTGCTGCGTTCACGACGTCGGCCTCACGGCCTGCCAGCTCGTCCTGCAGGCCACGGAGCTCGGATACGCGACCCATCAGATGGCGGGCATCGAGGCAGACAAGATCCGGGAGGTCTATGGTGTGCCGGAGGGCTTCGATCCCGTGACCGGGATCGCCGTCGGCTATCCCGGGGACCCGAACTCGCTGCCCGAAGACCTCCGCGAGATGGAGTTGGGCGCGCGCACGCGGCGTCCCTTCAATGAGTACATTTTCGCCGACCGCTGGGGCCAGCCCGCTGGCTACTGACGGATTCTGCCCGCACAGGCACTAGCGCCGCCCGCGCGAAGACCGGCTGATCGATCTCGGAGCACGGCATGACCGACTTCCACGTGAGCGTCGGCGAGCGGGTCACGTTTTCCAAGACCGTCGGCGAAAGCGACGTCTACCTGTTCGCGGGCATTACCGGCGATCTGAACGGCCTGCACGTGAACGAGCATTACATGGCCGAGACGTCCTACGGGCACCGCATCGCCCACGGGGCGCTGCTGGTCGGGTTCATGTCGACGACGTCCACCATGATGATCGCGCGGTGCGATGAGAGGGGAGGCGACGAGACCCCCGTCTCCCTCGGCTACGATCGAATTCGCTTCACCGCACCGGTCTACATCAACGATACGGTAAGCGTGACCTACACGGTCGCCGAGGTGGACGAGGAGCGCCGCCGCGCGCTCTCCGACATCGAGGTGGTCAATCAGCGCGGCGAGACCGTCGCCGTGGCGCAGCACATCATCAAGTGGGTGCCGCAGGCGTAGGCGGCGAGCGGCACGAGGAGAGCGGACATGGCGCGCGCACTCTGGCAGGGGCAGGTCATCGCAGAGTCCGGGACGTGGGAGGGCGTGGAGGGCAACGTCTATTTCCCGCCGGAGGCCGTGAACCGCGCGTTCC
This sequence comes from Rhodospirillales bacterium, assembly GCA_028818565.1. Taxonomy (GTDB): domain Bacteria; phylum Pseudomonadota; class Alphaproteobacteria; order UBA828; family UBA828; genus WTGU01. The sequence goes on along the minus strand of JAPPNV010000360.1, from coordinate 20,437 downwards.
TCACGCCGAGTGAGACGACGACGATCTGCGGCTGGAAGGGCACGGCCCATTACTACACGGTCGAAGTCGACGGCGCGCGCAATGCCGATGCCGCGTGGTATTACCCCGACCCCAAGCCGGCGGCCGAGAATATCCGCAACCATGTCGCCTTCTGGCGGGGGGTCACAGTCGAGACCTGAGTCCGGGGCGTCATCCGGTCGCATGCCGGGCCTTGCACCGCAAGGCGCGCAAGACAGGGCAGGAATTCATATGCCTCGATGTCTAAAGACCGGCATCAGCGATGCCGAAGCAGCGGAGGCCGACGAGAAGGTCCGCCGCGTCGTGGAAGACGCGTTGAACGACATCGCGAAACGGGGCGATGCGGCCGTGCGCGAGATGTCGATCAAGTTCGACAACTGGGAGCGCGACGACTTTCGTCTGAGCGAGGCCGAGATCGACGCATGCCTGGACCGGGTGCCGGAGCAGGACCGTAAGGATATCCTCTTTGCCCAGGAGCAAATTCGCAACTTCGCGCAGGCGCAGCGCGACGCGTTGCAGGATGTCGAGGTCGAGACCCTGCCGGGCGTGGTGCTTGGCCACAGGAATATCCCGGTGGGCGCGGTCGGCTGCTACGTGCCGGGCGGCAAGTACCCTATGGTGGCGTCCGCCCACATGTCGGTGGTAACGGCCAAGGTGGCGGGCGTCGAGCGCATCGCGACCTGCGCGCCGCCGTTCGAGGGCAGTCCCGCGCCCGCCATCGTCGCAGCCCAGCATCTCGCGGGCGCCGACGAGATCTACGTGCTGGGCGGCATCCAGGCAGTGGGTGCCATGGCGCTCGGCACTGGCAGCATCGAGCAGGTGGACATGCTGGTGGGTCCCGGCAACGCCTTCGTGGCGGAGGCCAAGCGCCAGCTCTTCGGCCGCGTCGGCATCGACCTGCTGGCCGGGCCGACCGAGACCCTGGTGATCGCCGATGAGACCGTGGACGGCGAGCTGTGCGCCGCCGATCTTCTGGGCCAGGCCGAGCACGGGCCGACCTCGCCGGCGACCCTGCTGACCAACTCCGAGACCCTCGCCCGCCAGACCATGGCCGAGGTAGAGCGTCAACTCGGCATCCTGCCGACGGCCGAGATCGCGGGCCAGGCGTGGCGCGACTACGGCCAGGTGATCGTCTGCGACACGCTCGACGAGATGGTGGCAGTGGCGGACGAGATCGCTGCCGAGCACGTGCAGGTGATGACCGAGGACGCGGACTGGTTCCTCGAGCGCATGACCAACTACGGCGCGCTCTTCCTGGGCCCCCGCACCAACGTCTCCTACGGCGACAAGGTGATCGGTACCAATCATACGCTGCCGACACGCAAGGCGGCGCGTTACACGGGCGGCCTCTGGGTCGGCAAGTTCCTCAAGACCTGCACCTACCAGCGGGTGCTGACCGACGAGGCCTCGACGATCGTCGGCGAGTACTGCTCCAGGCTCTGTGCCCTCGAAGGCTTCGCCGGGCACAAGGAGCAGGCGGATATCCGCGTGCGCCGCTACGGCGGCAAGAACCTTGCCTGATCCTGCAGCAGACGACGCGCTGCCGAAGACGCCAACATTCCGGCTTGACGGCAAGCGGGCGCTCGTCACCGGTGCAAGCCGCGGCCTCGGCCGCGCCTGCGCCGCCGCGCTTGCCGAGGCCGGCGCCCACGTCGTGCTCGCGGCGCGGGGCCAAGACGCGCTGGAGCGGGTCGCGGACGAGATCGCGGCGGAGGGCGGGACGGCGAAGACGCTCGCTCTCGATATCGCCGACGTCGAGCGGACAGCGGAAGCGCTCGCGGCATTGGGTCCCGTCGATATTCTCGTCAACAACGCCGGCGGCAATCGCCCGGCATCGCTGCTCGACGTGACGGTGGAAGACTTCGACGCCGTGATGGGGATTAACGTGCGCGGCGCCTATTTCTGTGCGCAGGCGGTGGCACGAGAGATGGTCGCCGCGAAGCGGGGCGGCGTCATCATCAATATGTCCTCGCAGATGGGTCATGTCGGCGGGCCGCGGCGCACGGTCTACTGCGCCACCAAGCATGCTATCGAGGGCATGACCAAGGCAATGGCGATGGATTTGGCCCCGCATAACATCCGGGTTAATGCCATTGGTCCGACCTTTATTTCGACCCCCATGACCCGGCCTTTTCTTGAAGACTCGGCGTTCAAGGAAGACACGCTGAACCGTATTGCGCTCCGCCGCCTTGGCGAGCTTCCCGATATTATGGGGGCTGTCGTGTTTTTGGCGAGCGATGCGGCCGGCCTGATAACGGGTGCAAGCCTCCTAATAGATGGCGGATGGACCGCACAATAACGTTATACTAGTTACCAATTGTTATGTCGACGACAGACGTGTGTATCATCGCCAGACCAAAATTCTCTATTGTCAAAGTGTGCTATGAGTTTTTTGGTTGAATACATCCTCAATATGCCTACAATCACCGTTGACATGCTAGCTAAACATATTGATTTAATCGATGCTTTAGATCGACAATATGTATGATATACAACTGTGTAGAACCGATTCGCTTAAGTTCCTCGGAGGCGGGTTTATGGCAAGACGGTCTTCGCCCAGGATCGACGAAAGCACGCTTACAAAGGGGCAGAAACGCAAGCTCGACACGCTGCGCAGATCTGTGGGTGACGAGATCGGCGAGCGCGCGTTCGCCGCTTGGTTCGCCACGCAGCCGCAGCCTGAGGTGGTCGAGGAGGACCATGACGCCGCATTGATCGTCGATGCGCTGTGGCCGTTCGTCCGGGATGGCACGCTGGCAATCCCGCGGGGCGGCTATCTGATCCGACGCGGACGTCGTCGCGTTATTGTCGAGCCGCTGAAGCCGTAGCTCCAGCGCCGCCGGTGCCGCCCGCAATGTGGTGGTGCCCATTTTCCGCAGTCGAGACCCCGACGAGAGCATTCACCTCCGTCCCCCCGGCAGCCGGTCGAGATGCTCGGCGGCGTTGCTTGCGCGACACTCATTCACAACCCACGAGGCGGCGGGACGAAGCGCGCGGATAGTGAGTCTCCAGTGATTCGCTGACACCCCGGACCATGGTGCGGTGCACAGGCGGGACGCTGCGAGGCATGGTCCGCGCCATGAACGCTCTCAACGCTCCCCCGCTCCCCCACCGCCCTGCACAAGGCGCGGCTCATCGATGCCGCGCGCGTGCGGATTCCACTCAGACTCAGCGCGTCTCTGGCGCTCCCATACCGCGCGCCATTAGCGCGAACTGGGGCCGCGCATGAGCGCGCTCGACGGCTGGATCGACATCTGCCGTGCCGGCACCTGGCGCGACATCGCCGGCTGCGAGGTGGCGATCGACGAGGCCCGCCTCGATCGCATCGTTGCCGCCCACGCCGCCGCCGACCCTGCGCCCGTCGTCGTCGGCCATCCGGAAGCGGACGCCCCGGCCTTCGCCTGGATCGACGGCCTGCGCCGCACAGGCGACCGGCTCCAGGCGAAGCTGCGCGACATTGCCGCGCCCTTTCGCGAGGCGGTCGAGGCTGGGCGCTACGCCGGCCGCTCGATCGCGCTCCAGGGCGACACTCTGCGCCATCTTGGATTCCTCGGCGGCCGCGCGCCCGCGGTGCCGGGGCTTGCTCCCACCTGCTTCGCATCCGTGCCGGAGACGGTGATCGCCTTCGCCGACAGCGCCGACGAGACCCCACAGGACCAATCCGAAGCACACCCTGACTCTCTCCGCGCCCCGGAACCGAGAGGGGACGAAGACGGCAATGGCCTCGTCCCGCTCCGCGCGCTCCGGGCGCGGGGAGAGGCTGAAGAAGACGGCCACGAAGCCACCGATGATGCGGCGGCCGAGGAGAGCGAGGCTGCGGAGCGGCCCGAAGCGCACAACCGCGCGCCGCGCCGAATGGCGCGAAGCGTCGCGCGGCCACGCGCGCGGAGCCAAGCGAGCGGAGCGAACGCCCGGCGCTTGAGGGAAATGAACGAACAAGAAACAGCGCTCGCCGAGAGAGAAACAAGGCTCACGGCGCGGGAGGCGGACCTGCTGGCGCGCGAGGCGGCGGCGGTGGCCGACGACAGGCGGCGAGCGGCCGAGGCGGTGATCGCGCCCCATGTGGAAGCGGGTCGTGTCCTGCCTTCGGAGCGGGCGGCGCTGGTCGCGCTGCTCGCGGCGCTCGGCGACGAACGGGACGACGGCGACGAGGGCGCGGAAGGTGAGCACGTCACCATCGCCTTCGCGTCGGCCTCGGGCGGCGAGGAGCGCAAGCGGCCTGTCGCCATTCTGGAGCGGTTCATCGAGGGCCTGCCCAGGCGCGTGGATTACCGGTCGCTCGCGGGCGGCCCGGTGCCGGGCGCCGCGGCGTTCGCGGCCACTCACGAGAATGCGGGCAAGGACAGCGAGCGGATCGCTGCCGAGGCCCGCGCATTGATGGCGGCGGAGGCGGAGAGGGGCGTGTCGCTCACCCCCGCCGAGGCCGTCGACCGGGCGCGCGCCAAGCGCGGGCTCGGCACCGAAGGAGGAACACAATGAGTCATGTGCTGATGTGGCGGGCGGCGGATGCCGGCAGCGCTGTCGCCCCGCACCGGATCGTCAAGTACGGCGACGTCGACGGCAAGGTGGTGCAGTCTGCCGCAGCCGGTGACGCCCATGTCGGGGTCTCAGGCCGGGCGTCTGCGGCGTCGGGCGGGCGGGTCGAGATCGCCCGCGCCGGCATCGCCGACATCGAATACGGCGCCAACGTCGCGCGCGGCGCGCTGCTCACCGCAGATGGCGACGGCAAGGCGGTAACCGCCGCCGACGGCAACCGCGTCATCGGCGTCGCCGAGGTTTCCGGCGCCGCCGGCGACATCGGCCAGGTTCTGCTCGCCCCTGGCCTTCACTGAGGGAATCACCATGGATCTGAACACCACCCAGCTCGCTTCCGGCCCCTACGAGGTCCAGACCCGGCTCACGCAGATCGCGCAGGCGGCGATGCCAACCGGCCTGATAGCCGACGAGGTCTGCCCGCGCGTCCGCACCGGCTACAAGTTCACCTACACCACGCTCACCGAGGAGGATCTGCTCACCATCCCGGACGTGCGGGCATCACGCGCAGGCCGCCTCAATCAGGTCGAGTTCGGTGCCACCGACACCACCGCGAGCGTCGTGGACTACGGCCTCGAGGACCCGGTCCCCTCCCGCGACATCGAGGAGGCGCGCGCCCAGGAGGTCGCCTACGACCCGCTGGAGCAGGCCGCGATCTCGACCGCCGAGCTGGTAAAGCTCGCACGCGAGAGGCGCGTGGCCGACCTGGTAACCACCGCCTCCAGTTACGCGACCGGCCACTCCGCCACGCTCAACGGCAACGCGCAGTGGAGCCACGCCAGCTCGAACCCGCGCAAGGCGATCCTGGAGGCCCTCGACGTGCCTCTCGTGCGCCCCAACACGCTGGTGTTCGGGCAGAAGGTGTGGACCGCGCTTCGCCAGCACCCGAAAATCGTCGAAGCGGTGGCGGCCACCGGCGCCGGCGACCAGGCCTCCGGCATCGTCGTGAAGGAGGCGGTGGCCGAGCTCTTCGAGGTCGACCGCGTGCTGGTCGGTATGGCCTGGTACCAGAGCGCCAAGCGCGGCCAGGAGGACACCTTCGCCCGCCTCTGGGGCAAGCACGCCTGCGCCATTCACGTGCGCCGCGACATGGCGTCGGCCCGCGATCGGATGCCCAAGTTCTGCTGGACCGCCGATGCTCTCGGCGGGCTGCAAGTCGGCACCTACGAAGAGCCAGCGCGCGGTGTCAATCGCGGCTCGACCGTCGTCAAGGTCAGCGAATGCGTCAACGAGCTGGTGGCCTACAGCCGCGCCGGCTACCTCTGGCGCGACGCGGTGGCCTAGCTGATGGCTGCATCCCCTCCCGATCACCTCTGCGGCCGCGGCCATTCGCCGGCGGACCCGCGCCAGTCGGACGCCGAGCGCAAGGTCTGCTGGCATGCCGAGCGCCTGCTCAACATGGTCCACGCCTACTGCGAGATCAGGGATTCGTGGACCGGGTGGCTGCGTGGCGACGCCTTGAGCCGCACCCTCTACGAGCGGATCGTGCCCGAGATGCGCGCGCTCCAGGGCGCCGAGCGGCGCGTCATCGGCACACCGAGCGTCACCTTGCTCGCGGCGCTCGACTACGCCGCGTGCGCCCGCCAGGCGGTGCCGGCCTACACGCCCCGCAAGACCATCGACCATCCGCAGCCGCCGGTTTCGGATGGGGTGCGGGAGGTCTGCGAGCGGATGAGCGCGGACGCCGAGCGGGACGCGCTTGCCGCCCGCCAGGCAAGCGCCCGCGAATACGCCGCCCGCATGACGCAGGCGATCGAGCGCGAGCGGGCGGAGGAGCAACGCCGCCTGAGGGCGATGGTCGAGCACAGCGTCACCGAGACGCCGGCCGAGGCCGCCCGCGCGAAGGCTGATCTTGAGGCGCGCATCGCGTTCTATCAGCGCGAGCTCGACCGCGTTTCCGACGACGCCGGCCTCGCGCCCTCAAGTCGCGAAGCGACAGGGCACGAGAAAACCGAAGCCACAAGGGCACAGGCCATCCGCGCCGCCATGCGCGCGTGGGCCGGGCCGCGCCTCAAGTGGGGCCGGCACCGGGGCGCGCCTCACCTGCGCGCGCTTCGCCGGGCTACGGGCCTCGGCGACATCACGCGGGCCGAGCGGAACCGGCTTTGGCGCGCGCCCAAGGTGGAAGCCGGGGGTCCCGCCGAAAGGCGGGCGGAGACATGACCTACGCCACCCGCGCGGACATGGAGGCACGCTTCGGCACGGAGGAGGCGCTGGACCTTGCCGGGATGGAGGCCGGGCGGATCGAATCCGCGCTCGCCGATGCGACAGCCGAGATCGACGCCTTGCTCGCCGCTGGCTACCGCTTGCCGTTGACCGGGGCATTCTGGCCGCGGCTCGTGGGAATTGCCTGCGACCTGGCCCGGCGCGCGCTCTACGACGACGTCTCGCCCGAGGAAGTGACCGCGAGGGCCGAGCGGGCGCAGGCGGCGCTCCCCCGCCTCGCGTCCGGTGAGGAGACGCTCCTCGATGGGGCCGGCCATGTGGTGCCTCGCCGCGACAAGGCTGCGCATGGTGGTCCCGCACCTTCCATCACACCCGACAGCCTCGCGGGGTTGTGATGTGCGCCCTCAAGCAGCGAAGCGGTAGGGCGCGATAATGGTCGCCCAACGAATCAGCGTGGAAATCAACGGCGCGGCGCTCGACGCAGGTCTCAAGCGCATGGCGGCGACGCTGGCCAACCCTTCCGCCGCTATGGACCAGATCGGGCGCTACCTCGTCGCCTCAACGCTGCGGCGCTTCGAGCGAGAGCGAGCGCCCGACGGCAAGTCCTGGCTGAAGAGCACCCGCGCCATCGCCGAAGGGGGACGAACGCTCACCGATTCGGGCCGTCTGCGTGGCTCCATCGCACACACGGTCACCGAAGGCGGACGCGCGGTCGAGGTCGGATCGAACGTCCTTTACGCCGCCATTCACCAGTTCGGTGGGCGCGCCGGCAGGGGCCGCAAGGTGGCGCTTCCCGCCCGGCCCTATCTCGGCATCGACGAGCGCGACCGGACCAACATCCTCCGCATCGTCGCACGGGCAATCGAAAGGGCGGGGACATGACTCTCGCCGCGCTGGAAATGCATCTTGCCGACGCGATGGCCGAGCGCCTCGCCGCCCTCGAGGCCGGGGACGGTACGCCAGTATTCGCCGCGGTGCTGAGCGCCCTCGATACGGCTGCGCTCTCGGCCTGGCCCAAGACTCCGGCGGCGCTGGTGCTGCCCATCTCCGACGAAGCGGAGGAGAGCACGACGCGCCGGGTCGAGAACCCGCCAGTGCAACACGTCGTCCGCATCGGCGTCTCGGTGATGGTCGCCGCACCCAACGACCGCGGAGGCGCGCGCGGCCGCGGCCGCCTTTCCGCCCTTCTTGCGCAGGCCAGGCAGGCGCTCGCCGGCTGGGCGCCGCCCGGCCAGCGCGAGGTCCTGTCCTTTCGTCGCGGGCAGCTGGTTTCGCTGGAGGACGGTCGTTTGCAATGGCTCGACGAATACGAAATTCGCCGCATCGCCCGCGCCGGCGTGGTGGAAGCCGAATAGGGAGACACGCGAATGACTGCGCGAAACATCGACAAACGCACCGACAACATCGTGATCGGCGCCGGCGAGGTCTATCTCGACCTCCACGAGGGCGGCGCGCCCACGGGCGAGCGCTATCTCGGCGACGCCGTGGGTGCTGCCCTGGAGATCACCACAGAGGAGACCACGGTCTTCTCCGGTTCAGGACCGGTTGCGCGGGAACTCGCGCGCGTCGCCCGCAGTGTCACCCGCTCGGTGACGCTCACGCTCCACGACATCAGCCTGGAGAACCTCGCGCTCTTCACGGTGGGCAAGATGAAACGCCTCGATGCCGCGGCTCCGGTTTCGGGCGAGCCCGCCGTCTTTCGCCCTGGCCGGTGGAATCAGCTCGGCGGCACGGCACGGCCCGCCGGCGTGCTCAGACTGGCTACGCCAGCCAGCAAGGCAGCCGCGATCAACGCCGTGACCGTCACGTCGGCGGCGCAGACGCCGGTGACGGCGATACAGGCGATCACGGCCGGGCGCTTCGGCGACGGTGCGAGCGAGACCGAACAAAAGGGGCAGTACATCGTCGATTTCGAGCGGGCGCGCATCTTCTGGCTGCCGGCGGATCATCCGCTCTACATTGCGAAGGCCGGCGTCGCGGACGGTACCGAGGTCGGGATCGACTACACGCCGGACGACGCGGCGCGCGACCAGGTGCAGGGCGGGCTCGGCCAGCTGATCGGCGCCTTTCGCTACATCGAGGACTCGGCAGAGGGCCGGGGGCGGAACGTCTATGCGCCGCGCTGTTCGATCCAGCCGGCCGGCGGGCTGACCCTGCTCGACGGGCGCTCCTCCGAGCAGCAAATCCGCCTCACCGTCTCGATGCTGGAACCCGGCGGCGGTGAGCCCGCGCTTTATATCGACGGGCAGGCCGCGTGATGGGTGGGACCGACGATCTCTCGGTGCTGTTCCCCGATCGGGAGGCGACGGTCACGAATCCCGATACGGGCGCGGCGGTCACGTTCACCGTTCGGGAGTTCCGCTTCCGGGAAGGACTGGAGGCGACGGCGCTCGCACGCCCCCTGATCGCGGCGCTGGCAGGGCTGGTGCCCGATCAAGCCGGGGATGAGGGGCCCGACGCGCTCGCGGTCGAAAACGCGCTCGCCGCCCACGCCGCTCCCTGGCTTGAGCTTGTCGCCCGCGCCAGCGGCCGGGACGCAGCCTGGCTCGCCCGCTTGAGCGACGCGGATGGTCGCGCACTCTCGGAGGCGATGTGGGCGGCGAACGGAGGATTTTTTTTGCGCCGCGTGGCGGCCCAGGTGGCAGCGCGGGCGACGGCGCGGGAGGAGAGCCCGTGCCGCTCCACCGTGTGCTCGACACCCTCGTCCGCGCCGGCCACGGGCGCGGGCACCACGACGTCAGCGAGCGCCTGACATGGCGTCAGATCGTCCTCTTCTATCGCGCGGCGACGGAATGAGTGTTCGGCGATCGAACAAGATAGTGCATCAGGATCGCCGGACCGCAGGTCCGGACGGCGCGCAAGCGCCGCGCGCGCAGCGCGTAGCCAAGCGAGCGGAGCGAGCGCCGGCGATTGAGGAATACAAGTAATGCCCGGTGATCTCGACCTTGCGCTTCGCGTCCGCGCGGACATGCAAGAGGCGCTGCAGGGGATCGGCGCGCTCAACCGGTCCCTCGGGGATACTGCGCGGCGGGGTGACGAGGCCGGCACCGCGCTGGCTGGCGCTGCAGGCTCGACGCAGTCGTTCAGGTTGGCGCTCGGCACCCTCGGCCAGGGAAGCGAGAGTGCCCTCGACCAGGCCAGGGGCGCGGCCGAGAGCGCCTTCGGCGCCATGGAGTCCGCGCTCACTCGCTTCATCACTACGGGCGAGACCTCGTTTTCCGGCTTTGTTGACTCCGTGATAGCCGATCTCACGCGGCTCGCGACGCGGCGGTACATCACACAGCCACTGGCGGACGTCTTGTTCGGCCTCCTGCCGGGTCTCTTCGGCGGCTCGTCCGACCTTACTCCACTCGGCGGCCTGGGCATCGGCGTGCGCCATGCCGGCGGCGTGGTCGGCCAGCCTGGCGGCGTCACGCGCCGGGTGCCGGCTGGCCTGTTCGCCTTCGCGCCCCGCTATCACCAGGGCGGCGTCGCGGGCTTGCGGCCGGATGAGGTGCCGATCATCGCGCAGGCCGGCGAGGTTATCTTGCCGCGCGCCTCTGGCGCGACCCTCCCGCGCGGCGCGCAGGTCGCGGCGCCACGGGTCGAGATCACCTTCGAGAACCGGGGCACGCCGCAGCGCGAGGTGAGCCGCGAGGTCCGCCTCGATCCGCGCGCCCTGGTCGTGACCGTCGTCACCGATGATCTGAGGCGCGGCGGACCAATCCGCCAGACCCTGACCCGCGAGCTCGGGGCCGGACTCCCATGAAGCCGGCGAAGGGACCGGGCCACAGGCCCGGACGGCGCGAATGCGCCGCGCGCGAAGCGCGGAGCCAAGCGAGCGCCCGGCGACTGAGGGAAATGAATCAATGAGCGCCCTTGTTTGGCCCGACTACGCGGCGGTCGGGGCAGACGGCTATGCCGTGGCCGACGACAACGACGTGGCGCGCACGCCCTTCGACGACGGCTTCGTGCGCCAGGAGCGGCGCTTCACGAGCGCGCTTACCGCGCTTTCGATCACCGCGCTCATCGCGAGCGATGCGGATTATGAGCGCTTCCGCGCCTGGGCGGCGGATTGCGCGCACCGATGGTTCGCCTGGTCGGCGCCGGAATCGGGCGCCGTGCACCAGGCCCGCGTGCGCGGCGGCGCCGGCGGAATCGAATACACGGCGCTGATCGGCGGCGACGGCCGGCGCACGTGGGAGGCGGCCCTCACCCTTGAGGGCTTCGGACTTTAGGCAACCGAGAGGAGAGAGATCATGCCTATTTCAGCGGCGGAACAGAACCGGGCGGTGCTCGCCATCGCGACCGCCGGCGGCGATCACCTGGCGCTCGCCAGCGATGACCCGACGGAGGCGGGCAACAACCTGATCGCGGCCGCCGGCCGGGTCGAGATCAACCTCGGCCGCGAGAACGCCGACCCGGCGGGCGAGATCAAGAACCTCGCGCAGGTCGACTTCGCGCCGACGGCCCTGGTCGAGAACGCCACCCACTTCGCCATCATGTCGGCGGCCAACGGCGGCGCCGTGCGCGCCTGGGGCAAGCTGGTGGACGACGCGGGCGACGACGCCACGATCAGCCAGGCGACCACCGACGACATCCTGCGCGTGCCGGCCGGCGCGGTCGTAGTCAGCATCCCGTCCGGCGCCTGAGCCCGCGCCGGCCGCCGCCGCCGACGCGCGTCAGATGACCAGGCAGGTCCTCGCCCTTTCCGGCCTCGCCGGCGAAGGCTGGCGGGGCGCCGTGCTGATCGACCCCGCCCTCGTCGAGGGCGGGGGCACGGCCTATCTGCGCCACATCCGCCGGAACGGCGACAGCCTCCAGGTCCGGCTCGCGACCAGCGACAGCGCCGACCCCGAAGATGCCGGGCCAGCGTTCACCGACGCTTTCGAGCTCTCGCCGCGCGCCTTCACCTTCACCTCCGACGCCGCCGGCACGATCACGCTGAAAGGCCCGGCCCACGAAGACAACACCTTCGCCGACCCCGACGAGCCCTACTTCTGGACGCCGGACAACGGCCGCGCGATGGGGCGCTGGTTCGGCGCCACGCGGGGCGACTTCACGCTCACCCTCGACGACGGAATCAGCGAGCATGAGCTTCGCGGCGCAGCCGAGGCAGGTGCGGCGGAGACGCGCGCCAGGGTGGGCACGGGGAGGGTGCGCGGGGTGAGCGGAGCCGCGGCCGCAGGCCCGGCGAGCACCGCCGCGCACCTGGAGGTGCAGCCGGCGCTCGCGCTTTCGGACTTCGACGCCGAGGGCCTGGAGTTCGACGTGCTCGCGCTGATCCGCGCCGGCGCCGGTGGCGGCGGCACAATCTTTGCGATGCCCCCGCGCGGCAGCGTGGGCACGTTGCTCGATGGCGAGGTCGGTCTCGGCGACGGCCAGGTGGCGATCACCCGGATGAGGCGGCGCAACGGCACAATGCTGCTCATCAACGACAACGATCCGCTGGAGCTGCGCGACTATTTCAGCCCCGGCGGGGCAGGCGCCGACCTCACGCTTTACGTCCAGACTCTCGATGGCGTCGCTTCGCTTCCCGTGACGACGCACGGGCAGGAGGGCGGCAACTTCATTCAGTTCGGCCCGATCGGCACCGACTTCGATGCACTCCTCGACGGAATCGCCGAGGGCGACCGCTTCATCTTCGCGTTTGCGCGCCCGGCCCGGTCGGTGGTCGCGCTGCGTGGCGCGGCCCCGGCCGGCGCCGCCGAGGTCGCCGCCACGCTCGCGCACGTCACGTCCAACGTCCGCTCGATCGGTGGTCGGGCCGACGCCGGCGCGGCCCAAATCCACGACCGCCTGGTGCGCGTACCGGTCCATGCCGTGCGGGGCCGGGCCAACGCCGGCGGAGCCCAGGCCCGCGCGCGGCTGCGGCGGATTTCGCGCATGCGGTTGCGCGGCGTTGTCTGGAGCGACGTGCCGGTGGTGCAGGCCCGCATCCAGCGCGTTCTGCCGGCCTCGGAACGGTTCGCCCGCACGCTCAGGGAAAGCGCGCCCGAGCGCCGGCTGCTCACCGCGCTTGAAATCGCCCATCCTGCCATCGCCGACCCGGTGCGCGTCGTCAATGACACGATCGAGCGCATCATCGAAGGCAATCGTTACGTGGCGCTCCGCTTCGACGCGCGCCTCGCCGACGATGTGGAAGGCCAGGCACCGCAGGCCGAGCTCGCCATCGACAACGTGGGGCGTGTGCTCACGCAATGGGTCGAGGCCACGGGGGGCGGCGTCGGCGCCACCGTGCGCGTGATGCAGGTGCTCGATATCGACGATCCGCCCGTGGAATGGGAGGTCACCCTCGACATCGCCGGTATGGCGGTCGACCAGGAGCGCGTGACCGCGCGCCTCGGATTCGATCCCCTGCTGGGCCGCGCCGCAGTGACCCTGCGCCACGATCCGCAGACCTCGCCAGGGTTGTTCTAGTGAGCGCGCGGCAACACGCACGGCGCAGGCCGATGAGGGGCCGGGCCGCAGGCCCGGAGCGCGCGACCGCGCGCCGCGCGCCGCGCGTAGCCAAGCGAGCGGGGCGAGCGCCCGGCGCATGAGGGAAATGAATAAGCAACATTGGGCGGAAGCGTACATCGGCAGATCCTACGTCGAGGGCGCGCACGACTGCGCCGATTTCGTGGTGGCCGTGCTGCGCGAGCACTTCGGCCGCACGCTCGCGTTGCCAGCACATGCCGCGACTCTCAAGGAGCGCGACGCGCAGATTGCCGCGTTCAAGGGCGTCTACGCGGTGCGCACCACTGCGCCGCGCGACGGCGACGGCGTTCTCATGGCGGCGGCCGCCAGGCGGCGCAGCCTGGGCCATCACATCGGCATCTGGTGCGCCGTCGTGGGTGAGCCCTACGTGCTGCACTGCCTCAAGGGCGTGGGCTCGATCCTTCACCCGCTACGCGATCTCGACCGCCGCGCGCTCGTGCTGGAGGGGGTCTACCGATGGATTTAGCGCTCAAGCAGCGAAACGGTAGCGCGTCAAAAGACGCCCTGTCGCGCGCCCGCGCGAGCGCGGAATCGGAAGGTGAGCGCAGCGGTAGGGCGAAGATAACCACCGATCTCTGGCCTCATGGCCTCACCGCTTGCGGGCGCGAGACACGCCCCGCCGCGATTGTGCCGGGAAACACGCTCGCTGATATGGTGACGGACGTGCTGCCAGGCGCCGGCGCGCTCATGCAGCGAAGCGGTAGCGCGCCCGGCGCCCTCATAGTCGCCACCGTGAACGGTCGCCTGGTGCCGCGCGAAGACTGGAGCGCGACGCCCTTGCGCGGCGGCGAGATCGTAACGCTCCGCGCTGCGCTCGCGGGTGGCGACGACAAGAACCCGCTGCGCGCCCTCCTGCAGATTGGCTTGCTCGTTGCCGCCATCGTCGTGCCACCCTTGCTGTTCACGTCGCCATGGGTGCAGACCCTCGCCGGTGCCGCCATCACCCTGGGCGGCGGCCTCATCGTCAACGCTCTCGCTCCGCTGCCCTTGCCGGACCGGAGCGGATCGTCGCCGGTCGAGCCGGTCTACAGCTTGACCGGCGGCGCCAACCGCGCGCGACCCTATGAACCGCTGCTCCTGGTGCTCGGCGAGCACCGCGTCTTTCCCGACCTCGGCGCCGCCGAATACACCGAGATCGTCGACGACGACCACTACCTCCATCAGATATTCAACTTCGGCCTCGGCGACCTTGCCGTCGACGAGCTCAAGTTCGGCGACACGCCGCTCGACGCTTATGAAGAGGTCGAGACCGAGCGGGGCGACGCGCAAGGCCGCATCACCCTCGTCGCCGGCAACGTGGACACCGCCGCCGGCGCCGCCCTGGAAGACACCGCCTTCGTCGAGCGCGCGACCGGCGCGGCGACGCGGCGCATCGGTATCGACATCGCCGGGCGGCTCTTCCGCGTCGACGAGAAAGACGGCTCGGTGCTCGGCCACAGCGTCGATATCGAGATCGAATGGGAAGCGCCGGGCGTCGCGTTGGAACGCCGCGCGATCACGCTCACGCACGACCGCCCAACCCCGCTCAGGCGCACCCTCGCCTACGACCTCGGCAGCGCCCGCGACTGGACCGTGCGCGTGCGCCGCACCACCGATCCCGACCCCTCGGATCGCGTTTACGACGAGATCGCGTGGGCGGCGCTGCGCGCCTATCAGACCGATACCGCGGACTACGGCGGTCAGACGCGCCTCGGCGTGCGCATCCGTGCCACCGGCCAGCTTTCCGGCCGTCTCGATCGCCTGTCGGCGATAGTGCGCCAACGGGTGCCGGCGTGGGACGGTACGCGCTGGACCGCGCCGCAAGCGACCTCCAATCCGGCTTGGCTCTTCCGTTGGTATGCGCGGGGTGTGCGCATCGCCGGCCGTCTGGTCGCCGGCGTCGGCCTGGCGGACACGCGCATCGACGAGTCTTCCATCAAGGCGTGGGGCGCCTGGTGCGAGGCGCGAGGGCTCGGCTGCGACTTCGTGCTCGACCGCACCCGCTCTCACGCCGATGTGCTGACCCTCATCGCCCAATGCGGGCGCGCGAGCCCGAGCTGGCAGACCGGCCGTCTCGGCGTGGTATGGGAAGACGAGGGCCGGCCGGCGACGGCACTGATAACCCCCGGCAACATCGTCGCCGGCTCGTTCGCGGTGGAATACGCCGCAGGCCAGGCGGCGGATGAGATCGCGGTGCGATACATCGAGCCCGCGCTCGACTGGCAATACAGCACGCTCCGCCGGCCCGTGCCGAACGCGGGCGCGCATCCCGCCGCGACGGCCACGATCACGCTTCACGGCGTCACCGGCCGCAACCAGGCGGCGATGGCCTGCAACCTCCAGGCCGCGCGCCAGCTCTACCACCGCCGCCGCCTCGGCTGGGAGATGGCGGCCGAGGGGCTTTCGATCGCGCGGGGCGACGTGGTGACGATCACGCACTCGCTGATCGACGGCGGCGCCGCCGGCCGGCTCGCCGGCGGCACGGCCGCGCGCGTGCGCCTCGACCGGCCCGTAGACCCCGGCGCGGGCGCGCAATTGCTGCTCCGTCTGCTCGACGGCACGGTGCATCAATCGGCGGTCTCGCGCCCGCCCGCCGGCGTCGCGCCGGAAGGCGCGCCGGGGTCAGAAGCGGGTGAGACCGACGAGCTCGATCTCGCAAGCCCGCTGCGGCTCGCGCCCGGCGCCGATGGCGACAACCCGCGCGACATCCTGTGGCGGCTCTACGACGACGCGCTGCCGCCGGTGCGCGCCCGCATCATCGCCATGCGCCCGAGCACCGACCGGCACGTGCACTTCACCGCGATCGACGAGGTGGACGCCTACTACGACGCGGCCACCGCCGATCTCTCCGCCCCGTTCCCGGCGCTGCCGGTACGCACGCCCCGCGTGCTCGCCATCGCCTTCGCCGAGAACCTGGTCCGCGTCGGCGCCGGCTTCGCGGTCGAGATCGCCGCCGTGCTCACCGTCGCCGGCGACTGGCGCGGCGGCGTCGTGCGAGCCGCCGTGGACGACGAGGCACCGCGCACCGTGGCCCGCCTGGTGGACGGCGAGACCACGGCGCGCTGGCTGGCGCAGCCCTTCGGCACGCTCCGCGTGATCGTGACCCCCGGCACCGAGGCCGCGCCTTCCGGTGCGCCCTTCACCGCTACTTACGCGATCACCGGCACCCTCGCCCCGCCGGGCGAGCCGGGCAACTTCCTGATCGACCTGTTGGGCGACGGCACCCGGCGCTTCCGCTGGACCCCGCCGGACGACATAGACCTCGCCGGCATCCTGATCCGCTACGCCGTCGACGAGGGCAACTCCGCGCCGCTCTGGGAAGACATGACGCCCTTGCACCGGGGCCACCTCACCGCCTCGCCGCTTGAGACCGTCGAGCCGCCGCCGGGCATCTACGTCTTCGCCGCCCGCTCGATCGACACCGGCGGGCGCCTCAGCACCGGCGACGTGCGCATCCGCGCCACCCTCGGGCCGCAACGCCAGGGCAACGCCCTGCTCTGGCGCTGCCCGTCCGGCTCGGGCTGGCGCGGCACCATCACCAATGCCGAGCGCTCCGACGACGGGCTCGACGCCCTCGAAGGCCTCGGCGACTACACCTGGGACGATCTGACCACCTGGGACGACTGGCAATCCTGGGCCACCGGCAACGGCGCGAGCGCGGCAACCGAGATCGGCTACACCGGCGAGATCGTCGATATCGGCGCCGTGCTCGACGTGGGCCTGCGCTGGTCGGCCGACACCGTGGGCGAGGTCGCCTTCGAGGTGCGCTACGGCGCCACCGAGGCGGCGCTCCTGGCCGCAGACTGGGCCGCCCACGAGCCCGGCACCACCGTCGCCGCGCGCTGGCTGCAACTGCGCTGGCGGCTCAGCGGCGACGGCACACGGGTGCTCAGCCTCGATCACCTGTGCTGGTCGGTCCATGCGCCCGGCGCCGAGCGCAAGCTGCTCGACCGCAACACGGCGGACTGGGAAGGCAGCGCAGCCGACGGGCGCATCGTGCCGAACGACCTGGCCGTCGTCACCGACCTCGACGTGACCCTGCAATCGGTCGGCGCCGGCTGGTCCTGGACCCTGCTGAGCAAGAACGACCCGACGCGCATCCGCATCTACGACGGCGCCGGCAATCCCGCCGACGCCCTGGTCGACATCGTCGTGCGCGGCGTCGAATCATCATAGGAGGCTCGCATGCCCTGGCCCGTAGACGATCTCTCGACCGCCGGCGTCAACTCCGGCACCGACCGCCCGCCCCGCGCCGAGTTCTTCAAGCTGATCGAGCGCGTGCGCACCATCATCCAGGGGCGCAGCATGCCCGAGGGCGTGGCCGGGCTCGATTCGCGCGGGCGCCTGTTCGATACCGCGATGGGGCGCGGCGTGCCGCACGGCGTCGCCTCCCTCGACGGCAACGGCCGCGTACCGTCGGCGCAGCTCCCCCCGCCGCCCACGGTCACGGTCGTCGTGCCGGCCGGCACCATCTCGATCTATGCCGGCCTGCTCACGCCGTCCGGCTGGTTCCGCTGCACCGGCAGCGCCATCAGCCGCACCACCCATGCCGATCTGTACGCCGCCATCGGCACCCGCTACGGTGCCGGCGACGGCGTGACCACCTTCAACATCCCCGATCTCAGGGGCCGCTTTGCCCTCGCCTGGGGCGGCGGGCAGAACCTCGGCGAGACCGGCGGCGCGGCGACGCACACGCTCACGGTGAACGAAATGCCGGCGCACCTTCACCACCTGGCGGCCGACGAGAACGTCAACGTCGGCCCCCTGGTGACGGCGGACGAGCAGATCGCGGCCGACTACTCGCCCCGGCAGGGCTTCGACGAGAAATACAGCTTCCAGGGCAGCGCCGAGGACGCCACCCTCGGCCGCAGCGAAAGCGTCGGCGGCGGCGCGGCCCATAACAACATGCCGCCCTTCATGGCCCTCGGCTTCATCATCAAGGCCTGAGCCGCGCGGGAGGGTCAGGCCACGGCGACGGCGTCGATCTCCACCTTCCAACCGGGCCGCACGAGCCCGGCCACGACGATGGTCGTCGACGCGGCCTTGTGGTCGGCGCCCAGGTGCCGTTTGCGTGCGGCCGCGAGCAGCGGCACGTAGTCGGCATCGAGCATGTAGGTGATGGTCCGCACGACGTTGGCCGTGGTCATGCCGGCGTCGGCGAGCACGGCCTCGATGTTGCGCCAGACACATTCGATCTGCGCCGCCACGTCGTCGGGCACGGTGCCGTCTGGCTCGACACCGATCTGTCCCGAAACGTGCAGAAGGCGCGACACGTTGACGGCCTCGACACCGTGGTCGTAGTGGCCGAACGGTGGCGCGATATCGGACGGGTTGTATGTCTTCAGCACGGTGAGCCTCCTGAGGTCGTTGCACGGGATCGTCGCGTAACCGGTCGCTGTCGTTTAGCCTGGAGGGTACGATGTTTTCGCTGGAAGGGCGGAACGCCCTGGTCACGGGAGCGGCCGGCGGGCTCGGCAGCGCGATCGTCGAGGCGCTGGCCGAGGCCGGGGCAAACGTCGCGATCACCGATCTCGATGAAGCAGCTGCGGCCTCGACTGCCCGCGCCGTGACGGCCCGCTTCGACGGGCGGCGGTTCCCGGCAATCCACTGCGACGTGACCCACGAGGCGAGCGTGCGCGGCGCGTTCGCCGAGGCCGAGGCGGCGCTCGGCCCCATTGACACGCTGGTCAATGTCGCCGGTACCTTCCACGCGGTGCGCTTCGAGGAGATGAGTCTTGCGGCATGGCGTGCCCTGCTGGCCTGCCACCTCGACGGCACCTTCCTCTGCACCCGGCAGGTGCTGCCCGGCATGCTGGCGCGCGGTTTCGGGCGGATCATCTGCACGTCGTCGGTCGCAGCGGCGGGGGGTGTGGCCTACGAGGTCGCGTACGGAGCGGCGAAAGGGGGCATCGACGGGCTGGTGCGCTCGCTGGCGCGGGAAGTGGGCGGTTGCGGCGTTACGGTAAACGCAATTGCGCCCGGCTACTTCGACACGCCAGTGAACGTCGCAAAACCGCCAGAGGAGAAGGCGTTGCTCATGCGCAACATCCCGGTCGGTCGCTTCGGCAGTCCGGCGGAGGTCGGTGCGCTCGCCGTCTATCTGGCATCGCACGAAGCGGCCTACACCACGGGCCAGATCATCAGCCCCAACGGCGCCTTCACCTACGGCAGCGCCGACCTGCAAAGTCGCTGAGCGCGCGGGCGGGGGCGGCTAGGCGGCCTTCCGCGGCCCTATGGGGCAATGCGCTTCGCGCTCTATCAGGTCGTAGACGAAGAGGAATTTGGCGATGCCGGTGAGCACCGCCGCAACCATGCCGAGCTCGAAGATCTCGCCGTCGTCGAAGTGCGCCGAGAGATCGGTATAGAGGGCGGGCGTAAGCTGCCCTTCCATGTTGGGAAGCACCATCTCGGCACCGAGACAAAGCACCGCGCGCTCCCGCTCGGAGAAGACGTCGCTCGCGTCGTTCATGATGTTGTCGAGCTGGGAGTCGGTGACACCTGCGCGCCGTGCGGCCTCGACGTTGCCCTTGTTGCAGAACGCGCAACCATGGGTCATCGAGAGCCGGTAGCGCAGCAGCTCCTTGATCCTGACCTCGACGCGGCCGCCATAGAAGACGCCCTCGTAGAAGCTCTTGAAGTACCACTCAAGCATGTGGGGCGCGTTGGCCCCGATCTCGAAGAACGTCGCGTCGCCGCCCTTGCTCTCCTGCAGCGCGCGGCTTTCCTGATAGGCGGCGCGCAGCCAGCCATCCATGGCGTCCGGCGCGACCCTCTGCAGCAACGGACTGGGCATATTCTCCTCCTTTACCTTCTCGTCGTCACCTGCACGCTTCGACCATGACTCTGGCGTGCTGCACAGGCTAGTCGTCCGCGTCCTTCAACGCCGCGATGACCTCGTCCGGCTCCGCCCGCCTCGTGTAGTCGGCATCGACAAAGGCCTTGAGCACTTTGCCGCCCTTGCCGATCACGAATGTCGCGGGCACCGGCAGGGTCTGGCTCGCCTCGCCGTTGGAGCTCTCCAGGTCGATGCCGAACCCCTTGTAGAGGTCGTTGACCGCATCGGGCAGGCGGAAGGTGAGGCCGAAGGCGCTCGCCACCCGGTTGCCGTCGTCGCTCAGCACGTCGAAGCCGATCTCGTTCTTCTCTTGCGTGGTGAGCGCGTTGTCCGGCGTCTCGGGCGTGATGGCGACCAGGCGCGCGCCGAGCGCCTCGATCTCCGGCAGCCGATCCTGCAGCGCCTTCAGCTCGATGTTGCAATAGGGGCACCAGCCGCCGCGGTAGA
>JAPPNV010000272.1 GCA_028818565.1 Rhodospirillales bacterium | reverse complement strand
TGATCGGCGGTCGGCACGTGGGTGTGGGTGCCCACCGCCAGCGACACCCGGCCGTCGGCGAGGTACCCGAGCGCCTGTTTTTCGCTCGTCGCCTCGCCGTGAATGTCGAGCACGATCGCGTCGACCGACTGCCCGAGCCGGTGTTCCTGCAACGTCTCCTCGACACAGGCGAAGGGCTCGCCGATGGGGTCCATGAAGAGCTGCGTGAGCACCTGGAAGACGAAGACCGAGCGGCCGTCGCGCGTGCGCAGCAGCGCGCCGGCGCTGCCCGGCGTGCCCTTCGGGTAGTTTCGGGCGCGGACCAGTCGCCGGTCGGTCTCGATGTAGCTCTCGGTCCCGCGCTGGTCCCAGGCGTGGTTGCCGAGGGTGATCACGTCGGCGCCGACCTGATAGAGGGCTTTGCAGATATCGGCAGTGATGCCGAAGCCGCCGGCTGCGTTCTCGCCGTTCACGATCACCAGGTCGAGGGTGAGCTCCTCGCGCAGGCCCGGCAGGTGTTCCGTCAGGATGTCGCGGCCGGGGCGGCCGACGACATCGCCGCAGAACAGGATACGCATGGTCCCGATCCCCTCGCGCCCGCGATCAGGCCGCGCGCGGGGCGACCGGCATGGCGCCCCGCTCGGTCACGATCCAGTCCAGCGGCTCGTCGTGCTCGGTGCGTGGAAGGCCCTGCACGAGCTGCTCGGTGTAGGCGAGGCCCACGGCGACGACCGGGCGATCCTGGCGCAGCGCGCGCAGCGAGCGGTCGTAGTAGCCGCCGCCGTAGCCCAGGCGGTAGCCGTCCCGGTCGTAGGCGAGCAGCGGCACCAGCAGGTGAGTCGGCTGGGCCGGCGTGGCGTCTTCCGTCGGTTCAGGAATGCGGAACGGCCCGCGCGAGAGCGCAGCGCCCGGGGTCCAGACGCGAAACTGAAGCGCCTTGCCCTTGCCGACCACGGCGGGCAGGCAGCAGACGAAGCCCGCGCCTACGAGCCGCGCCAGCAGGGGCATGGCGTCGATCTCGTCCCGGATCGCCCAATAGCCGGAGATCACCGCACCCGCAGGCGTGGGAACCGCGGCGAGGTAGTGGTTGGCCGCCCGCACGCCCGCGCCCGGCCCCGCCGCGCGCCGCGCGGAGCGCCGCCGCGCCAGCGCATACTCGCGCAGCGCCTGTTTGCGGTCATGGATGGCAGCGCTCTGAGACACAGCCGGTCCCCGCGACAAGGAAAAGGACGGCCCCGCCTGAACCGTCGCACCCAGAGCTTCCTCCAGGCCGAAGAGACCAGGTGGGCGCCGTGTTGCCGAGACCGCGGCCCCAGCAGGGACAGCTCCCGAGAAGCGAAAATTGACCGCGGGAAACAGTCGGTGCGACTAATCCGGCAGTAACCGTCCGAAAGGAAATCTAATCGTTCTCCAGACGGCCGGCAATATTCTCGATCCGCTCGGCGAGCGCGTCCACGAGCGGCGCGAACTTGGCTTCGAGCGCAGCCTCGGCATCCACGCGGGCCCTGCGCTCGGCAATTCTCGCCTGCGATTGCAGCCGGTCGAGCTCGTCGTAGGCATCGGCCAGCTCGTCGGCGACGACCAGGCTGGCCATGAGCAGGAGGCGGACCTCGCCGACCCGGCCCACGGTCTCCTCCAGCTCCTGCGCCCGCCGGTCGACATAGGCCGCGAGCTTGGAGACATGCTCTTCCTGGCCGTCGTCGCAGGAGACCGGGTAGCGCCGCCCGCCGATGGTGACCGCAACTTCGCCCATCGTCCGGCCTAAACTCCCAGGATTCCGCGCAGCGAGCCGATCGCGTCGTCGAGCCGCTCGGCGACGGCTTCGTTGGCCTGACGCGTGGCCGCCTGGCGTTCCGTGGCCTCCGCGAGCGCCCGCGTCAGCCGCGTCCGCTCCACCCTGAGAGCCTCCAGATCGGCGAGCAGCGTGTCTCGCTCGCGCTCGACGGCGGTAATTGCGCGCGCCAACGCCGGCGCGTGCGCGTCCTGCCTCGATGCCTGGCCGTTTGCGAGCGCCTTGTCGAGCCGGTCCACGGCCTGCTCAAGCCGGTCGCTCGCCTTCTTCAAGTCCGACATGAAAAAGGCGCTGTTGTTATTGTTACGGGCTACGAAATTCGATCTCCCACCCGCGCCCAAAACACTAGAGCGCTCGCCGACGAGCGTCAACGATTCACGCGCAAAATCCGGAACGCGCGGGGCTCAGTTGAGGTAGCGCCGCTTCAGGTGGGCCTTGAAGACCCCGGTGCCGAGCGGGGCGCCGGTGGCGCGCTCGAGCAGCACCGGGCCCTCGTAACGGGACGCGAGGCCGTGAACATTGGCCCTGAGCCAGCCGAACAGGGGGGAGAAATCGCCGCGCTCGATGGCCGGCCATAGCTCCGGCTCGCCCCGGGCCGCGGCATCGAAGAGCTGCGCCGCCATTAACGCACCGATGGTGTAGCTCGGGAAGTAGCCGAGCTCGCCCACGGACCAGTGGATGTCCTGCAGGCACCCTTGCGCGTCGTTTTCCGGCCTGAGCCCCAGCAAGGCCGCGTGGATTTCGGCCCAGGCGCCGGGGATTTCGTCACAGGCCAGATCGTCCGCGATCAAGGCGCGCTCCAGCCGGTAACGCAGCATGATGTGTGCGGGGTAGGTCACCTCGTCGGCGTCGACACGGATGTAGCCCGGCTCAACGCGGATCGCCTGCCGATAAAGCATGTCCGCGTCGGCAGTGCCGCCGCCGTTGAGATGTTGGCCGAGCAGCGGCGCGAGGAAGCGCATGAAAGGCCGGCTGCGGCAGGCCTGCATCTCGATCAGCAGCGACTGGCTCTCGTGCAGCGCCATGCCGCCGGCCTGGCCCACCGGCTGGTATCGCCATTCCTCCGGCAGTCCCGCCTCGTAGAGCGCATGGCCGGTCTCGTGCAGCACCCCCATGAGGCCGGAAAGAACGTCCGCCTCGTCGTAGCGGGTGGTGATGCGGATATCGCCGGCGCTGCCGCCGCAGAAGGGGTGGAGGCTGACATCGAGGCGGCCGTGATCGAAGTCGAATCCCAGTGCCGTCATCAGGCGTTTGGCGAGGGCCTGCTGTGCATCCACGGAGCCGCTCACCGACGGCGGGGCGTCTGCGCCGGCCTGCGCCTCGCGCACCTGCCCAAGGAATTCGGGGAAGAAGCCCGCGAGATCGTCGAAGAGCGGATCGATGGTGGCGCAGCGCAGCCCCGGCTCGTAGGAATCCACCAGACCGTCATAGGGTGTGCAGCCGAGCGTCTCTCCCAGCGCCGCCGCCTTCTCGCGAACGAGCCCGAGCAGCGGCGCGAAGGCCGCCGCAAAAGCCGGAAAGTCGCTCGCCGGCCGGGCCTCGCGCCACACCATCTCGCAGTGCGAGGACGCTTCGCTCAGCGCCTGCACCAGGTCGGCCGGCAGCGCCGCCGCCTGGCGCCAGCGCCGGCGCATGCGGGCGAGGTTGGCCCGCTGCCAGTCGTCCAGGGCATCCGTCTCCGACTCGGCCTCGTCCAGCAGGTCGCGAACGCGGGCATCGGTAAGCAGCTCGTGGCGGATCAGTGCGAGCTCGGCGAGCTGGGCCGCGCGTGGCTCCGCGCCGCCCGGCGGCATCATCGTCGCCCAGTCCCAGTGCAATATCCCGGCCGCGCCGCCGAGCAGGCCGAGGCGGCGGAAGCGGGCCTCCAGCGCGGCGTA
>JAPPNV010000265.1 GCA_028818565.1 Rhodospirillales bacterium | reverse complement strand
CGCTGCGGGGCAGCTCGTCCCAGAACTCCACCGTCTTCGGCGCCTTGTAGGCCGAGAGCTCCCGCTTGCAGAGCGCGATCAGGTCGTCCCCGCTCACCCGCTCGCCCTGCTTGAGCTCCACCACCGCCTTCACCGCCTCGCCCCATTTCTCGTCGGGCACGCCGATCACGGCGCAGTCCTGCACCGCCGGGTGGCTCCAGATCACGCGCTCGATCTCGATCGGGAAGACGTTGAGCCCGCCCGAGATGATCATGTCCTTCTTGCGGTCGACGATATAGACGAAGCCGTCCTCGTCCTTGTAGCCAATGTCGCCCGTGTGGTGCCAACCGTGGGCCTGGATTTCCGCCGTCCCCTCGGGGTCGGCGAAGTAGCCGAGGGAGACGAAGGTGCCGCGCACCACGATCTCGCCCCACTCGCCGGTGGGCATCAGGTTGCCGTCATCGTCCATCATCTCGACCTCGACGAAGACGGGCGGGCGGCCGCAGCTCAGCAGTCGGTGGCGCTTGGCGGGGTCGGCGAGCGCCTCCAGGTGGTCGGCCGGCGTCAGGATGCCGATGGTGCAGGGGCACTCGGCCTGGCCGTAGATCTGGGTCATGCAGGGGCCGAAGAGGTCGATGGCCTCGGCCACCTTGTCCGCCGACATCGGCGCGCCGCCGTAGACGAAGTAGTCGAGCGTCGAATAGTCGAACTCGCGGGCGCGCGGGTGCGCGATCATCATGTAGATCATCGTCGGCGGCATGAAGGTGTGGGTCACGCCATAGCGGTCGATCGCCTCCAGCACCGTGAGCGGATCGGGCTTCTGGACGCACACCGTGGTGCCGCCGAAGGCCATGGCAGGCCAGGCGAAGACCCCGGCGCCGTGGGCCATCGACGTCGCCACCAGGTGCACCGGCGGCTTCTTGATCGGCATGTGCGCGTACGCGTTGGCGCACCAGGCCTCCCAGATCAGGTTGGACCACATCGCGCCCTTGGGCCGGCCGGTGGTGCCGCCCGAGGTGAAGTGGCTGATGACGGCGTCGCGCTCGTCCGGAAGCTCCGGCGCCTCGTCCCCGTGGCCCGCGATGAAGTCCTCGAACGACGGCGCGTCCGCCCCCTCGCGGTCGAGGCAGACCAGGTGGCGGAGCTTCGGGCACTGGGCGCGGATCTGCGCGATCACCGGCTCGAAGCTCGAATGGTAGAAGAGCCAGGCGGCCTCCCGCTGGTCGATGACATAGGCGTTCTCGTCGGCGGACGCGAGAGCGGCGAGGCCGACCCAGACGCCGCCCGCCCGCGCGGCGCCGATCCAGGCCTCGAAGGCGCGGCTTGCGTTGGGGCTCAGGATCGCGACCCGATCGCCGGCCACGAGCCCGCCCGCGATCAGCGCGTTCGCGGTGCGGTGGCTGCGCTGCGCCACCTCGCGATAGCCGAGCTCGCCGGTCCCGTCGATGAGGCAGGCGCGGTCCGGATAGTAGCGATGCCCACGCTCGAAGTAGTCGATCAGCCTCATGCAGCGCCCCTCGGCCAGCCCCTTTCGTGCGCCCCGTGCCGCAGCGGGAGCCGCCACGCTCTACGCGGAATTGACTCTAATTTCAAACAAGTGTTTGCTCGGCATCACTCGGCCCGCGCCGGCCGCCGCAATCGGAGAGACCCATGCTTTCGCTGCCCAAGCAGGAGCTCAAGGGGCATTTCACCATGCTGCCGATGGACGAGGTCCATTTCGGCTCCGGCAGCCTCGACAATCTTTCCGCCGAGCTCGAGAAGCAGGGCGTCAACCGGGCCGTCATCATCACCGGCAACACCTTGGCCCAGAACACGAATCTGGTGGAGAAGGTGGCCGCCGCCGCCGGCAACAAGTGCGCGGGCGTCTTTCACGACACCTCGCAGCACGTGCCGCGCCGCACCGTGATCGCCGCCGCCGAGTATGCGCGCGAGCGCGACGCGGACGCCCTCATCAGCTTCGGCGGCGGGACGCCCAACGACACCGCCAAGGCGACCCTGATCTGCCTTGCGGAGGGGATCACCGAGCCCTCAGGCCTCGATGCCTACATGATCAAGTTCACCTATCCGGACAAGGTCGAGATCCCGTCGCTCACGAACGACCCGATCCCGATGTTCGCGATCCCGACCACGCTGTCGGCCGGCGAGTTCACCTACTTCGTCGGCGTCACCGACGAGGAGCGCAAGGTCAAGGACCTCTACGTCGACCGGCGGATCACGGCGAAGGCGGTGATCCTCGACCCCGAGCTCACCATGGAGACGCCGGAGCGGCTCTGGCTCGGCACCGGCATGCGCGCCGTCGATCACTGCATCGAGGCGATGTGCTCCAGCACCAGCCAGCCCTTCATCGACGCGCTGGCCTACCGCGCGCTCAACATGCTGGTGCGCCACCTGCGCGAGACCAGGGCCGACCCCGGCGATGCGGCGGCGCGCGGGCAGTGCATGGTGGCGGCCTGGATGTCGGTCTGCGGCCTCGCCAACGTGACGCTGGGCTTGAGCCACGGCATCGGCCACCAGCTCGGCGCGCGCTGCAACGTGCCCCACGGCGAGACCTCGGCGGTGATGATGCCGCACGTCATGGCCTTCAACCGCGCAGTCACCACGGCCCGCCAGGCCTGGGCGGCCGAGGCGATGGGCGTCGACATCGCCGGCATGAGCGAGGAAGAAGCCGCCACCGCCGCGGCCGACGAAGTGGCCAGGCTGGTGCAGGAGGACATGGGCCTGCCGTGGCGGCTCAGGGACGTGGGCGTCACCCACGACGACTTCCCCGGTATCGCGGCCGATGCTCTGGAAGACATCATCGTCGCCGGCAACCCGCGCCAGGTGACGTCCGAGGACGAGGTCATCGACCTCTTGCACAAGGCCTGGTAGCGCAGGTTTACGGGAGACACCCATGGGCTATCGCATTGCCGTCGATACCGGCGGCACGTTCACCGATGTCGTGGTCGCCGACGAGGCAGGCCAGCTCACCGTCGGCAAGGCGCTGACCACGGTCGAGCGCACCTTCGAGGGCTTCAGCGGCGCGCTCGCCAACGCCGGCGACATCGCGGGCGTCCCCTACGAGCGCCTGCTGGCCGAGACCGAGATGCTGATCTACGGCACCACGCGGTCCACCAACTCGATCATCGAGAGCAAGGTCGCGAAGACGGCGCTGCTCACCACCGAGGGCTTTCCGGACACGCTGCTCTACCGCCACGGCGGCAAGCGCGAGCCGCTCAACCTCGCGATGGAGTTCCCGCCGCCCTACATCCCGCGCCGGCTCACCTTCGAGATCCCCGAGCGGATCAACGCCGAAGGCGGCGTCGAGCGGGAGCTGGACGAAGCCGCCGCCCGGGCGGTCATCGAGGGCCTGCCGCGCAAGCGGATCGAGGCGGTCGCGGTCGCCCTGCTCTGGTCCATCGTGAACCCCGACCACGAGCTCCGCATCGGCGAGCTGATCGCCGAGATCATGCCGGGCGTGCCCTACACCCTCTCGCACCAGCTCAACCCGATCATCCGCGAGTTCCCGCGCACGTCGTCGACTGCCATCGACGCCTCGCTCAAGCCGCTGATGCAGAGCCATCTCGCCTCGTTCGAGAGCGACCTGCGCGCCGCCGGCTGCGGGGGCGAGGTGCTGATCTCGACGTCCTCGGGCGGCGTCATGCACGTGGACGACGTGGTGGCGAAGCCGATCTACAC
>JAPPNV010000322.1 GCA_028818565.1 Rhodospirillales bacterium | reverse complement strand
GGACCGGATCGAGGCCGCCCTGGAGCGGCTCGGGGATCGGGTCGCGGCGCGGTTCGGCGGTCTGGAAGCGCGGCTGGCGCAGGCGAGCCCGCTCTCCGACGTCGGAGCGGAGGAGGAGATCGAGAGCGCGCTCATGAAGATGTCAGCGAGGAAATTCGCATCAACTCGACCAGGATCGAACTGATCAGGATGGAGAAGGAGATCTCCGGGCCTTGTTTCCGCTGGCGCGCGTTTCTCTCGCCGTGGTACGGCTTCCTGTTCGTGCTCGGGATGGCGCTGGCAAGCCGCGCGCACCTGCTTCCGTAATGTGCGGTTGCGTCAAGCACGATCTTCAACGGCCCACCGTCCTGGCACGGTTTTGGCGCGCGGGCCTCGGCGTTTGCAACGGGTCGAATGTCCCAATGTCCCTCGGCGTGATTCACGGTCTCCCGGAAGCGAATTCGGCTCCGGTTCGGGTTCCCATCGATGGCTGGGGGTGGAGTAACCCGGCGGCGGGGCGGCGCCCACGCCGTTCACCGGGGTCGTCGGGCCCGGCACTTGCCGCCTGATCGCATCCCCCTCCCGGAGATCGCAAAGACCGCGGCCGGGACAAAGTCTCCGCGATCCGATCCGTGCCCATATCGCCGCCCAGGCGAACCGTCACGCCGCGCGCCTCGATCGAAACCGAACCCACCGGACCCTGCTTCGGCGATGGGGTCTCATCCACCTCCAGCGTGGCGAACGTCGGCTCGGGCCCGGCAACCGGCCCCGGCTTCGGACCCGACGAGGGCGGGAAGACGATCTTGCCTTGGCAGGCGGGGGTTGCCACGCCGACATCGGCGAGGTCGCCTCGCTCCAGATAGCCCATCGCATCTACCTCATCGAGAAGGGCAATCCAACCCCACTCCTTATCATATAGGGGGACGCTCGCAGCGCTCCCTGTCGCCCGGTCGGTTCCCGGCCGGGCGCCACCGCCACCGCCGAAACCGCGTGGAGGGCCGACCGCACACCCTTCCTTACCATGCCGGTCAAGGGGCCGTCGGCGGATGTCCCGCTTTCGGATTCGAGTTGCCGCAGCAGCGCCTGAAGTTCTCCCGGCCTCCGCCAGAACCTGGCGCCGCAGGCGCGACCGCGAACGGCTGGCGGCCACCGGCTCTCCCGCCTATTCTGTGGGACCAGAGGCCGTTAACCAGGAAATGAAGGGGGATTCCGATGGCCCTCCGGATCGAATGCACCGGCCTGTCGCCGCTCCTGATGCACTCCGACCGGGCCTCCGATCCGCTGTCGCGCGAAGCGCAATGGCTCAGCGAGATTTCGGGCCGGCGCAACAAGACCGAGGCGGATATCGTCGAGCTCGCGCGCCGCGAGTTCCACTGCTCGCTCTATCTCGATCCGGCGGGCCGTCCGACGGTCCCGGTCGACAACGTGCATTCGTGCCTCTACGCCGCGGCGCGGCGGCGCAAGGAGGGGCCGATGTTCTCGGGCTCGTTCACCGTCTCCCGCGTCCGGTTCGAGTACGAGGGGCCGGACGAGCCCGATGCGTTGTGGGAAGAGCAGGAGAAGTTCGTCGACCGGCGTAGCGTCAAGGTCGGCACGTCGCGGGTGATTCGGACCCGCGCGATTTTCCCCGAATGGTCGCTGACGATCTCGGCCGAGCACGATCGCGACGTCGCGGACATCTTCCACATCCGCCAGTGGGCGGAGATCGCGGGGACCAGGATCGGTCTCGGCGATTACCGTCCGCAGCGCGGCGGGCTGTTCGGGCGCTTCGAGGCGAAGATGATGGAGGACGGGTGAGCAAGGCGGGGACCAGGGCAAGGCCTGGCATGGCACGGTGTGGCGGGGCTGGGCGCGGCAAGGCAGGGACCCGGGCAGGGCAGGGCATGGCGAGGCCCGGCATGGCAGGGCAAGGATCGAGGCAAGGCAAGGCATGGCATGGCAAGACCCGGCAGGGCATGGCAGGGACCCCCGTCCGTTCAGGCGGGCGGGGGTCTGCCTGTCCCCTGCGACACTTCCATCAACGCCCGTTCGGGGATAGGCTTCCGGCTTGGCCCATGCAATAAGGCCCCGCGGGGCGGGCCGGATCACCAAGCGGCCGTTCTCGGGTCAGGGGCGATTTCCGCCTGCAAGGGAGGACGGCCGCGAGCCCCGCACCCGTCGAGGATCATGGTCGGGCAAGGCGGGGCTTGGCAAGGCGCGGCAGGGCATGGACCGGGGCAAGGCTTGGCGGGGCGAGGCGTGCCGGGGCTTGGCAAGGCAGGGGACCCCCGTTCGCCGATGCGCGCGGGGGTCACTCACCCTGTGGCGGAAATGCAACACGCGAAATCCGATTCGTTCGTTCCCTAATGTTCTCATTTGCAACATTGGCTTCCGCCGCTACACTCTAGGCGGTCACTTTGCGAGCGACCGATCACAATCCTTCGAAGGAGAAGACATATGCGTAAAGGTCTGATGGCCGGGACGGCCCTCGTGGCCGCGACGATGTTTGTCGCGGGCGGAGCGGTCGCCCAAGATAAGATGAAGTCCATGAAGCCGTCGATTTCGGTGAACGGCAGCTTCGACGCCCTCGTCGGCGGCATCCTCAACGAGGAGCAGGAGGACGGCGGCACAGACGTGGCGAAGGATACGTCGGCGCTCGACGTGCGCTCCGACGCTGAGATCCACTTCAACGGGCGCGCCACGACCGAGAACGGCATGAAGATCCACGCCCGTGTGGAGCTCGAGGGCCAGCAGGGCAGTGGCGAAAGGATCGACGAATACTTCCTGTCGGTCTCCGGTTCGTTCGGCAAGATCATCCTCGGCGGCACCGGGGGTGCGGCGATCAAGATGCTGACCGGGCTCTCGGGCAGCTGGGCCACGGGCGTCGGCGAAACCCTCGCCTACGACAGCGCCGCCTGGACGCCCGCCGCCGCCGGCAACCCGTTGCATACGGTTCGGAATGTGCGCCTGCAGGACCACGACGCGAACAAGGCGACCTACATTTCGCCGAAGTTCGGCGGCTTCCAGGTCGGCCTGACCTATTCGCCGAACGAAGCCAACGACGACGACAGCGGTCGGATCGACGCCGAAGCGGAGGTCCACAACGGCCTTGAGGGCGCGGTCTCCTACACCGGCAAGTTCGACGGCGTCGGGTTCGGTGTCGGCGCCGGGATGAGCGCGTATCAAGGCGCCACCGAGGACGACATGAAGGGCGACCAGAGCGACTGGGTGGTCGCGGCCCGTATCGACTTCGGCGGCGGGTTCCGCGTATCGGCCGCTCACAAGCGGACGACGGACGACGACGATGCCGCGCAGGGCCAGATCACCGATGTCGGCGCGCGGTTCGTCACGGGCGCCAACTCGTTCAGCCTCGTCGGCAGCATGGGCGAGATGGACGAGAGCGGAGCCCAATATACGACTGTTATGGGTTCCTACGCTCGCGGGATGGGTCCCGGTGTGAAGGTTCACACCAACCTGATCTGGAACCAGTCGGACAACGGCATGTCGGGAGCCGCGAAGAAGGGGAACACCGGTACCGCGCTGGTCACCGGCCTCAAGGTGTCGTTCTAGGCGAACGTGACGAAACGAAAGCAAGGAGCAACGAAGATGAAATTCACAGAGTTCAAGCACTTGCCGGTTGTCGCGCTCGTGGCGGTCGGCTTGGCGCTCGCTGGCTGCGGCGGGGGCGGGAGCGACAGC
>JAPPNV010000261.1 GCA_028818565.1 Rhodospirillales bacterium | reverse complement strand
GCAGCGCCCCGCAGGCGCCCTGACCCGTGACGCGACCGAGGTATCCGCTTCACGCATCGGCGGCAACATCGATCAAGGTCTCGAATTCGAGCATGCTGGCGAACACCTGGCGCTCAAGACCGCCGCCCGTTCGATATCGCACGGTGCGCTCCCGGCAAATCATCGCCGAACATGGACCGTATCGTGTCGATGGCGATGAACATGCGCTCCGGACGATCCTGGAAGCTCCTAAAGCCGAGGCGCTGGTAGAACTCCCTGCGGCGCGTGAAGGCCTCGCCTCCGCCATCGTCGATGACATCCAGAACCACCAGCTTGAGACCGACCTCGCCGGCGACATTCCGGGCGCGGGCGAGCGCGTCGACCGCGAGGTCCGACCCGAGCCCCTTGCCCTGCCGGCTGCGCTCGACCGCGATCATCGAGAGATAGAGTGCCGGGATGCTGCCGGTATCGGGCGCCCGCCGGGGCCGGTCCGGCCCGAGGTCGGATGTCGAGACCGCATGGGCGTTCAGCGCATAGTAGCCCAGGATTTCGGGCGACCCCTGGGCCACCGCCACGAAGACCCGCGTGAAGTCGTCCTTCTGCCGCTTCCTGGCGGTAAACCGCAGAAAGTTGTCGAGGCGGTCCGTTCCACAGGAAAAGCCCGACCGGTCGTGCCTGCCGGGGTCGAACGGTTCGATGACGATTCCGGGAACGGCAGTGCGGTCGTCGTCACCCTGCATTGGCGATGCGGGAGCGGTAGGCGCGAACCGCGTCCCGGGCCGCCCGCGTCGGCGAAGGAGGATTGTCGAGCGCCTCCAGAAGCGTCCGCCTGTCGCACTCAGATAGCGTCGTGGTCTGGTGCTCGCGCAGGATGCGCTCGGCTTCCCGCGCGGCGGTTGCCCTGACGAACGTCGTGAGCTTGACGCCCGTCAGCGCCGCGGCCCGTGACATGCGCTCCTTGTCGCTCGGCCTGACCCGCATCTCGATGTTGTCGGTCGCCTTCTCGTCCGACGGCGCCTCGATATCGCTGAAGTTCAGCACGGCGACATCCTCTCCGTTTGCCCCGACAATGTAGGCTCAATCCCGCCGCAGAGCAACCGCCGGTTTCCTTGGCTCGTCGGTGGGAATCCGTCCGGCGCGCTCGGCGGTGCCAGGCTCACATAGGGATTTGATTCGGGCGGCGCGGGCGCCCTCGGAGGGTGCGTGTAGCGTTTCGCCGAATCGGCTACGCAGGCGTACGCAGGGGCTGGAATTCAATTGCTTCCGGAGTGATGACGGCGGGTAATTTCAGAGACAACAAAGGCCGGGAACAGAGACCCGACCGGAAACAGTATATGAAGCAATGTCAGTGGGTTAGAAGGCGACCCGGAGGGTGTATGAAATCTCCTATCGCTGTCCCGCTCCCAGTCTCTCCTGTTGCGAAGAGGCCTCAGCCGAGGCCTCGCTGGGTTGAACATGTCAGCCGTCAATCTACGCGACGACTCGGGAGGTGTCCATAGACACCTGACTCCACCATAGCTGATCCAGGTTGTCCACCTCGGATTGAGACACCCGCAAGGGCCGCGAACCGCCCTCCACGCAAGCCATCAATGGTAAAGTCCCAAGCCATCTCGGGGCCTCCGCCCCTCGTCGATCCAGCCTCCCTGCACATCCGCGCGGCATCTTCCATGCCGTCCGGCGTGCCGTTGGCGAAGCACGCCACAATTCCGGCGCATTTGCAAGCCCCTAATCAGCCCCTGTGCCAAGCCCGCTATGGTCTTGAAACATTGGACCAATCCGGCTCTCTCCCAACCGCCTCCCGATGCCTGGACCTGCCTGGACGACGCAACGGTAACATCGACATGCAATTGTGGTTGCGTCTGGAGCCACACCGAGCCCGTAGCGGGAAGCGAGCGTGTCCATTCCCTCGTCGTTCGGCAAATGCCCGCACCGCTCCCGCGCGAGGCGACGCAAGCGCGTCGGCCGGTCCGTCACTTTCCAGCGTTCGCGCCGGCAAAAGCACGCGTTCCAGAAGACGGTCGCGCGCACCGCGAGGAGCAGAGCAAGAAGGTCGGCATCGCTGAGATCGCGCACGTCGACGCTCTTCTCCAGATCCGCAAAACCGGCGGCGGGAGGCCAATTCGACCGTCCCTTCTTACGCAGTGATGTCGGATAGGTCCGGTCAGACCTGCTTCCTGACCGAGAGTACGAGGCCGGGACAGGCGTGGCGATGCCGTTATCACGCCACTTCCTCACCACCGCCGATGACGATCTCTATCGGCCCTGTCTGTGATCGACACCGATCCTCCGAACGCGCCCCACACGCTCAGTGTCCCCGCGCGGCGGAGGCCGTGGCCATGGCGACGACTTCCCAATAGGATCGGCCCATGCGCTTCGTCGTTTTCGCCGCCGCCCTTCTCGCATTCCCATCGTTGGTCTTCGCCGCCTGCGAGGGTGAGGACTGGCGCACCCAGCTTGCACCGGAGACGATGCAGGAGATACGGGACCGCCTGGCGCAGGTGCCGTTTCACCGGGGGATCGCATTCGAGGCGGTCCGCGGAGAGAGCCGACTGACCCTGTTCGGCACGGTCCACGTGTACGATCCGGGCGTCCATGTCCCGGACGACATCGCCGCGCGCATCCGCTCGGCCGACCTCGTTCTCCTGGAAGCGACGCCGGAAGTGATGACGTCCTTCCGGCAGGCGCTGGCGGAGGATTACTCGCTGTCGTTCGATGTTCACGGCCCAGGTCTTCGGAGCCGTCTCGCCCCTCGGGAGTGGGCCATCCTTCTCCGTGCGCTCCTGGTCCGGGGCATCGAGACGGAGGTGGTCGAGCGGATGCGGCCGTGGTTTGCCGCCGCCATGCTGGAGCAAGCCCCTTGCGACATTGCGGCCAGGGCGGACAGCCGAAAGATACTCGACGAACGGGTTGAGACGCTGGCGCGCGAGGCGGGTGTGGCCGTCGGCGGCCTCGATGAGGATGCCGGTCAACTCCTGTCCTACTTCTCCGGTCTGCCGGAGGATGAGCAGCTCGATCTTCTGCGCCTGACGCTCGCGTCCCACACGTCGGACGGCAGCCAGATCGTCACACTTGTACGCAGCTGGCAGGACGGAGAGGTGGCTGCGGGCTGGGAGGCGACCCGCGCCCGTGCCGCCGCGCTCACCGGGGACAGCGCAGCGGTGAAGCAGTGGTTCGACCGGCTGCACGAGGTTCTCGTTGTCGCGCGGAACCGGGACTGGATGGGTCGGCTTCTGGAGTGGAGCGAAGCGGTTCCGCACATCGTCGTTGCGGTCGGTGCGATGCATCTCCCTGGCGAGGACGGGCTTCTGCGCCTGCTTGAGCGGCGCGGCTTCGCCATGCGCCGTCTCATCCTGGCGCCGTAAGGTCGATATCGGCTCAACGGAATTGCCAGATGGTCCCGTCGCCGCTGTGAGCGGCGAGATGCTGCGCCATCGACATCCTCTCAATCAGCGGCGGCCGTGCTGCCCGCGCCGGGCGAGATAGCAGCCATGGAAGCGAGCACCGACAGGCAGGACGGCGCTGTTTGGTTTCTTGCGAGCGGCCGCTTCGCCGGCAGCAGCGCCACCGGGTTCGCAGAGGCGCGAGATGCTGCGAGATGCTGCGAGATGTGACGATTTCGACTTTCTGTGCTAGGGCGTGGACTCATTAGCGCGCAACCAGATGCGGATTGTGGCGATTTTGAT
>JAPPNV010000323.1 GCA_028818565.1 Rhodospirillales bacterium | reverse complement strand
CCTTCTCCCTGGCGAAGCGCACGATGTCGTACACGGTGAGGAAGTAGGGCGCGTAGCCGAGCTCGGCGATCAGCCCGAGCTCGTGCATCAGCGCGCGGCGGACCTTGGCCGGGATGCCCTCGGGATAGTACTGCCCGGCGCCGGCCCAGGTGAGCGCCTCCAGATGCTGCTGCGGCGTGGTGCCGGGGGGCACCGGCTCGTCGGGGTACTCGTAGGCCAGCTCGTCGAGGCTGAAGGTGCAGAGGCGCACGATCTCCAGCGTGCGGGCGACGGCGTCCTCGTGGCCCCGGAAGAGCCGCGCCATCTCGGCCCCGCTCTTGAGATGGCGCTCGGCGTTGGCGGCCAGCCGATAGCCGGCCTGCACCACGGTGACGCGCTCGCGGATCGCGGTCAGCACGTCCTGCAGGGGCCGGCGCTCGCGCGTGTGGTAGTGGACGTCGTTGGTGGCGACCAGCGGCGTCTCGTGGCGCTCGGCCAGCGCCGCCAGCCGGTTGAGGCGGCTCATGTCGTCGCCCCGGTAGAGCATGTGGGCGGCGAGGTAGAGGGGGCCTGCATGGCGCCGGCGGAGTGCGGCCAGCGCCGCCGCGAACGGCTCGCCGTCCTCCTCGCCGGCCTCCTCGTCCAGGCGGCCCGGCGGCAGCGCGATCAGCACCTGGCCCTCGGCGTGCGCCGTCACGTCGTCCCTATGGAGCACGCAGCCGCCCTTGGCCGCGCGCCGCTGGCCGAGGGTCAGCAGGCGGCAGAGGCGGCCGTAGGCGGCGCGGTCGCGGGGATAGCAGAGGAGCGAGAGCCCGCAGGCGAGGTCGAGCCGTGCGCCGGTCAGGAGCCGCAGGCCCGCCGCCTTTGCCGCAACGTGAGCGCGCACCGCGCCGGCGAGGGTGTTGCGGTCGGCGATGCCGATGGCGGCAAGCCCCAGTGCCGCCGCGCGTTCCACCAGCTCGTCGGCGTGGGAGGCGCCACGCAGAAAGCTGAAGTTGCTCACCGCCTGCAGCTCGACGTAGGCCGCGGGCTGGTCGTTAGCCATGTCGCGCGGGAACGCGCGCGTCATCCATAAAGTCCGTGCACGTACCAGCGGGGCGGTCCCCCGGTGTCGGCACCGGCCTCGCCGTAGAGGCCGGCGCGGTAGAGCCAGTAGCGCCGGCCGTCTGCGTCCTCGATGCGGTAGTAATCGCGTACCGCCTCGTCCCGCCCGCCGGCCCACCATTCCGGCTCGATGCGCTCAGGTCCCGCAGCGCGCATGACGCGGCGGCGCACCCGCCGCCAGGTGAAGAGCAGCGGCGGGCCGTCCGGCACCTCGGCCATCACGTCCACCGGCTCGGGTCGGTCGAACAGACGGAAGGGCCGCTGCGGCGTCGCGGGCGCCTCGGGCGCTTCGCGCCAGGGCACCGGGTCCCGGCCGGGGGCCACCACCCGCTCGGTTGTCTCCGGCCTGTGCCGGGCGACCGGCTCCAGGCGGCAGACGGCGCCGGCGCCGAGGCGAGCCAGCAGGCGATCGACCAGCAGGTCCAGATCGCCGCGCCTCCGCCCGTTGCCGGTGAGGGAAAGCTGCGTGGGCGCGAGGGGCTCGACGCGCTCGGCATGGAGCGCCGTGAGATCGATGCCGAAGCCGGGGTCGATGGTCTCCAGCGTCTCCTGGAAGAGACGCAGCAGGTGATCGCCGTCCCGCGTCGCGCGCGCCGTGGCGACTTCGCGCCGCACCACCCCGCCGTCGACCCGGTAGCACCAGAGCGCAAGCCGGCGTGCGCCGAGCCCATCGCGCTCCAGAGCCGCAGCCAGCCCGGGCATGAGCCGGGCCAGCATCGCGTCGAGCCCTGCCCGGTCGATCAGGGGCTCCGGCAGCGCCAAGCGCTCCAGGCAGGCAGGCGGCGGAACCATGGGCACGATCGGCTCGGCCAGCCGGCCCAGCGCTTGGTCGAGGCGCGCGAGCACCGCCCCGCCCCGCTCCCGGCAGGGGAAGCGGCGGGCCAAGGACGCGCGCGGCAGGCCGTCGACCGCGCCGACCGTGACCAGCCCCAGGCGGCGCAGCAGGTGGGCGTCCTCGGCCGTGAGCCTGAGCGCCTCGACCGGGAGGCCCGATAGCGCCGCACAGGCCTCGCCGGGCGCGGCGATGCGTGTGTCTGCCGTGCCGAAGCGGGCGAGCGCCCAGGCGGCGCCAGGTGTGTCGGCGAGGCCGAGGCAGTTCTCGACGCCGAGGCCCGCGAGCCGCGCCGCGATCTCGTCCATGAGTGCCGCCTCGCCGCCGAAGAGGTGGGCGCAGCCCGAGATATCGAGCAGCAACCCGCCGTCGCTGCCATCGTCGCTGCCGTCCGCCGCGCACCAGGGCGTGAAGCGGTTGCACCAGAGGGCGAGCCGCTCGAGCCCCCGCCGGTCCGCCGCCGGGTCGGCGCGCGCCGTGGCGAGGCCCGCGAGCAGGGCGCGGGCGTCGGTGAGGTGCATGCCGGGCTTCAGCCCCTTCACGCCGGCCTCGCGGTTGACCGCCCACAGCACCGGCCCGCGGCGGCCCGGCGCCACCAGCGCGAAGGGAACCGGTGTGGTCGAGTTTTTGTCGCTCACGGCGGCCGGCCTGCGGCCGGCGCCTGCCGCGAGGGTGCCGCAGGAGCGGCGGGCCGCGGTCGCGGCCTGTCGCGAGCCCGTCAAGGACGGCCTCGCTCTAGCCTCAGCCGCTGGCGTGTGCGCGGCCTCGGGACCGGTGCGGGGCCTCGACCGCGCTCGCGCCCGCTCGCGGCGCAGCCGGTCGATCGGCCAGCGCGGCAGCCACACGGAAATCACCCGTCTCACGGTTCCACTCCACATCGCATGTGGCGGGCCGCCCGCCGCGCGCGCGCACGAGCGCGAGGCGCCAGCGGGGCAGGCCGGGCGCGCCTTCGTCGAACGGATCGGCACGGCCCGGCAGCGCCGTCACCCGCCAGCGCGTGAGCGCCGCGCTCGCCGGGCCGAGCTCGTCGTGGCGCAGGAGCAGCGCAGGCGTCGCGCCCTCGGCCGCGGCGAGCGCGAGGCGCCGGCTCACGGTGAATTCGATGCTCTCGGCCTCGGCCAGTACCGCCGCGAGCGCGCCGCAGCGAAGCCCTTCCTCCATCGCCCAGGGCACGTCCTTCTCGCAGCGGGCGCGGAGGATCAGCAGGTCCGCCGGCTCCAGGCCAAGATCGCGCCAGCCCGGCCCGTGGAGGCGGCCGAAGCGGGCGGCCCCGCCCCGGCTCTGGCAGACCAGAACCGGGCCGTGCTCGCCGGCACGCGCATGCCGCGCCAGCAGTGCCGCAAGGAAGGCGGCGGCCGCCGGCCCGTCTGCCGCGCTCGCGCCCGCTGCCTCGTGCAGGCCGTCCGGCGCGAGGCCGCCCTCCGGCAGGGCGCCATCCAGAGCATCGATGCCGAGCGGCCAGGGCCTCCCCGCCCGGCTTCCGTCAGTGGCGTCCTCCAGCGCGGCCGGGCGGCGTTCGAGCGCCGCGATGCGCCGCCGCAGCGCTGCCAGATCGGCGTGGGCGACCGCTTCGGCGCGCTCGCGCGGGACTCGCGTCGGGGGTATGGGGCGAAAGGCGCTCATGGTAGTTCACTATTTGTTCTTTTTCAAGGCCTGTCAAGACAGGACGTGCTAGGGCGTGGACTCATTAGCGCGCAAGCTTGTTGTTAAGCCTCCACCTGGGCGTCGCCCCGGCTCGGTCGCGAGAGTAACGGGG
>JAPPNV010000246.1 GCA_028818565.1 Rhodospirillales bacterium | reverse complement strand
ACAGCTACCAGCGGGAGCCAGAACTCCTACACCACGCGCCGGGACACAACCGCGCGATGCGGCGGCGGAACGTCCCGAAGTTGCAACAATTGACCGAGGTTCTCGATGGCCGAGCCACGCTTCCAGCGCTCGATCAGGTTCTCCAAATCCGAGTGGAATGCGGTATGCGAGGCGGCCGAGCGGCGGAACATGAAGCCGGCTGAGTTCGTGCGGGCCGCCGCCGCCGGCGTCGCCGCACGAGAAATCGACCTCGACGACGGCAAGTTGACGCCCGCGTTGATCGAGATGATCGAGCGAACCTTTCGGGGCGTGCACCTGCTCACCCACCTGAAGCACGAAGAGCTTGCCGCGCTCGGCAGACAGGAGGATTTTTCGCGCGCGACCGAGGCTGGCAGGATCGCGCAAGAGGAAACGCTGAACTGGGAAGAAGCGGACGAGGAGGCATGACTCCCGTAAGCGGTGCGGACGGCTGCGGCTTGTTCACCGGGACAGACTCTTCGGCCCAGGTGCTGTTCGCTCGCGTCTCCATCTCGCGCGCCGCCGGTCTGTGGCGCCCGGATTGTCGGCGCCGCACGCCGCTCGCCATGGAAGCTTGCTTTTTTCGAACAGCATCGATCAGCGGGACGGCGGTGCCTACCGACGTCGTGATGTCGAGCGCGGGGATGCCGAATTCGACCTTTCGACTTGCGAAGCCGGTGACAAGGAAACAAAGGCCGCGTCCTTCCAGGAGCACGACACCCTCGCGCAGGCAGATTGCGAACGAGAAAGACGATCAGCCCGACACAAGTCCGGACGGCGAAGCAGCACCCGGCTCCGAACTACGAGAGCGGCGAAGCGACGCAATCGCCAGGTGCCGAGTAGATCTGCCCGTCCCAAAAGCGCCGTCTGGGCTCAGCGCGGCACCTCGATCCCGAGCTCGCGCCACAACCAGCTCGTGTCGTAAGGCCTGTCGCCCTGCTGCAATGCGCGGCGATGCTCGGTGTTTTCCAGCTGTTTCAGCCAGTCGATCGCCTTCTCGCGTCCCTTTCTCGTCTTCACCGCCTGCCGCAGCGTCTTGCCGTCCACCGAGGGATGCGGGTCGTCGAGCATGCGCCGGCAGTATTCGTCGGTGCAAGCGCGCATCACGAGCGCAGCTTCCTTGGGCTCAGTCTCATGTTCGCGGTCTGGCTGCCCCGCGTCTTCCTCCAGCGCCTTCTCCGGGTCCTGGTACGAGATCAGCGGAGGTCCCACGCGATCACCCAGACAGGACACCAGCAGGTCCCGTCCCCTCTCGGCGCGCCCGCGCGAGTTGACGAACAGCGTCAGCGCCCCGCCTTCCATCTCCGCGTGGCCGAGCGACGTGGTGCCGATCATGCTCTCCGATTTACGGACCTCGATCCCCCTGCGGAGCAGCGCCATCCGGTGCAGGGGCGAGCCCGGGACGGACCATGTCCAGCTCGGCACGTCCCCCTCGTCCCTCGCGAAACACTCGATCCCGTCGAGCATGGTGGCGATTTCCGCCTCGTCGCCCACGATGGGGAAGCGCACTCTGCAGAACACGATCGGCTCGTCGTCGGTGTTGTGCAGCGCGGGCAGCGGAGCCTGGGCCTGAAGGAGGGTGTCCAGCAGCCAGGTCTGTGTGAACATCTGAGCGCCGTGTCCGCCGCCGAGCATGAACTCCCTTACAACGGACCGGATGTCCACCGACTCCGCGAGTATTCTGCGGGCCTCCTCGGTAATATCTTCCTCCCTCTCCATCGCCATCTCGTCGACCATCGACAGGAACTGGAGGGACAGCTCTTGGCGGAAGCGGAGAACGGCGCCCGTGAAGTACATCGTGCCGTTCACCTCGACAATGCGTGCGGCCAAGCGGTCCCACGGCGCCGCCGACTTCGAGCCCAGCTTCTCGTGCACGGTGACGGACTCGCCGCCCAGGATCAGGTCGCGAACCGTCAGGCTGCGCCCCGGATTGATGCCGACCACCTCGTAGAGCGACACCATGGAATCCCTGAGCGACTCCAGATAGCGCCTGCCGGGCGCGGTTTCCCGCCAGCCGAGCCGCTTCAAATAGTCGTCGACGACGTTGAGCTCGCCGTCTTCGCCGAAGCGGGCGGTGAAGAAGTCCTCCAGGATGAAGACGCCAAGCATGTCGGCGGCGTCGCCGATCAGCTCCTCGAATTCGTCGTCGGACACGTCGAGGATATCGGCAACCTGCGCGACGTGAGCCGTGTAGATGTCGAGTTGCGGCTCCAGCCACTCGTCCCGCGCGCACCACCTGACCAGGTTCTCGGTCGCCTTGTCGAAACGGGAGGCGCTCATGCGGGAATCTCGCATCGCGGAAGGTCTTGCGGCTTCGTTGGCGCCGCGCCGCGCACGGTAGCCACGATCACCGGCGACTACAATACGGGCCAAGACCCGCGGGCCAAGGCCTGCGGACATCGGACCTGTACACGTCCGACCCGCAGTCGTCCGCCCGCGCAGCACGAGTCCTGCCCGGTACGGAGAGGGAGGTGCAGAGAGGGAGGGTGCGCCTGCTGCGGCGCTGTGGGCGGCCCCGTCCGCTGGAAGTGCACGCAGCCAAGCGCGACGTTCATTGCGCGCGTCGTCGCGCAATCTTCGACGGTGTGACCGTCGAACGCGCCGGTGGCGTCAGGTGAAGTGCGCGCTCTCGGCGACGCGGATGGAGACCGCGATGTGCACATCTCGAGCGGCCGGGTACCGCTGCGCCGCTACAACTCGAGCCCGAGTTCGTACTCGATCGTCTTGGGTTCGCGCTCCTTCACCGGCTCCGGTGCCTTCGCGGGCTCCGGCGCCCGCGCGGGACGGGGTGCGGGCGCCCGCTCCCTCTCCGGTTCCGGTGTTCGTGCGGGCTGCGGCGACTGCTCGGGTTCCGGCGGTCTGGACGGCTTGCCGGGCGGCGCCTCCGGTTCGATCACACGATCCCGGCTCCTTGCCGGTGCGGGCGTTCGCAATCCCGCAGGCTCGCGGGCCGGTGCGTCCCGGCCGATCTCTCGCTCCCGGCGCGTGACCGCTTCGCGTGCCGCCGCCTGCCTGGCCTTCTCCTTCCTCTTGGCCAATTCCGCCGCGGCCGCGACCCCCTCCAGCGCCGACACGCGCTCTCCGGTCGCAGCCTCCAGCCGATCGCACAGCGCCCTGGCGTCGTCCGTCACCAGCTCGGCACGGTGCCTCGCCCGGCTGATCTCCACGTAGAAGCTCTTCTGCGTGGTGAGATGAGGATGATTGGCCTCCATCACCGCGATCACGTTGTCCACCGTGCGTCCCTGAAAGGCATGCACCGTCGATGCCCAGGCGTGATCCACATGCCGCAGTTGCGGATGGTCGTGGCGGAGGTCCAGCCTGCGTCCGTCCTCCAGCAGGAACCAGACATGGTCTCCCCGCACCGCCGTCACCTCCGCCGCATGGCTGTTCATCAGTCGGAGTTTGGCGTCGTTGCGGGTCCAGCGGATGCGGTCGCCCGCACGGAGCTCCAACGGCTCGACACGGTACACCTCGACGGCGCCGCGCAGAGCGCCCACCTGACGCGGGCGCCAGGGTATCGCCTCGCCTTTCGCTCCCTTCAGCAAAACGACACCGGGCTCGCCGGCCCCAAGTACCCGGCGCTCTTCGCCCTTCTCCACACCGAGGCTCCTGTAGGCACGGTGGAAGGCCACGACGTCGCCCGGCGCGTAGTTCG
>JAPPNV010000048.1 GCA_028818565.1 Rhodospirillales bacterium | reverse complement strand
GGTATTACCCCTGCGGGCTTTACACTTCCGGATAACTTCTCCTTAGAACGGGATCCGATCATCGTCGAAATCGGCGGGCTCCGAGGCCTGGGCGGCGCCGGTGTCGCCCGCCATGTCCGGGTCGGGCTGGGGCCGGGCGCCGTTGCCGTTCGGCTTGTCCAGAAACTGGACGCGTCCGCCCGGCACCAGCAGGATCTCGGTCGAGAAGCGGTCCGACTCCTCGCCCGGCTTCTTCCAGCGCCGCGTCTGGAGCTTGCCCGCGACGTAGACCAGCCGGCCCTTCACCGCGTGCTTGACCAGCATGTCGATCAGCCCGGACTGGAAGGTGACGATGCGGTGCCACTCCGTCTTGTCGACCCTCTGGCCCCCGGTGTTCCGGTCGATGTAGGACTCGTCGGTGGCGATGCTCATGTTGGCCACACGCCCGCCGCTCTGAAGGTGGTTGACGGTGACGTCGGCGCCCAGGCGACCGATGACTTCTGCGCGGTTCAATCCGAAACTCATGATCGTGCTCCTTCACGTGCGAGTTCTGACGATGGGTGACGAACGGGCCGGACCTCTCTCGATCCACCTCCCGTTCACCCCTCCAAAGCTTCTCA
This sequence comes from Rhodospirillales bacterium, assembly GCA_028818565.1. GTDB lineage: Bacteria > Pseudomonadota > Alphaproteobacteria > UBA828 > UBA828 > WTGU01. The sequence goes on along the minus strand of JAPPNV010000048.1, from coordinate 3,080 downwards.
ACCTCTCCTCTGCCATCCGCCCCGATGGCTGCCAGTTCGCTTCGGCCTTGCCGCTGGCACGGACGCGAACGGCCGTGCGGCTGAAGCGACGTCGTGCGGAAGGCCGTGGAGACGCGGACCCCGCTGCGGTCCGCATTGGCTGCAGCATCGATCCCGTTCATCCATCCGCTTCCGGCGAATCCGCGCAAGACGAATGCGGAGCGGCGCGGGAGGCCGATCGCCGGCAGGCAATCGGCCCGGACAGCAGCTAGGGCGGGCGGATCAGACCGATAGCCCCGCCGCAACCCTGCACGCGCTCAAGGGGTCATTCGAAGTCGGTTCGGCGCAGCCCGGACTGCCGGATAATCGACATCAGCGTGCCGGTGCGCAGCTCCCGATGGTCGGGCACCGGGACGGTGGTGGTCCGGCCCTCGTGCATCCTCTGCATCACTATGTGGCTGCCGCGCCTTCTCACTTGCGTGAAGCCGTGGGATTCGAGGATGCGGCAGACCTCGCGTCCCGAAAGAACTCGCTGCCTAGCCAACGGCCACCTCGACGTGGGTGACATAGAACTCGGTCCGGGTGCGCCGTTCGATTTCCTCGGGAGACGCGGTCTCGAAGAACAGCGTCAGCGCTTCTTCGAGGTTGCTGCGTGCTTCGGTCACGCTGTCGCCCTGGCTGGCAACATCCATCTCGGGGCAGAGCGCGACATATCCGTCGCCGTCGCGTTCGACGATCGCTGTCAACCGCCTGTTCATGCCTGGTCTCCTCTTCCTCGCATGCAGCCAGTGGGGGTTGACCGACTCTGGCACCGTCGCTGGCCGGCGGCAATGAGGGCCGGCGTCGATGGGGCCGAGAGTCCGCGGGATCGGGACCGCCGCGCGGAGGAGCATGGCGGGTTGCCGCGGCCGGAGCCGGCAGAAACCGCCGGACGGCCTCAACGAAGCTGCGCGCCGCCTGGTGCGTCGAATGGCCGGCAACGGCCCTGGAGCGGGAAAGGTCGCAGGGAGCCGGCCTGCGGTACGGCCCTGGCTTCGGGTCGCCTGTGCCCGCTCAACGCTCATGCCGGCGGCAGAACCATCAACGGGACGTTGGATCGTATCTCCACTTGGTCGGGGCGCAGGCGGGCGAAGGCGATGCAGGCGGCGGCCTCGGATTCGGTCTCGAAGACCCCCAGCTCGTCGCCCGTCTCCAGTTCGATCACGGCGATCTGCGGCGGCCACATCGACACCAGATGACGCTCGGGAGCACGGGAGTTGGAACGATATGCGCAGCGCGGGCAGCGGGCTGTGCCACGGACAGGCGCCTTGCAATCGACACAGAGACCTTTGGCGCGCCGCCCGAAATATCGTTTCTTGTTGACGGCGCTCTCCCGCTCGGTAGAGACGCGCTCCTTCTCCAGCGCGAGGCACCGGCCGCAGCGCGACAGGCCCCCGACCGTGGGCTGGGTGCAGCGTACGCAGCGGCCGGCGGCCTTGCGCGCGGCGTAACGGCGTCGGTCGAGCGCGCGTCTGGCCTCGCGGCATGGCTTGCAGACGGAGCGGTTGTCCTCGGGCCGGCGGCGGTGTTGGTAGCGACCGTAAACTTCCCATTCGTTGCGACCCAAAATTTCTCACTTCGGGCTTGTCGATTCCGGCGGACCGGGCCGCTCTGTTGGCGGAGCCAACAGAGCGGGAAGCGGTGCGCGGATGTACGGATGGGAGACCAGGATGTTGCTGAAGCACTATCTCGACCAGGGTGTTTCGAAGACCGAGCTCTCGCAGCGGTTTGGTGTGAACCGGCGCACGATCCACAACTGGGTGATCACGGGACAGCTCGACCGGGATCTGTCGTCCGGCGCGCGAGCGTACGCGCCGCGTCCGCCGGTGGCGCACAAGCTGGACCCCTACAAGCCGATCATCGACGCGCGTCTCGAGGAGTTCCCCAAGCTGTCCGCGAAGCGGCTGTTCGACGAAGTCCGCGCCGCGGGCTACCCGGGCGGCTACGGGCGGGTGAACGACTATGTGCGCGAGACGCGGCCGCGCGAGCCGACAGACCCGGTGGTCCGCTTCGAGACGCCGGCGGGCCGGCAGGGCCAGGTGGACTTCGGAACCTTCACGCTTCCCTGGGGCCGGCGTCACGCCCTGTTGGTCGTGCTGGGCTACTCCCGTCTGTTGTGGCTTCACTTCTACCCCCGGCAAACGATGGCGGTGTTGATGGAGGCGCTGGAGAGCGCCTTCGAGATGTTCGGCGGGGTTCCGGAGGAGCTGCTGTTCGATCAGATGCGCGCCGTCGTGCTGTCTGACGATCGCGGCGCCGGCGGCGGTCTGCTGTTCAACGCGGAGTTCCTGCGCTTCGCCAGGCACTGGGGGTTCGATCCCCGCTCCTGCCGGCCTTACCGGGCTCGGACGAAGGGCAAGGTCGAACGCCCGATCAGATACATTCGCGAGGGCTTCTTCTACGGGCGCAGCTTCGCGAACGACGACGATCTCAACGATCAGGCCGCGCGCTGGCTGGACGAGGTGGCCAACGTGCGCCGGCACGGCACCACGGGAGAGCGTCCCGTCGACCGCTTCGAACGGGACGAGCAAGCGGTGCTGCGCCCCTTGGCCAACAGCCCCTACCGCCGTCTCGGCCTCCGGCAGGCTCCGGAGCCCGCACGGCGACACGCCCCGGTGACCGTGGAGGTCGAGCGGCGACCGCTCAGCGTCTACGCGGAGGCGCTGCAATGAAGCCCCCGGCGGCGGGCCGGCGCGACCGGCTGCGGGCGATGCTGGCGGATCTCAGGATGCCCGGCGCGCTCGAGGCCGTCGACGGCATCCTGTCCGAGGTCGATGGCGGCGCCATCTCCGCGGCCGAGGCCATCGAGCAACTGCTCGGCGCCCAGATCGAGCTGCGCAACAACCGCCGGCTCAAGGCCGCCATGCGCTCCTCCAGGCTGCCCGCGGTGAAGACGCTCAAGCAGTTCGACTTCGCCTTCCAGCCCAGCATCAAGCGCGAACAGGTCGAGAGCCTGCACGAGCTCGGCTTCGTGGATCGCCGCGAGAACGTGATCCTGCTTGGCCCGCCGAGTCGGGTCTCATGATGCTCACCTGTCTACGTTACTGAAGATCAAGCACTTT
>JAPPNV010000266.1 GCA_028818565.1 Rhodospirillales bacterium | reverse complement strand
AGAACCGGGCCATCGTGCGAGCACTGGCCGCAGCCGCCGCCAACGTGAGCTTCGTGGAGGTGGTGAGCGACAAGGGGCACGACGCCTTCCTCCTCGACGAGCCGGACATGTTCGAGACGCTGCGCGGCTTCCTGAGCGGCGCCGCCGCAAAGCGTGGGCTCAGCAGCCCCTGAGCGCTCGTCCATGAACGCAGGCCCGCAGCGGCAGAACATGCGCCAGAGCGCTCGCCCCGACCATCGCCTGATCGCCGACCTGGTGGAGCCGGGCTCCAGGCTGCTCGACATCGGTTGCGGTGACGGCGCGCTGCTGGAACTGCTCGCGCGCGAGAAGAACGTCGACGGCCGCGGCATCGAGATCAGCCAGGAGGGAGTGAACGCCTCGGTGAGACGCGGGCTTTCGGTGATCCAGGGGGATGCGGAGACCGACCTCGCCGACTACCCGGACGCCGCCTTCGACTACGTGGTGCTGAGCCAGACCCTGCCCGCGATCCGCGACCCCAAGGGCGTGCTGCTGGAGCTGCGCAGGATCGGCAGGAGCGCCATCGTGTCGATTCCCAACTTCGGGCATTGGCGCAACCGGCTGCACCTGTTGACGCGGGGCCGCATGCCGGCAGCGCTGGGCTCCGGCGAGCTCTGGTACGAAACGCCGATGATCAGGCCGTGCACGATCAAGGACTTCGTGATGCTCTGCCGCGAGCTCGACATCGGCATCGAGCGCCGCACCCAGGTCGATTCACGGGGGCGCGTGCGCCGCTTCAGCGGGACCGGCCGCTTCGCCAACCTGTTCGGCGAGCAGGCGGTGTTCCTACTCTCCGCCGAGCGCCGGTAAGCCGCAGCTCCCGGCGGCCGTTCGTGCGCCGGCGGGCACCGGCTGCGGCAGCGGCATGATCACCCGGCGCCGGCGCCGGGCCGTGATCGGAAGGGCCTCGAACACGGTCTTGCCGGCCTCCACGTAGACGATGCCGCCGAAGGGGCGGCCGAGATGGCGGCCGAGGCGCTGCCAGATAGCGGCGGTGCGCATCACCCCGCGCCAGCCTGTGGGGGGCAGGAAGAGCATCGCGCCGGAGGCGACCGGGGCGAAGCGGTGCTCCCGCAAGAGCCGGGCAAGCTGGGAGGCGCTGAACGGCGAGCCGTGGCCGAAGGGCGTGGCCTCGGCGCGGGCCCAGAGACCGTGGCGGTTCGGCACCAGCACCAGGATGCGCCCGTTCGGCCGCATCACCCGCCACACCTCCTCCAGCATGGGGCGGCGCTGCTCGCTGAACTCGAGCCCGTGAACGATGAGGATGCGGTCGATAGAGCCGTCGGGCAGCGGCAGGACACCGTCGTCGGCGAGCGCGACCTGCCGCCCGCCGCTCTCGGGCCAAGCCATCACCCCCTGTCCCGCAGGCATGATCGCGAACACGCGGTCCGCCTCCTCTCGGAAGAGGCTGAGGAAGGGCACTGGGTAGCCAAGCCCCAGCACCACCTCCTCGCGCACGCTGGGCCAGACCCGGCGGATCTGCTGGCCCAGGATGCGGCGCGTGACCCGACCGAGACGGGTCAGATAGAAGGCATTGAGATCGACAACGTCCTGATGCATGGCCGGCTATGGTAGCAGCCCACGCCGGCCCGTCTCAGCATCAGGATACTAGCCCGCCGAGCGATTGCCCTCGCGCTCCTCCTCGGGGATTTCCCGCTAAGCGTAGTAGCCCGCGTCCTCCAGCACCCTTTGGATGCCCTTGTCCATATTTGTCAGCGCTTGCTCGATGCTCTGCTCGCCGTTGACGGCATCGGCGACCTCGACTCCATTCTGCGTGCCGATGGTGAACCCCTCCGGAATCATCAGGTTGTTGGTGACGCCGTAGGGCATGCTTGCCATCAGGCCACCGAAGAAGAGCTTGTCCTCCTTGTGCCGATCCAGGATCGAAAGCCGCGCCGGTTGCCCACCGGCCGCCACCACCGCCTCGCCGATGGCCGGATCGCGGGCATCGCCAGAGGCCAGGAACTTTGCGAAGGCGGCACCCGCCTCATGGTTCTTGGAATAGGTCGGGACGAAGACGCCGAACCCCCCGGTGCTGACCCGATGCGCCCCCTTCTCGTTGTCCCCCGCGGGCGGCAGATCGGCATAGATGACCCGATCGAACTTGGTGAAGGACGGATCGTTCAGCACCGCCGTTCCCCAGGTCAGGGGGCCGTAGACGGCGGTGCCGTTGGCGAAGGCAGTGTTCACCTCGTCCTCCCCCGCGTTGCTGCTTACGGGGTGCGCGTATTGCTGGAGGTCGACCAGCATCTTCAGGGCCATGTAGCCCTCTTCGCTGTTGACCGACGGATTCCAGTACCCCGGTTCCTCGCGGTCGACTAGCGTGCCGCCGAACGAGCGCAGCGCGCCGTAGTATTGATAACCGGCCCAATAGCTCCGCTGCATGGCGCCGACATAGCCGTATTGATTGGTGCTGGGCGAATGCAGCTCCTTGGCTGCCTCAAAGGCGTCCGGCCATGTCTTCGGCACCGGAATACCGGCCTTATCGAAGATGTCCTTGCGATAGAAGGTCATCTGGCAGTTTGCGTCGTGAGCCAGTCCGTAGAGCGTGCCGCTGCTCTGAGCGATGGGGATGCGGTAGAGCGACTGCAACGCCTCCGGCACGTCAGTCTGATAGTCCGCGAACCACGTGGGGTCGGCGTCCATGTGATCCTGTAGTGGAATCATCGCCCCGAACGATTCGAGCGATGGGTATTGGCCGTAATCCTGGGTCACGGAATCGAAGGCGTCCGACTTCGACTGCATGTAGACGTTGACCTTGTTGAGGAACTCGTTCGTCGGAATCGTCGCCACGTTCAGAGTGGCGTTGGGAAATGCCTTCTCGAACAGCGGTTTGAGGCCACGCACGACGCCCGCGAAGCGGCTGCCCGATGCCGTCAGATGCACCACTTCGCCGGTGACGTCGGCGCGCACCTCGCGCGGCACGAAGTTTGCGGCGATTGCGGCGATTGCGGTGGCAGAGCTTGCTTGCAGCACTTGGCGGCGCGTGAACGCGGTGCGCCGACGATGCTGCACCTCCGCCATCGTTTGTTTCCAAGTATCGTAATTTTGATCGCTCATGTCTTCCTCCCTGAGAGCTGTTGGGTGCGCGTCGCGCCTCGCCGGGACCTCACGCGGCTCCTCCCTGCCGCCTCGAATGCGCAGTAGTCGACCCGGCAAAGCGCCGGCCGATGCCGGCGATTTTCAAGCCAATTTGGTCTTCGTTGTGTGGATGCAAGGACGCAAAGGTCGCCGCTCCGTCGGTCGGCTCGAACCGGGTATTCCCGACGGACGCCACGAACAACGTCGTGGTATGCGATTTCTGAACCCTCTCTACCATGGGCCGTCCTTCGGCCAATGGAGGGTATGCCTTGAAGCCTAGTCCTGGCGGCGGGGCGTGTCCATGAGCGGTTCAGCGGCAGGCCGTGACCAGCCCTAATTCATGTGGGTGCCGCCGTTCACCGAGATCGTCGACCCGGTGATGAAATCGGCGTCGTCCGCGGTGAGGAACAATACCGCGCGTGCGATGACCTCGGCACGGCCAAGCCGGCCCACCGGGATGCTAGCCCGCTCGCTTCCCCTCAGAGCGAAACAGGACCGCGCGGAGCGTCTGCAAGTCGATGAGGCCGCAACTCAGTAAATGTTGAACGGGAAGTAGCGGGCGTTGATCCGCTCGTAGGTGCCGTTCGCGAGGATGG
>JAPPNV010000378.1 GCA_028818565.1 Rhodospirillales bacterium | reverse complement strand
GACGCCACCGCGATCCACGGCATCCACTGGAAACCAGTGCGCAGCGGAATCAGCACGTGGACGAGCAGGCCGTCGCGGATGACGGAAAGCGGGTCGTAGAGCGTGAACGTGATGAATTCGACGACCATGTCCCAGAAGGGCGCGGTGGTGATCGTCGCGTTCTTGGGCAGCGTCTGGGCGTACGGCGTCAACAAAGACGCGACGATCGAGGCGGCAATGACGGCGCCTGCCGCCATCAGGTAAGGATGCACACGCCAGAAGGGGCCGTCGGGGCGCCGCTCGGGCTGCTTCTCGGAGAGCGCCCGGCTCAGCCGGTCGAGCATCACCGCCATCAGCACCACGGCGACGCCGTTCTCCAGCGCCTGCCCGAGACGCAGGCTCTGGAGGCGGAACAGCAGGTCTTGCCCCAGCCCCTTGGCGCCGACGAAGGAGGCGATCACGACCATCGCCAGGCACTGCATGATGACCTGATTGACGCCGAGCATGAGCGAATCGCGCGCGGCCGGTATCTCGACCCTGAAGAGCATTTGCCAGCGCGTGCAGCCAGCCATCACGCCGGCCTCGCGCACCTCCTCGGAGACGCCCTTGAGCCCGAGCAGCGTGAGCCGCGTCATCGGCGGTATGGCGAAGAGGATGGTGGCGATGGCGCCGGCCCGGTGGGAGACGCCGATGAAGAGCGCCACCGGGATCAGGTAGGAGAAGTGCGGCAACGACTGCATGACGTTGAGCAGCGGCCAGAGCACCCGCTCGAAGGGCCGCGACTTGGCCCCCGCCACGCCGAGTGCGACGCCGACGGCGGCAGCGATCGGCGCCGAGACCAGGACGACGGAGAGCGTCGTCATCGAGAGCGACCACTTGCCGAAGAGGGCGAAGTAGACGATGCAGCCGCCCGCGAGCAGCGCGAGCCGCCAGCCCTTCAGCCACCAGCCGAAGACCGCGGCGAGGCCGGCGATCATCACCCACGGGATGGCGGGAATGCCGATCGACCTGAAGCCGTCCGCGAGCAAGCCGTGCACGATGTCGAGCGGCCACTCGATCCCGAAGGCGATCGCCCGCGTCGCGTCCTTGACGGTGAAGACGCCGAAGATCTCGTGCTTGTGGAAGACGTCGACGACGACGTTGATCCAGTCGATGAAGGGCACCGCGATGTCCCTGGGCCAGACGATCCCGGCCTCGGGCAGGATGGGCTTGAGCGCGAGCAGAACGACGAAGGGCACCAGAACGAGCAGCGGCCCCACCCCCGGCGTGCGCCAGAGGCGGCGTGTCGTCGCAACCGACCCTGCGATCGATCCTCCGAGGGTCCGCTCTGCGGCCATGGCCTTACGAGCGGTCGGCGTACATCGCGTCGACGAGGCCGTAGCGGTCGACCACGCCGACCATCCGGCCTCTCTCGTCGACGACTGCCACCGGATTCTCGGCCTCGATCACCTGCGGCGCGACGTCCGCCAGCGTGGAGCCTGCACTCACCTCGCCTTGCGTCGTCTCGCCCGCAGCGGCGGGGCGCGTCGCGGTCGCCACGGTGAGCAGGCGATCCCGCGCCACGTCCTTGGTGAACTCGCGCACGTAGTCGGTCTCGGGGTTCTCGATCAGCTCGGTGGCGGTGCCGGCCTGCTCGATGATGCCGTCCTTCATGATGATGATCCGGTCGGCGAGCCTTATCGCCTCGTCGAAGTCGTGGGTGATGAACAGGATCGTCTTGTGCAGCATGTTCTGCAGGCGCAGGAACTCGTTCTGCATCTCGCGGCGGATGAGCGGGTCGAGGGCGGAGAACGGCTCGTCGAGGAACCAGAGCTCGGGGCCCACCGCCAGCGAGCGGGCGATGCCGACGCGCTGCTGCTGCCCGCCGGAGAGCTCGCGCGGGTAATAGCGCTCGCGACCCTCGAGGCCGACGAGCTCGATCATCTCGCGGGCACGAGTCTCACGTGTGCGGCGGTCGATGCCCTGGACCTCTAGCGGGAAGGCGACGTTCTGTAGCACCGTGCGGTGGGGAAGCAGCGCGAAGTGCTGAAACACCATGCCCATCTTGTGGCGGCGCAGCTGCGTCAGCTCCCGATTGGTCGCCTTGAGCAGGTCCTGACCCTCGAACATGATCTCGCCGGCTGTAGGCTCGATCAGGCGGGCGAGGCAACGGAGCAGCGTGGACTTGCCGGAGCCCGAGAGCCCCATGATCACCAGGATTTCACCGGCGTTGACCTCCAACGTGGCGTCACGCACGGCGGGGATATAGCCCTCGTCCAGAATGGCGGAGAGGCCGGGCGCGCCTCCGTGCCTGTCCATGAACGGCCGGGGTTTCGGGCCGAACAGCTTCCAAACGCTGCTGCACGTTAGAATAGGTTCGGCCAAATCGCACCTCCCGGCCGCGGCGGAGCGCGTGCCGCGACCCCACCTTGTCGGCGCTTCGCTCCATCGTCGGCGGCGATGGGCGCGAATACTATGTGCCGGCAGGGGCATGAAATAAAGCGAGGGCGCCGCCACAGGGAGATAAGGCGGCGCCCCCGTAGCCAGGGACTCTGGGTTAGTTGACCCAGGACATCCACTTGGCTTCGTTGTCGGCGAGCCACTTGTCGGCCGCCTCTTCGACCTCCATGCCGTCGATGTCGACCAGCTTCGACATCACCGCGATATCGAGATTGGTCAGGTTCATCTTCGAGATGATGGCATAGGCCGTCGGCCACTTGTCTGGCATGCCGTTCCAGACGCCGATCTTGAGATAGCCGTCCTTCGGGTTGCCGCAGTCATGGGTCATGTCGGGGTTGGGGCCCCAGGCCGGGTCGTCCTTGCAGCCCTCGTCATACTCGGGGAACTCGACGAACTTGCCGTCGTAGATCGCCTCGATGAAGTTGGGCGTCCAGTTGAAGTGCACGATCGGCGCCTTGCGCTCGAACGCCGATGCGAGCTCCGCCCAAATGGCCGCAGCCGAGCCAGCGTTCACCACCTCGAAGTCCATGCCGAGGCCTTCGACACGCTCGGCGTCGTGCTTCAACCAGTCGACCGGCCCGCCGAGGAAGCGACCCTTCGGGGCCGTCTCGGCAGTCGCGAACATCTCGGCGCAAGCATTCAGCGCCTCCCAGTCGGGCAGGCCAGGGCACTGCTCCTCGACATAACTGGGATACCACCACTCTTCGCGGGTCTTCGCGTCATGTGTCGCGGCGTCGATCACGCAGTCTTGGGCAACGACCTGCTCGAACGCCACGCCGAACGCGCCCTGCCAGACCTCGTGGACCACGTCGATGTCACCCTCGCACATGGAGGTGTGCACCACACTATTCTGCATTCCTGCGCACTCAAGCTGACGTAGGGTTGCTTGATCATCCTGTATATGATAGATACTACAGGGAGTTAGGATTGCAGTCAAGGGCAAAATAGGGCCGGTTCTCAGAACACACGTGTGGATCCTATGCCACTGAGCAGTTGCATCGAGGGATTCGATGTGGAACCTGGGGTAGCACTTTGGTATGATGTTAAGGGCGTTTCAGGTGGGATTGAAAGCCAACATAGACTTGACACGGATTTTGGATCATGAGGAGTCGCATAGGAATATGGATGAAAGTTGCGACAAGGCGTGGTAGCCCTATGTCGCATATTCTGCCGGGAGCATACCCACCATGAAAGAGGATTCCAGCGGGCGGCGCCAGCGCGCCGTGATGGCGACCGATGCGGAGTGGGAGCGGGTCGGCCGGGCGGCTGCGGCGAGCGGCATGGACC
>JAPPNV010000033.1 GCA_028818565.1 Rhodospirillales bacterium | reverse complement strand
GCTTGAATCATGATTCGCTCTCCACGACAATTATTTTATGGGTACAGAGCCTAGAAAAATTCAGTTGGGGCATGTTTGCACACAAAAGCGAGTTTATCGTCCCCGTAGGTGGGAAATTCGCTTGCGCTAAAGACTGCGGCGGCCTCGCGGCCGGGACAAAGGGTCGATCACAGCATGCCTAGCCGGGCTAGAATACTAACCCAAATTGACGGTGCCCTGAGCACCCTATACCGTTTTCCTCCGCTCAACGTCGGCAGGGAGGGGCGCAGGCGATGACGGTGAACTTCGGCGCGCGCAGGCTCGGCCACGCGAATGTCAGCGTGCGGAACCTCGACCGATCGGTCGCATTTTTCGAGAAGATCTGCGGTTTCGAGGAGGTCGGGATCGAGGTCGGCACCGGCGCGGGCTTCGTCTCCAACGGCAACAGCCATCACGATGTCGGCATGGTCGAGATCGGCCGCCCCTTCCGCGGCCGCGACGGCGAGGTGATCATCGAGGAAGGCTTTCAGGAGACGGGGCTCAACCATCTCGGCTGGGAGGTCGATAACGAAGCGGCGCTGGTCGCTGCGATCGAGCGCGCCGTCGCGTCCGGCTGCCAGGACTACCTCACCATCGACCACACCTTCTCGCACTCCTTCTACGTGCCCGACCCGGACGGCATCTTCCACGAGTTCTATGCCGACGTGATGCACGACTGGCGCTCGGTCTTCAAAGGTGGCCCCATCCCCAACATCTCGGCCCGCTGGGACCCGGAGGCCGAGCCGCCGAGCGCGGAGCCGAAGTGGCAGCGGACGCCCGACTATCAGCGCGTCGCGGACGCGCCGGTCCACCCGCTGCGCACCACGCGCGCGGTGATGGTGGTGGAGGATGTCGCGCGCTCGCTCGGCTTCTACACCGACTTCGCCGGCCTCGACGTCGCCTACATGGCGCCCGACGACGCTTACGCCTATCTGCGGGGTGCCGCGCCCACGCCCGACTTCCACTGCGCTCTGTTTGCCAGGGCGGGCGGCCTGGAGAACGGCTGTCACCACTTCTCGTGCGAAATGGCGGACGAAGCCCACGTCGCCGATGCCGAGGACGCGCTAGCCGCGCGGAACATCCCGACCGTGGCGACGGTGGACAGCGCCACCAAGCGCAGCTTCTACCTGAAAGACCCGGACGGCTTCCTGGTCGAATTCTACGCAACTCGCAAGTGCGACTTTGCGGCGGTCGCTGCCGCGCCGCGCGAGCAAAGACCGCTCCACGCCTAAGCCGCCGGCGCACCGAAGGGGGTACGACGATGAGCCTCGACTACGTGATCTCTGCCGATTCCCACATTATCGAGCCGCTGGACCTTTGGGAGAAGGCGCTCGGCAAGAAGTGGGGCGACAAGGTCCCGCGCGTCGTCGACCGCTACGACGGCATTCCCGGCAACTACTACTTCTTCGGTTACGACTACCTCGATCTCGGCGTAGTCGAGCCGGAGGATGCGGCGGATTCCACCGAGGAATCCTCGGCCATGGACCCCGAGCTCGCCGACAAGGTGAACCGCTCCAACCAGGACCCGGCGCTCCGCCTCGAGCTGATGGAGATGGACGGGGTCCAGGCCGAGATCGTCAACTCGACCTTCGCGCTGCTCTGCATGCGGATCGAGCATCCGCAGCTCGTGCAGGACGTCTGCCGAGTCTACAACGACTGGATCGTCGAGTATTGCAGCCACGACCCGAAGCGCCTGCTCGCATCCGGGATGCTGCCGCCGGACGATGTCGACTGGGCCGTGGCCGAGCTTGAGCGGCTGGCCAAGAAAGACGTCCGCACGGTCTTCATCTACACCGACGTGAAGCCCCACATGCCGCCCTACCGCGACCCCTACTACGATCGGCTCTGGGCGGCGGCGGCCGACCTCGACATTCCCGTGACGATCCACATCGTCGCCGGCCGCATTCGCGACCCCTTCACCATCATCCACGATCACGAGCGCGGTGACGTGGCGCGGCTCTGGCTGGAGCTTTTCTCCGACGCAGGGCCGATCCTCGCCAACGAGTTCATCTTCGGCGGCATCTTCGATCGCCATCCCAAGCTGAAACTGATCCTTGGCGAGTACGAGATCTGCTGGCTGCCCTGGTTCCTGTTCCGCACCCAGCAGCTTCAGGGCGCGGTGGCGAACTCGCTCAAGGTCACGCCGGTCAAGAAGTCGGTCCAGGAGTATTTGCACACGCAGGTCTGGCACAGCTTCGTGGACGACAAGTTCGCCGACCGCGCCTTCGATGTCGCGGGCGCCACGCAGGTGATGTGGGGCTCCGACTTCCCCCATCCGCGCAACACGTTCCCTCACAGCCATGAGGTCCTGAACCGCGTCCTCGCCAACGTGGACGACGAGACCAGGGCGAACGTGGTGGGTCTCAACTGCGCCCGCCTCTTCAACATGGAGGTTCCGGCACCGGCGCGGGCGGCAGCGGAGTAGCGCGGGCTACGGCCACACCAGCCAGAGGCCTCCGCACGACAGAAGCGCGACAGCGGGATCGTGCTAGGTTTCGCAAGGTTCTACGGATGCCCGGCGTCAGAGCGGGCCGTGCGGGCGGGGAGCGGACCATGGCGCGAATCGTACGATTTCACGAGACAGGCGGGCCCGAGGTGCTGCGCCTCGACGAGGTGCCGGAGGTCGACCCCGGATACGGCGAGGTCCGCATCAGGGTCGAGGCGATCGGCCTGAACCGGGCCGAGGTCATGCTGCGCGAGGGCATCTATCACGAACAACCTGTCTTCCCCTCCCGCATCGGCTACGAGGCCGCCGGCGTGGTGGAGGCCGTGGGCGAAGGCGTGACGAGCGTCAAGGAAGGCGACCGCATCGCCACGGTCCCCTCCTTCGCGCTGTCACAGACCCGGCAGGGCGTCTACGGCGAGAGCGCCACCGTGCCGGCGGAGATCGCCGAGCCTTACCCCGCTTCGCTTTCGCCGGCCCAAGGTGCGTCTCTCTGGATGGCCTACCTCACGGCCTACGGTGCGCTGGTCCACTACGGCAAGCTCGGGCCCGGCGACGCCGCGATCGTCACCGCGGCGAGCAGCAGCGTCGGCCTTGCCGCGATCCAGATCGCGAAGGAATGCGGCGCCACCGTGATTGCGACCACCCGGACCGCGACCAAGAGGGACGCTCTTCTCGGCCTCGGCGCCGATCACGTCGTGGCGACCGAGGAGGAGGACCTGCCGGCGCGGGTCATGGAAATCACCGGCGATGCCGGCGCGCGCGTGGTCTTCGATCCGATTGCAGGTCCGCTGCTGACCACGCTCTGCGGCGCGGCAGCGCCCTACGGCACGATTTACGAATATGGCGCCCTCTACCCCGGCGAGACCGCCTATCCGCTCATGCCGATGCTGGCGAAATCGCTCACCATCACGGGCTACCAGGTGCTCGACTTCGTGCGCGACGAGGCGCGCTTCGCGGCGGGGCGCGACTACCTCTTCGCCGGACTGGAGAGCGGTGCGCTCGAGCCCGTGATCGACCGCGAGTTCCCGCTGGAGCAGATTGTGGACGCCCATCGCCACATGGAATCCAACACCCAATGCGGCAAGATCGTGGTCACGGTGTGACGACGGGCGCATCCCGCGTTGACCGGGCTTCCGTGGCGGTGAGAGACTGTGCGCGCCTGGGGGCACCGCGAAGCCCCCGCGGAGGATGACGCAATGACAAGCAGCACGAACGGACGCAATGGCGGTGGTTTCGAGACCGACGTGGTGA
>JAPPNV010000052.1 GCA_028818565.1 Rhodospirillales bacterium | reverse complement strand
GGCCGCGTCTTCCGCCGTCTCGGTCCCGGCCGCAATCTCCGCGTCGTCCCCGGTGGCGGTCGCCGTGCCATCACCGGTCGTGGCTGCAACGTCGGTTTCGGCGGCGTCTTCTGTGCCCGTGGCCGCAGGCGCACCATCGTCGGCGGCGTTAACCGGCCCGGCCGCCTCGTCCTCCTGCGCGACGATATCGACGTCGCCGGCTGGCGGATCAGCCGGTGTCGGCGTCGCCTCGGCTATCTCACCCGCGCCGGTCTCGCTCGGCTTCTCGGGAGCTGCCGGAGTCGCCTCGGCCGTCTCGTCCTCCGGCGGGCCGGCATCGATGTCGCCGCCGGGAACGTCAGCAGGTATGGGGGTTGCTTCCGCCGTCTCGGCTTGCGCCGGCTCACCCGGCTCGGCGGGCGCACCTGCCCCAACGTCAGTCGTCGTGGCCGCGGTCTCGTCGGTCGGCGTCACACCTTCTCCGGCGCTCTCGGCCGTGCTGTCTTCGATGTCGACGGGTGTCCCCGTCGTCTGGTCCGGCTCGTCCCCGCCCGTCAGGAACACGCCGAGCAGGACGCCGACGACCACGACGGCGGCGCCAGCCGGGGCCGCAATACGGAGAGTCTCGCGCCGTTTCAGCACGTCGGCCACGCGACTGGTGAAAGTCCCTGTCTCGCTCACTCGAATCGCCCAGCAGTCATGGGGGCGTCACGATACACGAGTCGGTCGAGGCGTGACAGCGCGCCCAGCGCGCGCCCGGCGCGGTGCCTTACCAGTCGCCGCCCGACGAGAAGGCCGGTGGCGGGGACGGCGTCGGGCTCACGGGGTTGCGGATCGCAGGCAGCGCCTTGAGATAGGCGGCCATGGCCTCCAGATCCGCCTGGGTCAAATGGCGCAGCCCGTCGTCGATGGCTTCCCGCATCTCGCCCTGCACGTCATCGCCGTAGGGCGTGAAGCCCGTACGCAGGAAGAACGCCAGATCGATTTCGGACCATGAGCCGATGCCGGTCTCGGCGTCGGGGGTGATGTTGGGAACCGAGATTCCGCCGGGACCGAAGCGCGAGCCCGCCAGGTGCGGTTCGCGCTTGAGGGCGCCCACCATGTTGCGCGGGGTGTGGCATTCGGCGCAGTGGCCCAGCGTTTCCACGAGATAACGCCCGCGCTCCAGGCGCTCGTCCTCAATGGGAACGGCGGTTTCGGGCTCGCGATCGAAGAAAAGCCAGCGCCAGGGATGGAGGAAGAGCCGCACGCTGAACGGAAACCGCAGCGCGTGCGGCTTGTTGGCGGCGACGACCGGCTCCACCGTGTCGAGGTAGGCCTTGAGGTCGAGCATGTCCTCGTGCCGCATGCCGGCGTACGCGGTGTACGGGAACGCCGGGTAGTAGGTGCGCCCTTCGGGCGACTTGCCATCGCGCAGCGCGCGCACGAGGTCTTCGTCGGACCAGCCGCCGATGCCGGTCTCGGGATCAGGCGTAATGTTGGGGGCGGCGATCGCCCCCCAGGGAGAGGACAGCATGCGCCCGCCGGCGAGGAAGGCGCCGCCGCCCGCGACGTCGGTGTGGCAGGTGGCGCAGCCCGCCGCGCGCAGGATGTAGGCGCCGCGCGCCGCCGGGTCCGCGCTTCCCGGATCGGGTTCCACTGCGGGTTCCGCCGCGGGCGTCGCACCGGCAAGCACGACGCTCGCCAACATCGCCAGCAGCAGACAGGCGGTGCGATGGGCGAAACGCATTCTGAGCCGTGCCATGGGATGTCGCGCTCGATCCTGCTCTGGGCTTTCCGGGCCGTATTCTGACATAGTCGCTACGGTGGACATTGCAACCGGGACCCCGGCCGTCATCGCGGCTGGCGGCCGGCGGCGGTCTCTGCTACAGAGCGGCGCTCCTACACGTCCAGCCACTATATCGGATCGGATCGGCGATGGCGGCGATCGCGTCTCTTTGCGTCTTTTGCGGTTCCCAAACGGGCCAAAACCCGGCCCACGCCGAAGCCGCCCGCAGCCTGGGCACGGCACTCGCCCGGCGCGGCATCATGCTCGTCTACGGCGCAGGTGGCATCGGCCTGATGGGGGTGGTGGCCGATGCCGTACTGGCGGGCGGCGGCAGGGTCGTGGGGGTAATTCCAAAGAAACTGGAAAGCCTCGAGGTCGCGCACCGGGATCTGACCGAGACGGTGGTCACCGAAGACATGTTCCGGCGCAAGCGAATCATGCTGGACCGCGCCGACGGCTTCGTCATCCTGCCGGGCGGCTACGGCACCCTCGACGAGTTCTTCGAAGTGCTGACCTGGAAGCAGCTCGGTCTCCTGGACAAGCCGATCGTCGTTCTCGACATTGAGGGCTTTTGGGAGCCGTTGCGGGACCTGCTCGACCATGTGAGCGACGAGGGATTTGCGCCGTCCGCAACGTCCGGCCTCGCCACCGTGGTTCGCACCGTCGACGAGCTATTCCGCGTCCTCGACAACGTCGAGGCTTAGCCGCCTTTCCCGGCCGTCTCCTGCGGCGGCGCCGACCTTGACCGGTCGGACCGCTTTGCTAAGGTGCGCGCGGCCCCGTCGGCCGCCGACACCTTCCTCCCCGGGGCCCCTTGCCCGCAACGCATTCCTGGAGAGCTTCGGATGGCGAAAATCAAGGTCGCCAACCCCGTCGTCGAGATCGACGGCGACGAGATGACGCGAATTATCTGGGCCTGGATCAAGGACCAGCTGATCCTGCCCTATCTGGACATCGACCTCCTGTATTACGACCTCGGCGTCGAGCATCGGGATGCCACCGACGATCAGGTCACGGTCGATTGCGCCGAGGCCATCAAGGAGATCGGCGTCGGCGTCAAGTGCGCGACCATCACGCCCGACGAGGCCCGCGTCGAGGAGTTCGGCCTCAAGAATATGTGGCGCTCGCCCAACGGCACGATCCGCAACATTTTGGGCGGCACCGTGTTCCGCGAGCCCATCATCTGCCGAAACGTGCCGCGCCTGGTGCCCGGCTGGGAAAATCCGATCGTCATCGGCCGCCACGCCTTCGGCGACCAGTACCGCGCCACCGATTTCGTGGTGCCGGGCAAGGGCAAGCTCACGGTGCGCTTCGAGCCCGCGAACGGCGGCGAGACCATCGAGCGGGAGGTGTTCGACTTCCCCGGCGGCGGCGTCGCGCTCGCCATGTACAACCTGGACGATTCGATCCGCGACTTCGCCCGCGCCTGCATGAACTACGGGCTGGATCGGGGCTGGCCGGTCTACATGTCGACCAAGAACACGATCCTCAAGTTCTATGACGGGCGCTTCAAGGACCTGTTCGAGGAGGTCTTCGAGGCCGAGTTCAAGGACCGCTTCGAGGCTGCCGGCATAAGCTACGAGCACCGGCTGATCGACGACATGGTCGCCGCCGCGCTCAAGTGGGAAGGCGCCTTCATCTGGGCCTGCAAGAACTACGACGGCGACGTGCAGTCGGACACCGTGGCCCAGGGCTTCGGCTCGCTGGGCCTGATGACCTCGGTGCTGATGTCGCCCGACGGCAAGACGGTCGAGGCCGAGGCGGCGCACGGCACCGTCACCCGCCACTACCGCGCCTATCAGCGGGGCGAGGAGACCTCGACCAACCCGATCGCCTCGATCTTCGCCTGGACCCGCGGGCTCAAGCATCGCGGCCGGCACGACGGCAACCAGGCGCTCGCGGACTTCGCCGATACGCTGGAGCGCTGCTGCATCGAGTGCGTGGAAGCCGGCGAGATGACCAAGGACCTCGCCATCCTGATCGGCCCCGACCAG
>JAPPNV010000404.1 GCA_028818565.1 Rhodospirillales bacterium | reverse complement strand
GCCGCGTGGCCGAGGGCACCTACGCCTTCAACGTGACCGGCTACCAGCGCTTCTCGGTCCGCCAATACAAGGCCTGGGCCGCTTCTCTCGATGCGAGCGAGCGGTTCTGAGTCGCGCGGAACGCGCGCGGGAGCACATGTCATGGCGATCACGGTCATCAAGGGCGGGCTCGAGACCACGGTGCAGGACTATCCCGGCCGCAAGGGCGCCTTCGGCATGGGCTTCCCGCCGTCGGGCCCGATCGATCACTGGTCGTTCCGCCTCGCCAACGTCCTTGTCGGCAACGCGCCGGGCGCTGCGGCGCTGGAATGCGCCTTCATCGGGCCCACTTTGTGCTTCGAGCAGGACGCCGTGATCGCGCTCACGGGCGCCGACATGCGGGCCACCCTGGACGGAGACCCCGTGCCGCTGTGGCAGAGCATCGACGTCATCGCCGGGCAGACGCTCGCGTTGGCATCCGCCGTCACCGGCGCCCGCACTTACATCGCCTTCGCCGGCGGCATCGACGTGCCCCTCTTCCTCGACTCGCGCGCGACCTTCGTCATCGGTGCCTGCGGCGGGCTCGATGGAGCCGCGCTCAAGGAGGGGCAGTCCATCCCGCTCGATTCGGTTAGCAACGCCGCGCCCGGCCGTCGGCTGAAAGAGGGCGCTCGCCCCCCTCCCCTTTCCGGCGGCGCCTGGGAGATCGAGGTGGTGGCCGGCCCCAACGACGACTGGATCGACGAAGCCGGTCGGCGGCGCTTCCTGGAGAGCGACTGGAAGCTCTCGCCCAAGAGCAACCGGGTCGGCTTCCGGCTCGAAGGGCCGGAGTGGACCTTCACCGAGAAGGCCACGAACAAGGCGCCGGAGAACGGCGAGCATCCCTCCAACGTGATCGATCACGGCTACCCCATCGGCGCCATCAACCTCTGCGGCCAGACCCCGATCATTCTGATGGTGGACACGCTCACCCTCGGTGGCTTCATCAATCCCTACACGGTGCCCACCTGCGCCTGGTGGAAGCTCGGCCAGTCGCGACCCAACGAGACCTACCGCTTCCGCCAGGTCTCGGTGGTCGAAGCGCAAGCCGAGCGCCGCCGCATCGCCGCGCTTTGCACGGCGGACTCGCTCGCGCCCGGGGGATCGCCGTGAGGATCGTCGAGATTCGCGACGTCGCCGTGCCCATGGGCGCGCCGATGCGGAATGCCGTCATCGACTTCAGCAAGATGACCGTGAGCGCGGTCGCGGTGGTGACCGACGTGGTGCGGGGCGGCGAGCCGGTCGTCGGCTTCGGCTTCAACGCCAACGGCCGCTACGCCCAGAGCGCCGTGATCCGCGAACGCCTGGCGCCGCGTGTTCTGGAAGCGCCGGAGGAGCACGCGCGCGCCGACGGAACCACGCTCGACCCCCGCGCCATTCGCCGCCTGATGATGCGGAACGAGAAGCCCGGTGGCCACGGCGAGCGCGCGGTCGCGGTCGCGGCGCTCGATATCGCGGTCTGGGACGCCGCCGCCAAGATCCGCGACATGCCGCTCTGGGCGCTGATCGCCGAAGACGCCGGCAACCCGGCGCCGGAGCAGCATATTCCGGTCTACGCCGCCGGCGGCTACTACGACCCGGACAAGGGGACGGATGGTCTCGTCGCCGAGATGCGGCGCTATCTCGACGAGGGCTACACCCAGGTCAAGATGAAGATCGGCGGCGCCACCATCGACGAGGACCGCGACCGGATCGAGGCGGTACTGGCGCTGCTCGACGGCGACGGCTCGCGGCTCGCGGTTGACGCCAACGGCCGCTTCGATGAGCAGACCGCGCGCCGCTACGCCGGCGCCCTCGTCCCTTACGGTCTCGCCTGGTACGAGGAGCCGGGCGACCCGCTGGACTTTTCCCTCAATGCATCGGTGGTGGCGACCTACCCCGACCCGGTCGCCACCGGCGAGAACCTGCTCTCGCTCCACGACGCGCGCAACCTGCTCCGCTTTGGCGGAATGCGGCCCGAAATCGACTATGTGCAATTCGACCCCGCGCTCGCTTACGGCGTGGGCGAGACCATCGATATCGTCGCCATGATGGCGGAGGAAGGCTGGTCGCAGCGCCGCTTCCTGCCCCACGGCGGAAATTTGCTGGCGCTCTCCGTCGCCGGCGGCCTCTCCCTCGGCGGCTGCGAATCCTATCCCGGCGTGTTCCAGCCCTTCGGCGGCTTTGCCGACGAAACCCCGGTCGAGGACGGCCGGGTCCGCCTGAGCGACGCGCCGGGCGCCGGCTTCGAGCGCAAGGCGGCCCTCAACGAGCTGTTACGCACGCTGCTCTAAGCCGCGCTTGTCGAGGCGGGCGCCCGGCGGTTAGAAACTTCAGAGCCGCCGGCGCGGCGCGGCGAACATGAGCGGGAGGTCACGGGCCATGAGCAAAGTCATCATCACCTGCGCGGTCACGGGGTCGATCCATACCCCCACCATGTCGCCGCACCTGCCGGTCACGCCGGACGAGATCGCGGCCGACGGCGTGGCGGCGGCCGAGGCCGGCGCCTCGATCCTCCATCTCCACGCCCGCGACCCGAACGACGGCCGACCCACGCCCGATCCGGACGTCTTCATGGCCTTCCTGCCGCGCATCAAGCAGCAGTCGGACGCGGTCATCAACATCACCACCGGCGGCGGGCTCGGCATGACCCTCGACGAGCGCCTCGCCGCGCCACGCCGCGCGAGCCCGGAGATGACCTCTCTGAACATGGGCTCGATGAACTTCGGCATCTACCCGATGCTGAACCGCTACAAGGAGTTCAAGTACGACTGGGAAAGGCCCCATCTGGAGGGCACGAAAGACTTTATTTTCAGAAATACTTTCAAGGACATCGAATACATTATGAAGGATCTGGGTGAGGGCCACGGCGTGCGCTTCGAGTTCGAGTGCTACGACGTCGGCCACCTCTACAACCTGGCCCATTTCCTCGACCGCGGCCTGGTCAAGCCGCCGCTCTTCGTGCAGACCATCTTCGGCATCCTGGGCGGCATCGGCGCCGACCACGAGAACCTGATGCACATGCGCCGCATCGCCAACAAGCTGTTCGGCGACGACTACCGCTGGTCGATTCTGGCCGCCGGCCGCCACCAGATGAGCTTCGTCACCATGGGTGCGATGATGGGCGGCAACATCCGCGTCGGGCTGGAGGACAGCCTCTTCCTCGGCAAGGGCGAGCTCGCGCCTTCCAACGCCGCCCAGGTCGCCAAGGCCAGGCGCATCGTGGAGGAGCTATCCCTGGAAGTCGCGACCCCCGCCGAGGCGCGCGAGTTGCTCGGCCTCAAGGGCGGCGACCAGGTCAACTTCTGAGCCCGGCGCAATCGAGCGTGAGGCGCGCATGAACCCCGCAGACGCCGGCATCGATCGCGCCGCCGCCGAGCGCTTCCGGCAGGACGGCGTCGTCCATCTGGCGGGCGCGTTCGCGGACTGGCTCGATCCCCTGCGCGCCGGCGTCGAGCGCAACATGCGGACCCCCGGCCCCTACACGCGGGAATACGAGCCGGAGGGATCGAAAGGCTACTTCTTCGGCGATTACTGCAACTGGGCCCGCGTGCCCGAGTATCGGGATTTCGTGCTCCACTCACACGCAGCAGAGCTGGCCGCGCAGCTCATGGGCTCGGGCACGGCGCGGTTCTTTCACGAGCACGTGCTGGTGAAGGAACCGCGAACCGAGTCACGCACGCCGTGGCACCATGATCTGCCCTACTACTGCATCGACGGGACGCAGTGCGTGAGCTTCTGGACCGCGCTCG
>JAPPNV010000026.1 GCA_028818565.1 Rhodospirillales bacterium | reverse complement strand
GGGATCGAGTGGGACAAGCGGGATTCGCCGGGATCGAGTGGGACAAGCGGGATTCTACGGGACGGGCGACAACCGCCCGCGACAGCCGTGCCTCCACCGCCGCGGGGAGGAGAGAGAACGTGGCGGCTCCTTCTGCTCCCCCTCTCCTCCCTGGGGAGGAGAGGGCTGGGGTGAGGAGGGGCTGACGCCAACTCGACGAGCGGCCGCCTATCTTGTCTCCGCCCGCTGTGACCCGCTGGCTCCCGCACTGCATGGCGCGATGATGGCGCGCGCGCCGTGCACCGCACCATGGTCCGGGGCCTCAGCCGATGACGGCGGTCGCCTCCACCTCGCAGCGGACATCGGGCGAATAGAGGGCCTGGACGCCCATCAGCGTCATCGAGGGCGGCGTGTGGCCGGCGAAGAGCTTCTTGTTGGCGGCGTTCACCACCTCGCCCTCTTCGAACTTGTAGTTCGCGACATAGGTGTTGAGGCGGACGATGTCGGCCACCGTCCCGCCGGCTTCGGCGAGCACGCGGCGGATGTTCTCGTGCGCCTGGGCGAGCTGGTCGGCGAGATCCGGCCCCACTGATTCGCTGTTCGCGTTCCAGCCGACCTGGCCCGAGAGATAGATGGTCTTGCCGCCCTCGGCCACGACGGCGTGGCTCAGTCCGTAGGTCAGATAATCCGGCACGTTGTCAGGGTTGATATGGGTGAACTTGGCCATGGGGTCCTCCGTCGTTGCGGCCGGGCGCCGGGCGGCGCCTCAGGCGGTCTTCTGCTCCGCGAGGTTGAGCTCCTCGATCATGGTCTCGCGCATCTTGAACTTCTGGATCTTGCCGGTGACGGTCATCGGGAACTCGTCCACGAAGCGCACGTAGCGCGGCACCTTGAAGTGGGCGATCTGGTCCTTGCAGAAGGCCTTGATCTCGTCCGCGTTCGCCGCCTCGCCGTCGCGCAGCTTGATCCAGGCGCAAAGCTCCTCGCCGTACTTCTCGTCCGGCACGCCGATCACCTGCACGTCCTGCACCTTCGGGTGGCGGTAGAGGAACTCCTCGATCTCGCGCGGATAGACGTTCTCGCCGCCGCGGATCACCATGTCCTTGATGCGGCCGACGATGTTGCAATAGCCCTCGGCATCGATGGTGGCCTGGTCGCCGGTGTGCATCCAGCCCGCGCCGTCGATGGACTCGCGGGTCTTGTCCTCGTCGTTCCAGTAGCCGCGCATGACCGAGTAGCCGCGGGTGAGCAGCTCGCCGGTCTCGCCGCGCGGCATCACCTTGCCGTCCTGGTTCACGACCTTGACCTCGACGTGGGGATGCACGCGCCCCACGGTGGAGACCCGGCGCTCGATCGGATCGTCGGTCGCCGACTGGAAGCTCACCGGGCTGGTCTCGGTCATGCCGTAGGCGATGGTCACCTCTTCCATATGCATCTCGCCGATGACGCGGCGCATCACCTCGATGGGGCAGGGCGAGCCCGCCATCGTGCCGGTCCTAAGCGAAGAGAGATCGAAGCCCGTGAATTCCGGATGGTCGAGCTCGGCGATGAACATGGTGGGCACGCCGTAGAGCACCGTGCAGCGCTCCGCCTCGACAGCGCGCAAGACCTCCAGCGGATCGAAGGCCTCGCTCGGGTAGACCATGGTCGCGCCGAATGCGGTGGACATCAGGTTGCCCATGACCATGCCGAAGCAGTGGTAGAGCGGCACCGGGATGCAGACCCGGTCGCGCTCGCTCAGGCCCAGCGTCACGCCGTTGAAGTAGCCGTTGTTGAGGATGTTGTGGTGGCTGAGCGTCGCCCCCTTGGGGAAGCCCGTGGTGCCGCTGGTGAACTGGATGTTGATGGGATCGTCGAACTGCAGTTGCCCGCCCAGCGCCTGCAGCCGGTCGCGCTCGGCCGCGCCCGCGAGCCCCGGCACCTCGGCGAAGTTGTACATGCCGGCGGTGGTCTCTGTGCCGAGGCGCACGACCGTCTCCAGATGCGGCAGCTTCTCCGCCTTCAGCGCGCCGGGCGTGGCGCGGTCGAGCTCCGGCGCAAGCCGGCGCAGCATCTCGATGTAGCGGCTGGACTTGAAGGCCTCGGCGGTGACCAGCGCGCGGCATTCGACCTTGTTCAGCGCGTATTCGAGCTCGGCCAGGCGATAGGCGGGGTTGATGTTGACCAGGATCAGCCCGGCCTTCGCCGCGGCGAACTGCGTCACAGCCCACTCGCTGTTGTTGGGCGACCAGATGCCGATGCGGTCGCCGGGCTCCAGGCCGAGCGCAAGCAGGCCGGCGGCGAATGCGTCCACCTTCTCGGTGAGCGTGCCGTAGCGCCAGCGCACGTCCTGGTGCGCCACCACCAGCGCCTCGTTGTCGGGAAAGCGCGCGGCGGTCCGGTCGAGTTGCGCACCGATGGTGAGGCCGAGCAGCGGGTGTGCGCTCGCACCGCTCACGTAGCTCATGCCCTGCGGCGTCATTGTCCGTCCCTACCTCGTCCGGGCTGCCCGCCGCTGCGGGCAGGGAGCGCCGGTGCCCAGGGGCGGAATCGAACCACCGACACGCGGATTTTCAGTCCGCTGCTCTACCAACTGAGCTACCTGGGCTTGGGCCGGCACGCGGGCCTGTGTATAGGCCACGGCGCGGCGGCTGTCTAAGCCTTAGTCGCTCACGGCAGCCGGCCGTCCTGCGATTTCGCGCGCCTGCCGGCGCAACCGGCCGGCGCCTCCGCGAGGGCGCCGCAGGAGCGGCGGGCCGCGGTCGCGGCCTGTCGCGAGTCCGTCCGGGACGGCCTCGCTCCAATCGCTGATTCCGCCATGCCGGGGGCGGTCAGACGGCGAGGTATTGCACCGCCGCAAAAGCGGCGTAGCCGAGCAGCAGGAGCACCCCAAAGGGCCGCCCCAGCCGGATGCCCGAGAGCATCGTCGCGATCACGAGGCCGGTGACTCCCGCCAGCACCCAGATGTCGATGTGCATGATTTCCTCGGGCACCGGCAGCGGTGTCACTACGGTCACGACGCCCAGGATCGCCAGGATGTTGAACACGCTGGAGCCGATCACGTTGCCGATCGCGACCTCGGCGTGCCTGCGGTAGGCCGCGACCACGGTTGTCGCGAGCTCCGGCAGCGAGGTGCCGACCGCCACCACCGTGATGCCGATCACGGTCTCGGTGATGCCGAGGCCCCGCGCGATGATCGTGGCGGCGCCCACCATCAGATGCGCGCCGAAGCTGACGCCCGCGAGCCCGAGCAACGCGGCAGCCACGGCGAGCCAGATGGGCTTCGGCAGGTGCAGGCGCTCCTCGGCATCCTGAGTGTGGCGGCTGCCCGTCGCGTTGACGAGCCGACGCTCGTGCCAGTAGGAGGCGACGGTAAGCGCCCCGAGCAGGACCAGCATCAGCGCGCCCTGCCAGGCGACGAGGGTGCCGAACGAGATGAACACGGCGAGCAGCGCCGTGGCCCCGATCAGCGTCGCGCCGTCCCGCACCGCCGCCTGCCGCGACACCATGACCGGCGTGATCGCGACAGCGAGGCCGAAGATGAGAAGCAGGTTGGCGATGTTGCTGCCGATCACGTTGCCGAAGGCGATGCCGGTCGAGCCCCTGAGCGCGGCCTGCAGGGTGACCACCAGCTCCGGCATCGAGGTGCCGAAGGCCACGACCGTGGCCCCGATCAGCAGCGGCGAGACGTGCAGCCGCCGGGCGAGCGAGACCGAGCCCCGCACCAGCGCCTCACCGCCCAGGAAGAGCAGAACGAACCCGCCGATGAGCTGGAGATGGGTCAGCGGGTCGAGCATGTG
>JAPPNV010000169.1 GCA_028818565.1 Rhodospirillales bacterium | reverse complement strand
GCGAGACCTCTCCAACAGCGGAATTATCCCCATGAACAACCTGGGCAGTTACCAATTCGTGGCGCAGTCGCTCGACAATGCCGGGAAATTCGGGCTAGACCACGGAGCATCGAAACGATGCATTGAGACCGGAGACGTTCCATGCTGCGCAGGCTCCTCGTCCCCGCCCTTCTCGCCAGCGCGATGGCCGTGCCGGCCGCCGCCGATGACGGCTCGCGCTATTCGGAATGGCAACCCGAGGGCACCGAGGCCGCGGACCCCGCCGCGCTCGAGGCCCTGGCGCGGGAACTCGAGGCGCTGATCGATCAGGCGGAGAGCGCACGGGCTGCAGACCCCCGCTTTCTCCAGGATTTGCGCGACTTGATCGCCACCCACGTCGCCGACGCCCAGCCACGCACGGCCCTCATCCGTGACGACTTTTCCGATGGCGACTACACGGGCGATCCGCGCTGGGAGGTGGTGAGCGGCGATTTCTCGGTGGACGGCCGGCTCGGCCTGCGCACGACGATTGCACTCAGCGGGGCCGACACGGAGACAATGAGACTCTCCCTCGACACCATCCGGGACAAGGGGGATGAGCTGCTCGACAAGGGCGAAGAGTTGTTCGACAAGAGCAAGGACACGATCGGTGACCTGCTGAGCGGCGAGAAGAAGCTCGACGACCTCTGGAGCGGAGATGACGAGGAGGATAAGGAGGACACTGGGCCGGCCGGGCCCGAGCCTGCCGAGATTGTCCTTGATGCAGACATTCCCAACGCCTTCGCCCTCGAACTGGAGTTGATGTCAGGTATGACGCACAGGGACGCCCAGTTCGAGATCGACCTGTTTCAGGGTAGAGCGGGCGCTGCGGGCTATCGTCTCTCATATCTGCCCGGCAGCAATCCCGGGCTGATGCTCTCGCGCTTCAACCGGCGCGGCGCAGAGGTGATCGGCGAGGCGGACGGCAAGCTGACCCTCGAGGACGGACGCAGCCACACAGTTGCTCTGGTGCGCGACAGTGACGGGACGATGACTGCGTCCGTCGACAGCACCGACCTTATCCGGGTCAAGAGCAGCGCTCTCGACGATCCGTTCGGCGGTCTGTCGCTGGTCAACAGCGGCGGCGACTACGCCATCCGCAGCATCGCAGTCTATGGCGACGAGTAGGAGCTGGCGGCACTCGCGGGCGAAAGGCACCGCAAGGACATGAGCGGAGGGGTGCCCGACCGGCCGGCGCCGCACGCCGCGCGGGAGGCGGTCGAGCGTTGCCTCGCGCGCATCGAGCAACTCGATCCTGCGCTCAACGCCATGATCACGACCACGGCGGAAAGGGCGCGGGAAGAGGCGGACGCCTGCGACCGGGCGGCCACCGAGGGGCGCTGGCTCGGCCTCCTCCACGGCCTGCCCATTGCTCTAAAGGACAACATCGAGACGGCAGGTGTGCGCACCACCAGCGGCGCCGCCTACCTGGCCGACCACATCCCCAACCGCGACGCCCCCGTGGTCGGGCGACTCAAGGCTCAAGGCGCGGTGCTGATCGGCAAGGCCAACATGCAGGAGCTGGCCTGGGGTGTGGTCTCGACCAACCCGGTGGTGGGCCAGTGCCGCAACCCGTGGAACCCCGAGCGCATACCGGGAGGCTCCAGCGGCGGCTCCGGCGCTGTGGTCGCGGCCG
Source organism: Rhodospirillales bacterium (assembly GCA_028818565.1). GTDB lineage: Bacteria > Pseudomonadota > Alphaproteobacteria > UBA828 > UBA828 > WTGU01. The sequence goes on along the minus strand of JAPPNV010000169.1, from coordinate 2,108 downwards.
AGATGGCCGAGGCTTCGCTCGGCACCGACACCGGCGGATCCGTGCGGATCCCGGCCTCGATGACCGGCGTCGCGGGGCTGCGCCCGACGCATGGGCGCATCTCGATCCGCGGCATCACGCCCGTCAGCGTCGCCCACGACACCGTCGGCCCGATGGCGCGCTGCGTGGCGGATGTCGGGCGCCTCTTTGCCGCGCTCGCCGCCTATGACCCGCTTGACCCGGTCTCGCGCGACCTGCCGCTCGACAACTTCCTGCCCCGGCTCGACGACGGGATCGAGGGCGTGCGCATCGGGCTCGCGAGCAACTTCTTCTTCGAGAACGTCGACGCGGAAGTCGAGGCCGCGGTCCGAGCCGCTGCCCGCACATTGGAATCTCTCGGCGCGCAACTGGTCGATGTCACCCTGCCGGGCGCCGAGACCGCCCAGCGCTGGACCACGATCATGGCCTACGCCAATGCCTGCGCCTACCACAAGGAGAGGCTCGATGCTGGCCCCGGTGCGCTCTCCGAGCCGGTCTACGAGCGCATGATCATGGGCCGCGATTTCAGCGCGGTGGACTACGCCGAGGCCATGCGCGGGCGCGAGGCGTGGCGCCGCGCGCTGGCCCAGGTGTTCGAGACCGTGGACGTGCTTCTCGCGCCGACCACGCCCCGGCCGGCACCGCCCATCGCCGACGACCGCAGCCTCCACCGCGCCACGCAGGACGCGACGCGCTTCACCTACGGCGGCGCGCTCGCGTCCATTCCCGGCCTCTCGGTCCCCTGCGGCTTCTCCTCGGACGGCCTGCCCATCGGCATGATGCTGGAGGCGGCCTGGGGGGCGGAGCCCCTGCTCTTCAGGGTCGGCCATGCCTACCAGCAGGCGACGGACTGGCACCTCCGCCGCGCACCCTGCCTTGACGAGGGCAGAGCAGGCGCCACATAGGAGCGCATGAGCGAGACCTCCGCCGCCCCTGCCGCAGCGCCGGCGGACGACGGCGGCACGCGAGCGCGCCAGATCGTTGATGAAGCCGCGGCGCGCTACTGCGCCGCACGGCGGGCGAAGATCGACGACTTCGTGGACCGCACCTTCTCGCTCTCAGGCTCGCTACGGCTCCACCGGCGGGCGCTCGGCTGGGACCTCGTGCGCTCGCCGGCAAACCTGGCTCTGTCTGCCCCTCATCTCGCAGCGCGAGTGAGTGCCGGGCTGGCGCGCCATGCGGGGCTTACGCCTGCAGCCGACTGGCTCGACAGCCGGCGCTACTTCCTGCAGACCGATGTCGCGCGGGAGCTTGAGTGGCGGCTCTTCACCGAGCTCTTGGAACTCCCGATCCAACAGGGCGAGCGTGTGTCGGATCGCGATGCGCTTGCGGAGGAGATTCTGCGCGACCCCCGCATCGCACCGGCCGGCGCAGGCGCGCCGCAGTCGCCGGCGGATCAGGAGGCGTTCCGCGCCTGGCTCGCCGGCGCCGCGAGCACCTATGAGGGGACGCGGGTCTCCGCCGCCGACCTCACCACCGCAGCGGTAAGCGCCGGTATCGGCGCGCTGGCCTTCAAGAAGCTCACGCCGGGGATGCTGTCGCTCGGCCCGGCGACCGCGCAGATGCTGGTGCAGCATGCGGCGATCGCGGGCTTCCCGCTGGGCAGCGGGGCCGGGGCGCTCTGGTACGGCGTCTTCCCCGCCGCGGCACCGGCGGCGCTCACCATCGGGCTTACCGGCGGCCTCCTGGCCGCAGGCGCGGTGATCGGTGCGTTCTCCGGCGTCGTTACCGACCCGATCCAGCGTGGGCTCGGCCTGCACCAGCGCCGCCTCAGGCGCCTGATCGACTGCCTGGAGCGCGAGTTGACCGGCCAAGGCGACAGCCGCTTCATGGTGCGCGACCACTATGTCGCGCGCACCCTCGACGTGATCGAGGCCTTGGGTATCGTCTGGCGCACCGCGCGCTGACACCCGCCACCAGCAGGAGACCCCATGTCCGCCCGACCGACCGCGCTTACAGACGCGCTGCACGACTACCTTCTGGCCCATGGCGTGCGCGAGACGCCGGTCATGCGCCGCCTGCGCGAGGAGACCGCCCGCCACGAGATGGCGAGGATGCAGATTTCGCCCGAGCAGGGCGCACTGATGGCG
>JAPPNV010000195.1 GCA_028818565.1 Rhodospirillales bacterium | reverse complement strand
CTGCACGCCCCGTGCGCACGCTCGGCGTCAGCGCCGTCGCCGATGGCGACGAGCGTCATGACGCCTCGCCCCGCACTCACGACGATCATGGTGATCGGCTCGCTGCGCCGACCACGATCGCGAGCCTCTGCACTCCAACCCGGTTGCCGTCCGGCCAACCGTCGCGTGCCCGGCGCACTCGTCCGTCAGCCCTGCGGACTCCGGTCTCATTCCTGCCGCAATTCAGAAGGGCTGGCCTGACCGCTTCTACTGCCCCCCATAGTCACCTCTCTACGGCATAGCCGCTTTGGTTCTCACACCCCACGCACCCGGGGTGCATAGAGCGAGAACAGACTGACTTCCTTTTCCAGACGTTTTTCGCACTGAATCAGTCCATTGGGCTTGATTCGGCCCTTGGCCGCGATCCTCCGCGCGGGCCGCGTTGTCCTCCCGAAACCGCCGTCCCGTTACCTCGGAACGGGCGGCACCGGAGGGAACAGACAACGGAGATACGCCCATGCGCATCCATCTCACCATCAATGAACGGACCATCGGTCGCTCGTTTCGCGAGAAACGAATCGGGCGAAACGGCCTGACCGTCATCGACAGGGATTTGCCATCCTTCGGCCTCAAGGTCTCGAAGAACGGCAGCAAGACCTTCTTCGTCCGGGCAGCGCGCCCGGTCGACCGGGCCAGGACAGTCCTCGGCACGGCTGACGAGATGACCGCCGCCGAGGCGAGGGAGAAGGCCGTCGCCGCCATCGCGGCCGCGAAGAGGGAAAGCGAGACCGGGCCGCAGTTCGCCGATTTCGTGACCGAGTTCATGCGCCGGCAGGGGCGGCGCTGGAAGCCGTCCACAAGGAAAGGCAACCGTCACCTGATGGACCGCTACCTCGTGCCTTTCTTCGGCACGATGCCCGTCGCAGAGATCGCTCGTGCCGACGTGCAGCGCTGGTTCGATTCCATGAGCGCCACACCCGGCAACGCCAACCGGGCGCTGCCGGTGCTCTCCGTCATGATGCGGCAGGCGGAGCTCTGGGACTTCCGGCCCCAGGGATCCAACCCCTGCCGCAACATGCGCCGCTACAATACCACGCCGCGCGAGCGGTTCCTCTCGCTGGATGAGTTGAAGCGCCTCGGCTTCGTGCTTGACCACGCGGAGGACAAACAGGCCGCCGCCGCGATCCGGCTCTTGCTGTTCACCGGCGCGCGGTCGTCGGAGATCACCGGCCTCCGGTGGGACGGGATACGCGGTACCCGCGCTGTGCTGCCCGATTCGAAGACCGGGCCCAAGGCGGTTCAGCTCCCGCCGCCCGCGCGGGCGGTGCTGAACGCCCTGCCTCGAAAGGGACCATTCGTCTTCCCCAACCGCAGGGGCGACGGCCCGATGACCGACCTCGGCCTGCGCTGGCAGAAGCTCCGCAATCTCGCCGGGCTGGAAGATGTTCGCATCCACGACTGCCGGCACACGTTCGCCAGCCACGCCGTGATGAGCGGCCTCGATCTCTACACAGTCGGCCGGCTGCTGGGTCACGCCGACGTCGCATCCACAGAGCGCTACGCCCATCTCGCCGACGAGCACGCCCGTGCGGCGGCGGGGCGCATCTCCGGCATCGTCCACGAGGCCATGACCGGACGCGGGAAGGAGGCAGACCATGACGAGTAGAACCCGCCATACCCGGCTCACCGTGAATGCCATCACCGCGGCGAAGCCGCGCGCGAAGGAGTACATCCTGTGGGATGGGTCGCTCGCGCACTTCGGGGTCAGGGTGCATCCCTCGGGCGTCAGGTCCTTCATCGTCCAGACCCGAGCCCGGGGCCGCATGCGCAAGATCACTCTCGGTCGCTTCCCCGAGATGGGCATCGAGCAGGCGCGGAGGGAAGCCGCGGCCGTCCTCGTCCGGCTGTGGGATGGCGAGGATGTCCCGGCGCCCAGCAAGACTAGGGCGTCGTTGTTCCGCGACTTTGCGGCCCGCTACCGCGAGCGGCGCAAGCATCGCTGGAAGCCGGCTTCGCTCAAGACCTTCGACGGCTACATGCGGAACCGCCTGATGCCGACCTTTGGCAAGATGCGTCTCGATGCCATCGACCATGCTCGCGTCTCGGCGTGGTTCGACGCGGCGAGCGTGGACAAGCCCGGCGCCGCCAACCGCGCCTTCGAGGCGCTCCGCGCCATGCTTGCCGCGGCCCGCCAGTGGGGCGAGCTGGGAGAGCACGTCCCCGATGCCTGCGCCAACATCGTCAAGAACCCTCGCAAGCCCGTGGCGCGCTTTCTCGACCGCGACGAGCTCGAACGCCTCGGCAGTGTTCTGGACAGGCACCGAGCCGAACACCTCTGGCCGGTCGCGGCGATCCGGCTGCTGACGCTGACGGGTGCGCGGCTCTCCGAAGTGCTCGACCTCAAATGGGGCGAGATCGGGGAATTCGGCGAAGACGGTGCGAGCGCCCGGCTCGACGATTCCAAGACCGGGCCGCGCACCGTCTGGCTCGGGCCGGAGGCCGCGAAGCTGCTCGCGAAGCTCCCCCGGAGTGGAAACAGCGGGAGGGTGTTCCCCGAGAATCTCACGTCACAGCGTCTCTACACGTTCTGGTGCAGCATCCGGGAGGAAGCCGGGCTGCCCGGCCTCCGCATCCACGACTGCCGACATACTTGGGCCTCGCAGGGCGTCATGAACGGTGTCGGCCTGACCACGGTGGGTCGGATGCTTGGGCACTGCAATCGTGAGACCACCGCGATCTACGCCCATCTCGATGACGCAGCGCTCAGGGATGCCGCCGCTCAGGCGGCGACCGTCATTGCGCGGGCGATGAACTACAAGGTCGAGCCGCCGCCGTTGCCGGAGGAGGAGACAAAGGACGCCCCGACGGGAGCCCCGGAGTCTACAGGGTCCACGCCGGGCTGGTTGCAAACGCCTCACTGGCTCGACTTCGAACTCCGGGGCGGGGAAACGACGCAACCGAAGCCCGCTCGCATGGACCGGCTCCCGTCCTCGATCATGGGCGTGGCGGGCCGACCCGTCGACTCTGATCCAGATATGACCGACGAAGACGACCGCGAACGCCGCCGACGCGATCTACTTTGGATGTGAGCGAGCCAGAGCTCCGCGTGCTCGCCCGGCGAGCGGCGTCAAAAGGCCATAGAGGATCATTTCGTTTGCCCGTGCCCGGCTATCAGGTGAGCCACCAATAGCCTGTTCCAGCCGTGAAAGATCATTTGTGATCGACATGGAAACTGACCCCGATGACGATCATCGACCCAGCAGTGAAGATCCGGTGGGATCGCCGCATCGTATGCGGATCAAGGTGCTTCCACTTGCTCGTAAGCAAGCCCGAACACTCTGTCGGTCATCCAGCGCTTGAAGCCGCCATCATCCATGAACTGCTTGAAGAGTTGGTTGTCGTCCTTCATCATTGAGGTCATCACCCGCAGCAGAGCCTTGTCGTGCTCGATGTGGGCGTTCTCCCTGTCCGAGTGCTTCTGGGCGTTCTGGAATGTGTTGTCGGCCGCGACTCGCGCGGGAATGGTCTCGGTGATGAGCTGGGCGACGCGGTCCGCGTCTTCCCACTGGATGCCGCCAAAGAAGTCGTTGAACTCCCGGATGACGTTCGAGAGCCGATCCAGCTCGGGATCGGCCTAGTGACCGCCGCCGCCGGGCGGCACAGGGTCGATCTCGGCATCTTCGTCGGGCAGCATGACCTTCTGCATCGCCTGCTTCTCGACCCGGTAGCTGTCCATGGAGGCCAACCACGCCAAACTGACCACGCAGAAATCCTTCTACGTCGAGATCTCCCGC
>JAPPNV010000402.1 GCA_028818565.1 Rhodospirillales bacterium | reverse complement strand
CCAGACGGTGGTGAAGCACTCGTAGTCGGTGTGCGCGCCGAGCCCGATGTGGGCAATATCGAGAGGCTCCGGCTGCGGCTCGTAGTAGCACACGCGAAGCCTGGCCAGCGGCTTGGTGTACCTGGAGGTGAAGTATCCCTCCTCCAGGTCCAGCGCGTACTCGAAGGCGCGGAAGATCTGGCGGCCGAGTTCAAGCTGGCAATCGAAATAGGTGCCAAGCGCCCAGCGGAAGTCGGCGGGCTCCGCCGGCCAGTTGTTGGGTCCGTAGAAGCGGATGCCGCGCACGTGGTCGGGATCGTCCGGCGGCAGGTCGTGCGCCATCTCGATGGCCTCCGAGATGTCGCTGGAGTCTTCGAGACTATGGTCGGCCGTGATCCCGCCCGCCGGCACGTAGCCCCGGTGGTTGGGCCAGTCGAGATAGTGGTTGCGCATCTTCTGCTCAACCGGGAGCGCGAAGAAGCGCTGCATGGCCGCCTGCGCACGCCCGATCACCGCCTGCGGGAACTGATGGTTGACGATGTAGAAGAACCCCGGTCCCGCGCACGCTTCGCGGATCGCCCGCGCCATGGTCTTGCGCTCGGCCAGGCTCGGCGAATAGAGCGCGCCGAAGTCGATAATGGGCACCTCGGCAAGCGAGGCGCGGCGCACCGCCGGCGCGTGCATGCCTTCCCTGACCTGAAACGGTGTTCCGGTGTCCATGATGCGTCCCCGTCGCCTTTCACTTCTGGCATGATAGCCCGAACCGGCTGATCATGAGGGCGAGCCTATAGCGCAATTCGCCTGTCGATTCCTCATCGGCATACACCAAGTTGCAGCATCATAGGGAGACGAGAATGGAGACATCTCTTCACGGTCGCCGCGCCCTGGTTACCGGGGCAGGAAGCGGCATCGGCGCGGCCGTCGCAGAGGCCTTGGCGCGCGAAGGTGCGCACGTGGCGGTCCACGCGCGCAGCGAAGAACGGGCCCGGCCGACCGTCGATGCGATCGAGGCCCAGGGTGGCCGCGCGATCGCCGCTGCGGCCGACCTCCGCGACCGCGCCGCCATCGCGCCGATGTGCCAGGCCGCCGTCGAGCGGCTCGGTGGGCTCGACATCCTGGTCAACAACGCCGGCATCTTCGTCCGCAAGCAGGTGGCCGAGATGGACCTCGCGAGTTGGGACGCCATGGTCCAGATCAACCTCACGGCTCCCTATCTGGTGACCCAGGCCGCGCTGCCGGCTATCAAGGCATCGGGCAACGGCGCGTCCATCATCTTCATGTCCTCGATCGGCGCCGGCGCTTATTCCTCGGGCTGGGGCACCTACGCGATGACCAAGAACGGCCTGATCGCCTTCATGCGCTGCCTCGCGGACGAGCTCGGCTCGCACGGCGTGCGGGTCAATGCCATCTGCCCCGGCTGGGTCGAGACCAGGATGGCGCAGGACACCCACCGGGGCATCGCGGCGGATCTCGGCGTCGACTATAAGACCTTCTACGCTGAGAACATGCGCGCCAACATGCTGGGCGCGCTGGTGACCACCGACAGCGTTGCCGATATCGCCGTTTTCCTCGCGAGCGAACGCGGGCGCCACATCACGGCGCAGGAGCACACCGTCTGCGGCGGCTGCAGCCCCGGCAACAGCGCAAGGCCGGACGAGGAGGAGGCCGAGGCCGCCGCTTAGACCCGGGCGGCGCCCCGAAAGGAACACGGGATACGCCGGGATTTAGCAGGAATCCGTCAATCAAGCGGCGACCGCCCGCGCCCTTGTGTGCCGTCCTACCTGTTGCACCCCCCTCTCTCGCCTACGTCACGGCGCGATGGTGGCGCGGACGGCGGACGCTGTGCACCGCACCATGGGCCGGTGCGTCAGACCCGGAAGGGGCGCCCGGCGACAACGAGGACTCTGCCATCACATGGGCCGGGCCGCAGGCCCGGACGGCGCGACTGCGCCGCGCGCGTAGCGCGTAGCCAAGCGAGCGTCGCGCGTTCACACGCGCGCGGGCGCGTGATGCGAGCGCCCGGCGCCTGAGGGAAATGAAAGAGCCGCTACTTGTCGATGTCGCCCATGCACATGTACTTGACCTCGAGGAACTCATCGAGGCCGTAGTGTGAGCCCTCGCGGCCGATGCCGGATTCCTTCATGCCGCCGAAGGGCGCCACCTCGGTCGAGATGATGCCGGTGTTGATGCCGACGATGCCGTATTCGAGCTGCTCCGCCACCCGCCAGATGCGCCCGATGTCGCGGCTGTAGAAGTAGGCCGCGAGGCCGAACTCGGTGTCGTTGGCGAGCTGCACCGCCTCGTCGTCGGTCTCGAAGCGGAAGATCGGCGCGAGCGGGCCGAAGGTCTCCTCGCGCGCAACCTTCATCTGTGTGTTCACGTTGGCGATCACGGTCGGCTCGAAGAAGTTGCCGCCAAGCGGATGGCGCTTGCCGCCCTGGATCACCTCCGCCCCCTTCTCGACCGCGTCCTGGATATGCTCCTCGACCTTGGCGACCGCGTCCTCGTCGATCAGCGGCCCCTGCTGGGTCTCGCCTTCGAGGCCGGGGCCCACCACCAGCTTGGAAGACTCCTCGGCTAGCCGCTCGGCGAAGGTGTCGTAGACGCCGCCCTGCACCAGGAAGCGGTTGGCACAGACGCAGGTCTGACCGGTGTTGCGGTACTTGGACGCGATGGCGCCGCTCACGGCCGAATCCATGTCGGCATCGTCGAAGACGATGAAGGGCGCGTTGCCGCCGAGCTCCATCGAGACCTTCTTGACCGTGCTCGCGCACTGCTCGAGCAAGACCTTGCCCACCTCGGTCGAGCCGGTGAACGACAGCTTGCGCACGATGGGATTGGCGGTCATCTCGCCGCCGACATCGCCCGAGGGGCCGGTGATCACGTTGAAGACGCCGCGCGGTATGCCGGCACGCTCGGCCAGCTCGCAGAGGGCGAGCGCGGAGAACGGCGTCGCCGTCGCCGGCCGCGAGACCACGGTGCAGCCTGCCGCGAGCGCGGGCCCTGCCTTGCGCGTGATCATGGCGTTCGGGAAGTTCCACGGCGTGATCATGCCGACCACGCCCACCGGCTCCTTCGTGACCACGATCCGCCGGTCGTTGAGGTGCTGCGGAATCACGTCGCCGTAGGCGCGCTTGCCCTCCTCGGCGAACCACTCGATGAAGGAGCCGCCGTAGCCGATCTCGCCCCGCGATTCCGCCATCGGCTTGCCCTGCTCGGCGGTCATGATGATGGCGAGGTCCTCCTGGTTCGCCATCATCAGGTCGTACCACTTGCGCAGGATCTGGGCGCGCTCCTTCGCGGTCTTCGCACGCCAGGCGGGGAAGGCCCGGTTCGCCGCCTCGATGGCGGCGCGGGTCTCGCCGGCTGAGAGCGCGGGCACGGTGCCGATCACGTGACCGTCCGCCGGGTTCACCACGTCGGTGGTCCGCCCCGACTTCGCGTCGAGCCACTGGCCGTCCACATAGCATTGCTGGCGGAACAGCGTCGGGTCCTGGAGGAAGACGCCCTTCACGATCTCGGCGGCGGCAGTGCTCATGGTGCGATGTCCCTTCGGTCGGCGGATTGGTCGCGGGATTGCGGCGGAAGGCCGGCAGTATTGCCGATGGGGTGCCAGGCCGGCAAGGCGCGCCCGGCGTGACATGCGCCCACGACCTTTGAGGCGCGCGCGACGCGCATTCGGACCTCCGCGGGCGGTGCCGGACTGTCCATGCTAGGCTATGTCATGCGCGATCGGGGAGGGACGCGGGGCAGGGGCCCCGACCGCCGGGCTTTCTGTGCGGCCGGAGCGGCGGCCGTCCTCGG
>JAPPNV010000285.1 GCA_028818565.1 Rhodospirillales bacterium | reverse complement strand
ATCGGCACGTCCACCCTGCAATCGCGCACCACCGGCGGCGTCGCCGGCGGCACCTACCTGTTCGCGCTCCCCGGCTCGCCCGGCGCCTGCAAGGATGGCTGGGACAAGATCCTGCAATACCAGCTCGATTACCGCTGGCGGCCGTGCAACCTGGTGGAGCTGATGCCCCGCCTGCAGGAAACGGAACGTCGGGGGGCAGCTTGAAGCCAACGGCCAAGCCCCGAGAGGAGGAGAAGGTGGAGAAGGAAATTGTCGAGATCCCCAAGCTCTCAGATGCGATACGCAAGATCGGCGTGCCGCTCTCTCCCTGCGTGCGCGCAGGCGGCTTCCTCTACGTCTCGGGCCTGCCGCCGCTCGACCTCGACTCGGGGACCATGGTCAAGGGCGGCATCGACGTGCAGACCGAGCAGGTGATGGAGGTGCTGAAGCACACGCTGGAGAGCGCCGGCTCGTCGCTGGACCGCGTGGTGAAGTGCCAGGTCTTCGTCACCAACGCCGCCTACTACCGGATCGTGAACGAGATCTATGGGCGCTACTTCCCTCACAACCCGCCGGCGCGGACCTTCGTCGCCATGGCCTCCTGGCCGATGGAATTCGATATCGAGATCGAATGCGTCGCGCTCTCCTGAGCGCGCGGGATCAAAGCAGCGCTCGCTTGAGCGCGCGAACTCGAAGCCTCGCTCTCCTGAGCGCGCGGGACCAAAGTCGCGCTCGCTTGAGCGCAAGGACGCAAAGCCGGGTTCGACCGCGCGCGCCAGTTCCAATAGGCAGGGCCGTCGTCGACATCCGCGAGGCGATCGACCAGGGCGAGCCGAAACCCTGCAGGCAGGCCACGCTCGGTATCGGCGAGCGCCCACGGGCTCGACCAGCGCACGCCTCGGAAGGGATCGATCGTCCGCGCCCTGGGTCCGAGCCCGATCAACCAGTAGCCGCCGTCTGTCGCCGGCCCCAGCACCATGTCGGCGCGGCCCAGCGCCGCGAAGCCGCGCGCCACGTGGTCCGGCGCCAGGTCGGGAATATCGCTGCCGACGATGATCGCTGGCCCCGGCGGCAGGCTGCGGAAGATGCGCAGCATGCGCTGGCCGACATCGCCTGAGCCTTGCTCAAGCTGGGGCAGGACGAAGGGCCAGAAGGGCTCCCGCCCGCGCCAGCCGTCGGGCGTCGTCGCGAGCCATGCGTTCCAGCGCGGGTCGCGGGCGAGCGGCGGCAGCACCCGCCGCACCAGCTGTCGGTAAAAGAGCCAGGCCTCGCCGTACCCGATATCGCGGGCGAGGCGCGCCTTGGCCCGGCCCAGGCGCGGCTCCTTGACGAAGATCGCGAGGTGAGGTCCGCGCGGTCTCATCCGTAGAGCCTCGCCACCGTTTCGGCCCGCACGCCGAAGCTGAAGAGTAGCAGGCAGCAGAGATTGCGGAGCATGCGGGGCAGATAGCCCGCGCGGCGGAAGCGCACCGCCGAGGTCACCGCCGGGGTTCTCAGATAGGCGAGCCGCCGCCGGCCGATCCGGCGCACTAAATCCACGTCCTCCATCATCGGCAGCGGACGGAAGCCGCCCAGCGCCTCGTACAGGCTGCGGTGGATCAGCAGTCCCTGGTCGCCGTAGGGGAGCGCAAACAGGTAGCATCGGAGCGCCACCAGCCGCTCCAGAAGGCGCGCGACGACGGCGCTATCGTCGAGGGCGAAGCGGAAGCAGGCGGCACGGCCCTCGTTGGCGGACACGGCGATGAAGGCGCTCACCTCCTCGTCCCAGCCCACTGCCGGGCACGTATCAGCGTGGAGGACGAGCAGCCATGCGCCCTCCGCTGCCGTCATGCCGGCCGCGAGCTGCCGGCCGCGACCGGCCTCGGCTTCGATCAGCCGCGCGCCGTGGCGGCGGGCTTCGGCGGCGGTACCGTCCCGCGAGCCGCCGTCGGCGACCACGACCTCGACCGCAACCCCGCGTTCTTCGAGCCGGGCGATGCCATCCGCCATGCCGGCAAGAGTCGCGCCGAGCACGTGGGCGGCGTCGAGGGTCGGAATCACGATGCTGATGGGTCGCGGCACGGGCCGGACGATGGCTGTTAGCCCGCGCAGCGTCAATCCCGCCCAGTTCACAACTCCGAGACAATGCTTGACCTGCCCTTGCGGGCGCTTCAGAGTGACTGTCTGACAGGACGGCGCGCCGGCGGTTTCCGCCGCGCGTTTCGCCGTGTGACGGGAGCGTAAGACATGTTCAGCCCGATGAAGCTGCTAATCCTCGTGGTGCTGATTGCGGCCGTCTGGTTCGGCTTCAAGGCAATCGGCCGGGTGCGCGCCAAGGCCAGGGCCGCGGAGCCGCTCGAGCACGAGGAGCACCAGAACATCGACGACAACCACCGCTAACGCACGCTCCCGCGGCAACTGCGGGGCATCCGCGCGGTTGACCGCTGCCTAAGCGGGGGGCATTGTCCGCCCGCCCTTTTATCCGAATCGCCGACCTTCGATGGACGCCAACAGTCGCGACCGGTCGTTCCAGTCGCTCATCCTTGGCCTACAGGCCTATTGGGCCGAGCGCGGCTGCGTCATTCTGCAGCCCTACGACATGGAAGTCGGCGCCGGCACCTTCCATCCCGCGACCACGCTGCGCAGCCTGGGCCCCGAGCCCTGGCGTGCGGCCTACGTCCAGCCTTCGCGCCGGCCCGGCGACGGGCGCTACGGCGAGAACCCCAACCGGCTCCAGCACTACTACCAGTTCCAGGTGATCCTCAAGCCATCGCCCGAGGACGTGCAGGACCAGTATCTGGGCAGCCTGGGGGCGCTCGGCATCGACGTCCACGCCCACGACATCCGCTTCGTCGAGGACGATTGGGAGAGCCCCACGCTCGGCGCCTGGGGCCTCGGCTGGGAGGTCTGGTGCGACGGCATGGAGGTGACCCAGTTCACCTACTTCCAGCAGGTGGGCGGGATCGACTGCGACCCGGTCCCGGTCGAGCTCACCTACGGCATGGAGCGCCTCGCCATGTACGTCCAGGGTGTCGACAACGTGTACGATCTCGATTGGGACGGCCACGGCACGGTCTACGGCGACGTGTTCTTGCGCGCCGAGCGCGAGTTCTCCGCCTTCAACTTCGAGCATGCGGATGTGGACCGCCTGCGCCGCCACTTCGACGATGCGGAGGCGGAATGCAACGCGCTGCTCGCGACGGACCCACCGCTGGCGTTGCCGGCCTACGACCAGTGCATGAAGGCGAGCCACCTCTTCAACCTGCTGGACGCACGGGGCGCGATCAGCGTGGTCGAGCGCGCAGCCTACATCGGCCGCGTCCGCGCGCTGGCCAAAGCCTGCTGCGAAGCCTGGCTGGCGGGCGCCGAGGCATGAGCCATGCCTGATCTTCTGCTGGAGGTGCTCTCCGAGGAGATCCCGGCGCGGATGCAGGCGGGCGGGGCGGACCAGCTGAAGAAGCAGGTCCTATCCCGGCTAGAGGAGGCCCGTCTCTCGTTCGACACCGAGGGCGTGAAGTCCTTCGCCACGCCCCGGCGCCTGGCCCTGATCGTGCCCGGCCTGCCGGCGGAGCAGCCGGACATCACGGTCGAGCGCAAGGGGCCCCGCGTCGATGCGCCCGAGAAGGCGATCGCGGGGTTCCTCAAGTCCACCGGCCTCACGCTTGACGACTGCGAGCAGCGGGAGACGCCGAAGGGCCCGGTCTGGTTCGCGGTCAAACAGGAGAAAGGGCGCCCCACCGCCGACCTGCTCGCCGAGCTATTGCCCGAGGCGCTGGCTGCGGTCTCCTGGCCCAAGTCCATGCGCTGGGACGAGAGCGGCGTGCGCTGGGTGCGCCC
>JAPPNV010000186.1 GCA_028818565.1 Rhodospirillales bacterium | reverse complement strand
CCCCTGGCCGACGACCGCTGCTATGTCCACAACTTCGCTCAACCCGGCCGCCCGCGGCTGATCACCCTTCCGCGCGGGCGCGGGCGCGAATTGTGCCGCGGCGTCGATCGTCTGATCGAGTTCGTCGAGGAAGAGCTGGCCGAGGCCCTCAATTCGGATTCGGTGCGCGCCAGGCGCGCCGCGCTCGACCAGAATGCCCAGCAGGCGATACGCGAGCTCGGGGCTCCGTTCGAAGAGGAGCTGCACGCCAACGGCCTGGCGCTGGTCACGCGCCCGGTGGCCGGCGGCGTGCAGCCCGACATCCTGCCGTTGATCGAGGGCGAGGCGGTTCCGCTTCAGCAACTCGAGGCTGTGCGGGGCCAGGGCAAGATCGAACCTGGAGCGATCGAGCACGTTCGCGAACGAATCGCCGCGTTTGCGCTCAAGTTCGAGGAACTCGGCCACAAGATCGGCGAGGTGCGATCGGACCACCGGGCGAAGCTGCGCACGCTGCTGGAGGCCGAGACCCGCCGGGCCCTCGGCCATCACATCGACGCCATCGAGTCCGCCTTCGACGAGCCGGCGGTTCGCGACTTTCTGGCAGACGTGGTCGCCGATCTGGTGCAAAGGCTCGGTGCCCTCGACCAGATCAAGTCGGCGACCCGCAGGTATCGGGTGAACCTGCTTCTCGAGCACGACGCCGCATCCGGCTGCCCGATCGTCATCGAGCACACGCCCTCGCTCAGGAACCTTCTCGGCGAGATCGAGCGCGAATTCGTTGCCGAAGGCCGCCTCCATGCGGACCACATGACGATCCAGGGGGGATCGCTGCTGCAGGCGGACGGCGGGTTCCTGATTCTCGAGGCGCGCGACGTGCTGGCCGAGCCCGGCGCCTGGAAGGTGCTGCTGCGCAGCCTGCGCTCGGGCATGCTGGAGATCGGCCCGGCCGCCGTGGCCTCCCCCTTCGGCGCGCCGTACCTGAAGCCCGACCCGATCCCGATCAACGTCAAGGTGGTGCTGATCGGCGACGGCGGCCTCTACGAGCTACTGAGCGCCAACGACCCCGACTTCGGGCAATTGTTCAAGGTGCTGGCCGATTTCGAGACCACGATTCCGCGCGACGAGGCGGGGGTCGGCTACTACGCCGGCGTGATTGCGCGCATCGCGCGCGTCGAGGCGCTGTTGCCGTTCACGCGCGATGCGGTGGCGGCGCTGACCGATCATGGCGCCCGCGTTGCGGGCCGGCGCGACCGGCTGACCACACGCTTCGGCCGCCTCGCCGACGTCGCCCGGGAAGCCGCGTTCCTCGCCGGCAAGTCCGGGCGCAGCGCCGTGGCGGGGAGCGACGTGAGCGGGGCGATCCGGCGCGGGCGCCGGCGCGCCGACCTGCCGGCCCGCCGCTTCCGCCAGATGATCGCCGAGGGCAAGATCGGCATAAGCACGACGGGAACGGAAGTCGGCCAGGTCAACGGTCTCGCGGTGGTCAGCGCGGGGCCGCTGACCTACGGCTTCCCGCAGCGGATCACCGCGACCATCGGCCCGGGCAGCGCCGGGGTGGTCGACATCGAGCGCGAGGCGGAACTCTCCGGCGCCATCCACACCAAGGGTTTCTACATTCTTGGCGGCCTCTTGCGCCACTTGCTCAAGACCGACCACCCATTGGCCTTCTCGGCCTCGGTCGCGTTCGAGCAGAGCTATGGCGGGATCGACGGCGATTCCGCCTCAGGCGCCGAGATCTGCTGCCTCCTGAGCGCGCTCACCGGCGTGCCCTTGCGTCAGGATCTCGCTATGACCGGCGCCATCGATCAGCTCGGCCATGTCCAGGTGATCGGCGCGGTGACGGAGAAGGTCGAGGGCTTCTTCGCGGTCTGCAAGGCGGACGGGCTCACGGGGACCCAGGGCGCGATCGTTCCGAGCGCGAATGCCGGAGACCTGATGCTGAGCGAGGAGGTCTCGGAGGCCTGCGCGGCGGGGGATTTCGCCGTCTACGCGGTGGCCACCATCCATGAGGCGCTGACGCTCTTCACGGGTATGCCGGCGGGCGATCGCGATGCGGAGGACGGCTACGCCGAGGGCACCCTGCTTCGCCTCGCCCAGGAGAGGGCGCTGGCCTACTGGCAGATGGCGCGGCCAAAGGCGGAGGTATAGCGCCTCCTGTACTCCCGGCGCTTCATCCCGTTTAGGCGCGTGAGCGCACATCGCGCCGAAGGCCTTGCGGCCTACCGAGTCGCAATGGTCAGCTTTGCCAGGCTTGCAACGCTTTAGCGAACGGGTGGGAGCACGGCCCGGCCCATGTCCGTCGATCAAATGATAATGCTGGCGTTGCTCGCCGCCATTCTCGCCCTCTTCGTGTGGGGGCGCTGGCGCTACGACCTGGTCGCGTTCAGCGCGCTCCTGATCGCCGTCGTGCTCGGCTTGGTCGAGCCGGTCGCGGCCTTCCAGGGCTTCGGGCATCCGGCGGTCATCACCGTGGCGGCCGTGCTGATCCTGAGCCGGGCCCTCTCCGGCTCGGCTCTGATCGCGCTTCTCTCGCGCCACCTCGAACAACACGGGGGCCGGCGCGCACCGGTCCAGATCGGCGCGCTGGGCGGCATCACCTCGATCCTCTCGGCCTTCATCAACAATGTCGGCGCGCTCGCGCTCTTCATGCCGGTGGCGCTCCGCGCGGCGCGGCGGGCGGAGCACGCCCCCGGTCTCGTCCTCATGCCGCTCTCCTTCGCCGCCATCCTGGGCGGCCTGGTCACGCTGATCGGCACGCCCCCCAACATCATCATCGCCACGTACCGCGGCGAGACGACGGGCGAGGCCTTCGCCATGTTCGACTTCGCGCCCGTCGGCCTTCCGGTGGCGATCGTGGGCGTCCTCTTCGTCGCCTTTATCGGCTGGCGCTTGATCCCGCGCGCCCGGCGCGAGGGTGGGCCCGCACCCAGGATCATCGAGATCGACGACTACCTGACGGAACTCCGGGTCCCGCCCGATTCGTCCCTGATCGGCAAGGGGCCGCGCCAGCTCCGGACCATCTTCGACGCCCAGAGCGCCAAGCTGCTGGAGCTGATCCGCGGCGGAGAGCGAGTCCAGCTCACGGCCTGGCGCGGGCGGGTCAAGCGAGGCGACATCCTGGTCGTCGGCGCCGCGCCCGAGGAAATCGCCGAGACGATCCAGACCCTCGAGCTTGAGCTGGTTGGCGCCGCGCCGAAGGACGCCCGTCCTTCCGGGTCCGAGGACCTCGCCCTCGTCGAGGCCGTGGTCTCACCCGCCGGCATGATCGAGGGGCGGACCGCCGGCGGGCTCTCGTTGCGCAGCCGCTACGGCCTCGACCTCCTCGCGGTCTCCCGCCAGGGCCGGCGCATCCGCGGGCGCCTGCACACCGTGCGCTTTCGCGCCGGCGACGTGCTGCTGATCCAGGGGCCGGAGAGCCAGATGCCCGGGCTGCTCGCCCGGCTCGGCTGCCTGCCGCTGGTCGACAGGGGCATCAGGATCGGCAGCGCCGGCCAGGCCTGGGTGCCGGTCGGCATCTTCGCGGCTGCCATGGCCGCGACCTCGGCCGGGGTGGTTGCGCCGGCGATCGCGCTCGGCATCGCGGCGATGGCCATGCTCTTCCTCAAGACCATCTCGCTGCGCGAGGCCTACGACAGCATCAACTGGCCGGTCATCGTCCTGCTCGGCTCGATGATGCCCATCGGCGGTGCGCTGGAGACGACCGGGACGACGGCGCTCATCACCGACGCCATCCTGGGATCGGGCGGGGCGCTCTCCCCCGTTCTGGTGCTGGTCCTGGTCATGCTGGTGACGATGAGTAAGCGGTTAAAGTAAGACGTCGAGGCCCCATCAGGGCCGGATTTTCGTTT
>JAPPNV010000114.1 GCA_028818565.1 Rhodospirillales bacterium | reverse complement strand
GAGAACGGCACCGTAGCGCCGGTTCCCGAGTCGCCTCATAGGATCTCTGGCCGCTGTTGCAAAAAGGCACACTTTCGATCCCGCGCGGCGGATATCTGATACGGCGTGGACGCGGCCGGATCATCGTCGAGCCGGCAAGGGCGTAGCGGGCGCGCGGGTCGGAGCGTCGGACGCCGCGTGCTCCGCCTGCGGCCGCCCACACCACGGTGACGTCATGAGCAAGCCGATGAGCGGCAACACCCTGGAAATTTCGGTCACCAACGACCTGCGCGGCATCAGCAGCGCTGCCTCCAGGATCGACGCGTTCTGCACGGCGCACGGTCTGGCGAGCGGCATCTCCTTCGACGTCACTCTGGCGGTCGACGAGCTGGTGACCAACACGATCGGCTACGGCTACGACGACGACGGGGAGCACCGGATCGATCTCGCCCTGCGCGTCGAGGGCGGCGCGCTGACCGTGGAGATCGCGGACGACGGCAGGGCGTTCGATCCATTGCAGGCGCCGGAGCCGGATATGTCCGCTCCAATGGAGGATCGCGCCGGGGGCGGGCTCGGCATCTATCTCGTTCGCAAGACCATGGACACGGTGGCGTACCGGCGGGAGAACGGCCGCAACGTGGTGACGCTGACGAAGAGCGCCATGCCGGGCGAAGCCTCGTGACGCCGCGAGGCCACCCGCCCGGAGCCACCGGCCGTTCGGACGGGACGCGGCCGGGCCCATGCAAAGTGAACACGCGGCCACGACCGTGAGCGATCGCGGCCCGTACTCGATACCGTCCACCAGCACGCTGCTGGCCTTCGAGAGCGCGGCGCGTCACGGCAACTTCTCGCAGGCGGCACGGGAGCTGGAAACCTCGCAGTCTGCGATCAGCCGGCTCATGGCGCGCCTCGAGACGCAGCTCGGCGCGCGGCTGTTCGAGCGCTCCCGGACAGGGGTGAGGCTGACCGAAGCGGGCCGGCGATTTCGCGACGCCGTAACGGTCGGGCTCGGCGCCCTTCGGGCGGGGGCGGCGGAGGTGGCGCCGCTCTCGGACGAAGCCCGGCCCGAGGTGGCGATCGCCTGCGCCGACGAGGTGTCGCATCTATTCCTGATGCCGCGCTACCAGGCGCTCATGGAGGCGCTGGGGGAGCATGTCCGGGTCCGCATTCAGGTCCACTCCTCCGCCATGGGCCACGTTCCGGCCCGGCCGCCCGCCGACATGGTCCTGGCCTGGGACGCGGCGATCTCCACACCCGGGGACCGCATTGTCGTCGCCCGCGAGGCGTTGAGACCTTTCTGCTCTCCTGGTTACGCGGCCGAGCACGCAGACACCCTGAAAGGGCCGGTGGCGGGCTGGGGCACGCTGGCCTTTCTCGCCTTCGCGATGCCAGGGGAGGGGGCCGAGTCGTGGAAGCGATGGTTCGCTTCGGCCGGCCGCCCGGCCACGCGGCCTCGCTTTGAAGAGTTCGACGTCTACATGTATGCGCTCGAAGCCGCCGTTGCCGGCCGCGGCCTGGTGTTGGGCTGGCGGCATTTGATCGGGCGGTACGTCGAGAACGGAACTCTGGTGGCGCTGGGCGACGGCTTTGTCGAGACCGCCCGTTGCTTCACTGCCGCGCTCACGCCGGAGGGACGGCCGAGGCCGCTGGCGCGTGCGTGCCTCGACTTCTTCGGCGAAGCGCCTTAGCGCCCCGCCGAAGGAACGCCTCGGCTCCGCAGGCGCCGCCGACGCGACGGACGCCGCAGGGCCAGACCTAAACCGCCGTTAGCGGCGGTCCACAGCGGCACCCCTTCCGTTCCGACACCGCCTGCTCCGCCGGCATCCGGAAACGACGCCATTGCGTGCTGGCTGACGGCTTACGTATAGCCGAGCCGCCGCCTGACCGACGCGCACAAGTGCCTCCGCCAGCCGGCCACCTGACCGCCACGCGACCGCCACGCCGCTGTAGCGCCACCTGGAGGTAAAGACCGGCCCGGACGGGGCGGCTGGCGGGGCGTCCCGGCGAGGGGCGCATCGTTCCTTGCAGGCCGTGACGATGGCACGCGGTTGCGCTGCGGAGAATAGCCCCTACATTCGCCGCCAATCATGCGGAGTATGGACCATGTACATATGGCAGCGGCCCGAGTGGCCGCGCTTCGAACAGGATCGGGCATGCCTCGCGGACGCACTCGCCGAGGCGCGCCACGCCCAGGGCAGGCTGCTCGGCCGCATGGAGTCCCTGGGGTTCGAGATGCGCAGCGAGGCCACCTTGCGCACCCTGACCGAGGACGTAGTGAAGAGCAGCGAGATCGAGGGCGAGATCCTCGCCCCGGACCGGGTGCGCTCGTCCATCGCAAGCCGGCTCGGCCTCGATGCCGGCGGCCTTCCGGTGCCCGACCGCGCCGTCGACGGGGTCGTCGAGATGACGCTCGACGCCACCCGGAACTACGCCGAGCCCCTGACCGAAGAGAGGCTGTTCTCATGGCACGCGGCCCTGTTCCCCACCGGGCGCAGCGGCATGCGCCGCATCCGCGTCGGCCGCTGGCGCGACGACGCAGACGGGCCTATGCAGGTCGTCTCGGGCCCGCTGGGGCGGCAACGGGTCCACTACGCCGCACCGCCTGCCGAGCGCCTCGGGCAGGAGACATCCGCCTTCCTGGCCTGGTTCGAGGACAGGGGCTCCATGGACCCCGTGCTCGCCGCGGGCATGGCCCATCTCTGGTTCGTCTCGGTCCATCCGTTCGAGGACGGCAACGGCCGTATCGCGCGGGCCATCGCCGACATGGCGCTGGCCCGCTCCGTGGAGAGCCCCGAGCGCTTCTACAGCATGTCGTCGCAGGTCGGCCTGGAGCGCAACGCCTACTACGACATCCTCGAGGCGACCCAGAAAGGCGGGCTGGACATCACCGCCTGGCAGCTGTGGTTTCTGGGCTGTCTCGGGCGCGCGGTCGGCAGCGCGCGCCGCACCCTCGCCTCGGTGCTGGCCAAGGCCGAGTTCTGGGAGGCCCATGCCTCCGAGGTGCTGAACGCGCGCCAGGTGAAGGTGCTCAACCGTCTCCTTGACGGCTTCGAGGGCAGGCTCACGTCGTCGCGGTGGGCGAGGATGAACCACTGTTCCCAGGACACGGCCAACCGCGACATCCGCGATCTCGTCGAGCGCGGCATTCTGGCACGCAGCCGGGCCGGTGGCCGCAGCACCAGCTACGAGCTGGCCCGCGCAAGGAGCTGACAGCACCTCGGCTGCGCACGGCAGCGCGGCCGGGCCGCAGACTCGTATTCTTGCTCGCCTATTCATGCACGCCGACCCCGCTGCCGTGGGCGTCTTCGCCGGCACGCCGCCATGAGGGAGAGGCCGGCCGTGACGCGGGCGGCGGGGGCGGCGCTGCGAAGAGCAGCTCTCCCACGGCGACCACGGACGAGGGGGAAACGGCACCATGCGGACCGGCCTGAAGTTCCATCGCGACGCGGAGACGTTTCTTGTGCATCTGTTCGGTAGAGGCCTCGACGACGAACGCTACGTCGTCGAGACGTACCGCTCCCTCCCCAGCGGCGAGATCCGCCCTGTCGACGCAGGGCAGCCGAAGACGAAGGGCCGACGCGGGCCGCGCCGGAAGATCGTCTCGCGCAAGACCGTTCGGGAGTTGCGGCCCGAACGCGACGAGATCATCGTCTGCACGGGCGTGAACCTGGCCCGATCCGGAGTGCAAATGTGGGGGCTCGCCGCCTCGGGCCTGCGCGCCGCGCACAACGGCCGCTGACTGGGGAGCCCGGCATGCCGCTCAAGGACCCTGTGAAGCAGGCACGGGATCGTCGCAACCGCCGACGCCACGCCGAACGAAGTGCGAGCGGGACTTGCACCCGATGCTGGTTATGTGGAATTCCACATAATCCGCATGATGGCAATGATCTTGTTATGT
>JAPPNV010000211.1 GCA_028818565.1 Rhodospirillales bacterium | reverse complement strand
CGAAGTCGATCACCGCCTCCGCGCCGTGCCCGCCGGTGAGCGCGAGCACCTCGTCCACCGCGCCGTCACCCGCCCGCACCACGTGGTGGGCGCCGCATTCCCTGGCAAGGCCGAGTGCGAGGTCGGAGTAGTCGATCACGATGATCTCGGCCGCGCACAGCGCCGCGAGCGACTGGATTCCGATATGGCCGAGGCCGCCGGCGCCGATTATCACGGCGTACTCGCCCGGCACCAGATGAGCGGCGGCCTTCTTGGCGACGCGGTAGGCGGTGAGGCCTGCGTCGGTGTAGGGCGCCACGTCCTTGGGCGCGAGGCTTTGGGGCAGCTTGATCAGGGCACGCTCGCCGGTCAGCAGGTAGTCGGCGTAGCCGCCCGCCGCGTTGATGCCGGGGAAGCTGCTCTCGCCGGCGTGCATGTCGTTGCCGCGCCGGCAGGCAAGGCAATGGCCGCTGGTCACCAGCGGGTGGCAGATCACCGGGTCGCCGACCTCGACGCTTTCGACGCCCGAGCCGACCTCCTCCACCCATCCCGCGTTCTCGTGCCCCATGATGTGGGGAAAGGCGACGTCCACATGCCCCTTCCACACGCCCTCGATGATGTGGAGGTCGGTGCGGCAGACGCCCGCGCCGCCGATGCGGACGACCACGTCCGTGGGCTTCGTGATCTTCGGATCGTCCACATCCTCGTAGGTCACGAATTCGGGGCTGGTGAGAGCCTCGTCGTAGCCGTGGAGAGTCGCTGCCTTCATGGGGTTCCTCCGGTGATTGGTTCAGTTCAGTCGTTGTCCCGTCTCGGGATCGAACAGGTGCACGGCGCCCTCACGGGGACCGAGCGCCAGCGTCTCGCCTTCGTGGACCGCCGTGTAGCGCGGCAGGCGGACCGTGAGCTCCTGGCCTTCGTCGGTGGTACAGAAGACCAGCGTGTCCGCGCCCATGGGTTCGACTAGGGTGACCAGCGCCCGGAGCCTGCCCCGGTCCGCCGCGCCGTCGGGCAGCAGATCCTCGGGCCGGATGCCGACGATGACCGCGCCGCTCGCCGCGCCTGCTGCGCCCGTTTCCGTCTCGCCGATGCGCACGACGCCCTCTGCTGCCGTGCCCTGCAGGAAGTTCATGGCCGGCGAGCCGATGAAGCCTGCGACGAACCCGTTGACCGGCCGCTCGTAGAGATCGTCCGGGGCGCCGATCTGCTCGATCCGCCCGTCGCGCAGCACCACGACGCGGTCCGCCAGCGTCATGGCCTCCACCTGATCGTGGGTGACGTAAACCGAAGTGCGCCGCATCTCCTGATGCAGCCGCTTGATGACGGTGCGCAGCCGCACGCGCAGCTCGGCATCCAGGTTGGAGAGCGGCTCGTCGAACAGGAAGATGCGCGGATCCCGCACCAGCGCCCGGCCGATGGCGACGCGCTGGCGCTGGCCGCCCGACATCTGGCGCGGGCGGCGCCGCAGCAGCTCGGTGATCTCCAGCCGCTCGGCGACCTCGCGCACCTTGCGGTCCACGGTCTTGCGGTCCACGCCGCGAATTCGCTGGTTGAACGCGAGATTGTCGAACACGTTCATGTGCGGGTAGAGGGCGTGGCTCTGAAACACCATCGCCACGTCGCGGTCCTTGGGCGCGATGCCGGCCATGTCCCTGCCGTCGATGGCGACGGAGCCCTCGCTCTGGCGCTCGAGCCCGGCGATGATCCTGAGCAGGGTGGACTTGCCGCTGCCCGACGGCCCCACCAGCACCACGAACTCGTTGTCGTGGACGGTGAGGTCGATCTCCTCCAGCGCCGCGACCGGGCCGAAGCGCTTGAAGACGCCGCTGACAACGACTTCCGCCACCGGCCTACTCCCGGATCACGCCGGCGAGCGTGCCGCGCGCCAGGTAGCGCTCCAGCACGAACGCGATGATGACCAGCGGCAGCACCGAGACCAGCGCGGACGCACTCAGACTCCACCACGGCACCTTGTTGGAATTCAGGATCACGATGGTGGGCGGCAGCAGCTGCACCTTGGCGAAGGTGAGCGTCAGCGCGAAGAAGAAGTCGCTCCACGAGAAGATGATGCAGAGCAGCGTCGCCACCACCATGCCCGGCGCGCAGTTGGGCAGGATGATTCGATAGAACGCCTGAATCGGGTTGCAGCCGTCGATCAGCGCGGCCTCGTCGAGCTCGATGGGCACGGTGTTGAAGAAATCCACCATCACCCAGACCACGATGGGCAGCAGCATCGCCACGTAGACCAGGATCAGCCCGAGGTGGGTATCCAGCAGGCCGGTGAAGCGCAGCAGCAGGAAGTAGGGGATCGCCAGCACCGCCGGCGGCATGATGCGCTGGGAGATGAAGAAGAAGGTGATGTCGTTGTTGCCCAAGGGGCCCGCGCGGAAGGTGAAGCGCGAGAGCCCGTAGGCCGCGAGCGTGCCGAGGAAGAGCGCGATCGAGGTCGAGATCAGGCTGACGACCAGGCTCGAGAGATAGGGCCCCTGCATGCTGATGCCGCCGGAGCTGGTATCGCGGAAGAGCGCGGTCCAGCCGTCCACCGTGGGCTCGTATTCGAGGAAGGGGATGTAGGTCGCGCCGCCGACCACGCCGGGGTCGCTCTTGAACGAGGTCGACAGCGCCCAGAGGAAGGGTGCGACCACGAAGATCGCCCAGGCGATCAGCGCAGCGTATTTGAGCACCCGATAGAGGTCGGCCTTGAGCCCGCTCATGGCGATGCCGCGCACCCGCTCCCGCGCTGGCTCGTGCGCGCTCATACCCGCACCGGACCCTGACGGCCGATCATGAGGCGGCTCATCGAGCGGGCGAAGATGGTGAGCGCGATAATCATGATCGCCAGATAGATGATCGAGAGCGAGGCGGTGTAGCCGATCTGAAATTCGCGCAAGCCCCTGATGTAGAGCAGATAGCTCGTGGTCTCGGTGGACGAGCCGGGGCCGCCGGAGGTGAGCGCGTAGATCGTCTCCATCAGCTTGGAGGATTCGATCAGGCGGATGATGAGCGCGCCCAGCGTGATCGGCGCCATCAGCGGGAAGGTCACGTGGACGAAGGTGCGGATCGGCCCGGCGCCGTCGATCTGCGCCGCCTCGTAGGGCTCGCGCGGCAGCGACATCAGCCCCGCCAGCAGCAGGATGAACATGAAGGAGGTCCACTGCCAGACGTCGATGATGACGACCGCGGCGAAGGCGGGGCCGCTCTTGCTGAGCCACGGTACGGCCGGGATGCCGAACCAGCTCAGCACGTCGTTCAGCGGCCCGAGGGTCTCGTGGAAGATCGTGCGCCACACCACCGCCATCACGACCGGCGTCACGCACATCGGCACGATGAAGAGCACGCGGAAGAAGCGCCCGGCCCTCACGTCCTTCCAGAGCAGGAGCGCCAGCCCGAAACCCAGCAGGTATTCGAAGACGATGCAGAAGAGCACCATCAGGTAGAGGGTGCCCATTGAATCCCAGAAGCGCCCGTCGGTGATGGCGCGGGCGTAGTTGTCCCAACCGATATAGTCGAGCTCGGGGAAGTTCACGTCCCAGCCCGAGAGGCTGAGGCGCACCGTGTAGATCAGCGGAAAGATGATGATCGCGACCAGCGCGAGAAGCGCCGGAAGCAAGAAGATGTGCTTGTAGCGCGAGTCCAGCATGGCCGGGCGAAGAACGACCGGCGGGCCTCAGCCCGCCGGCCTCTTCAAGCGAAGTCTAACTTCCTGTCTCGATGCTCGCCGGTCCTATTGGACCTGATCCAGCGAGACGTTGTCCTCAAGTGCTACCACGTTCTTGTAGGCCTCGCGGATGACGTCGACGCCGATCCTGTCGGCGATGCGCGTCCATTCCTCGGCGACCTCGTCGAGCGCGTCCTGGGCGGTCATTTCGCCCGCCATCGCCTTGGCGACGCTCGCCATCATGGCGGTGTAGAACTGATTGACGCC
>JAPPNV010000220.1 GCA_028818565.1 Rhodospirillales bacterium | reverse complement strand
GTGTAGACGAGGTTGTCGCCGAAGGTACGCCGCCAGGGCTGGCCTGCATCGATGTTGGCCGAAATCGTGGTCTGGCCCTCCTGCGTGACCGCCAGGCCGTAGTTGCGGCCGAAGGAGCAGTAGAGGAAGTCGCTGAAGTAGTTGACGTTGTGATAGGAGGTGAACAGGCAGGCATCGATCTGTTTCTCTGCCATGTGGTCGCGCAAGGTCGCGAGCCGCCGGTTCATCTCGCCAGCGGAGAACGTCGGCCTGACCCTCTCGCCATTTCGGATCGTTTTGAGCTGTTCCATGACCTTTACCTCGATCGTCGACCACGATCGTGCGGTGAGGCGGCATCACCGTCAACGCTGCAAGGCGCATTCCGGCTCTTGGACCGCAATTCTCAGCACGATTGCAGGCTGCGCGACGCCGGGCCGCATCACTGCCGCACCGCGTCTTGCGCGTCGATGAGTGTCCGCGCGCGACAATGCCGATGGCGCGGTCCGTCCGGTATGCGATGCCAAAGCTATGCCCTCGTTCTTCGCTGAACGACGACATTTTCCCCAAATTCACTCAATCGAATTGAAGACTTTTACAAACGAGGATGATATGGTTAGGGTGCGCGACGCGAAACTTACAACCGCAGAAGGTAAGTCGATGGCTCAGAACTCTTCCTCCCGGGTCGACGAGAGCGCTCTGACCAAGGGGCAGCGCCGCAAGCTCAATGCGCTTAGAAAATCCGTCGGCGACGAGGTCGGTGAGCGCGCGTTTGCCGAATGGCTTGCGACACGGCCGGTGGCAAAATCCGACGAGAATGCGACGTTGATTGTCGATACGCTCTGGCCGCTCGTCCAGCAAGGTACATTGGCAATCCCGAGGGGCGGCTATTTGCTCAGGCGTGGCCGCGGCCGAATCATCGTCGAGCCAGCCAAGCAATAAGCATTTAACGCAGTAACCCATCTACTTGGTACGGAACGGTCCCGGATCGCTTGGGGCCGTTTCCGACTGTCTGACTTCGACGCGTACCGTGCGACCGCGCCAAGCCCCCGACTAACTCACTCCCAAAATCCTGCCGGCCAGCGGTCACGCGCTATCCCCAAGGCCAGTCAGAATTTGGCCGCGACTGCGGCCTAAGCCAATGATTGATGGCGGGAAAGCGCGATCGGCAATTCGGCCACGCGAGGTGGCGGAAACGCCATGACGGCGTGTTTGACTTGGCAGGTATCGCTTTCGGGCAGCCCAAGAGTTATTCCGGAATAGCAAGTGTCAGCGCCGACAAAATTGCGTTGTGTGCGAGCGGTTGGCAGAGCAGTGGCGCTGCCAGTCGACCGACTCCGTCAATTCAGTGGGAGCCTCAGGGTTCGTCGCAGAAAATTTGATCGGTCTCCGGCCTTACCGGCGACCAAGACAACGTGGCGTGTTTCCTGGAACGCAGTGTCACGACTGAGGTTTGTTGCACGGGAAAGCTGATGTTGTTGGAGAGCCGTTACGATATCGTTTGAGATATGAGGCAAAGGACGTCTCGTTGAACTATTGCTGGTGCCTTTATCAACATGAAGCGCTTATCTCTCCTCCAATAGCGGTTTTGAGTTTAGCGGGCGAGATTGCGCAGACGAGAGGGCCTGGCGCCTGACCGAAACCCGCCTGAACCGTAAGCTGGCGGCAATCGACGACCTGCTCATTGGCGCATTGTTGCCGGCGCGCCGCTCACCGTGGCGCCGCAAAGCGCCTGTTCGGTTCTGTCCCGAAGAGCCTGTCGAGACTGCCAAATCCCGGACGACGGAGACGGCGTTCGGGGTTGCCGCGGCATTGTTGGTGCTCTCGCTAGGAGCCGCGCTATTCTCTCGCGTGCTCGACGGAGCCGCGCGACGCGCGTAGGCAGGCAGACCAGCGTCCGCAAGGAGACGATGATGTTCTCGATGCAGAAGGCGATACGGTCCGTCGTCGTCGGCTCGATGCTCGCGCGGGAACGCTGGCAGAGCGGCGTCGCGTACAACCCGTTGTCGAGGCAGACCGCCCAAGACCCCTACCCCGTCTATGCGGCGCTGCGCGAGCGCGACCCGGTGCACCGCAGCGCGCTGATGAACGCCTGGATGTTCGCCCGGCACGCGGATATCGACACCATCCTTCGCGACCACCGGCGCTTCAGCAACGACCCGCGCAAGGGCACTCTCTCTCCCCGGCAACGCGCTGGCTTGCCGGCGGACGAGGAGCTCACAATGCTGTTCCTCGACCCGCCGGACCACAAGCGGCTCAGGGCGCTGGTCAACAAGGCCTTCACGCCCAAGACGGTGAACGCACTCGAGCCCCACATCCGCAGTCTGCTCGGCTCTCTGCTTGACGACATCGATGATCCTTCAGGCTTCGACCTCATGCAGGCGGTGGCCCAGCCACTGCCCGTGATCGTGATCGCCGAGATGTTGGGGGTACCGCCGGAGGACCGGGCCCAATTCAAGGTCTGGTCGGACCAGCGCGCGCGCACCCTGGAGCCGTCCATCGATGCGCGAGAGCGCGCGCTTGCCGATGATGCCAACAGGGCTCTCAACGACTACTTCAGGCCGATCATCGAGGAGCGGCGGGCGGCACCGAAGGACGACATCGTGAGCGCGCTTGCGCAGGCGGAGGAAGAGGGCGACCGCCTCACCGAGCTTGAGATGCTAAACATGCTGCGCCTGCTGCTCATTGCGGGCAACGAGACCACAACCAACCTGATCGGCAACGGTGTGCTGGCTCTACTGCGCCATCCGGATCAGCTCCAGCGGCTCAGGGATGATCCGACCCTGATCCCTTCAGCGGTGGATGAACTGTTGCGCTTCGATTCACCGGTGCAGACGGACTTCCGTCGCGCGCTGGAGGACTGCGAGGTGAACGGCTTCCGCTTGAAGAAGCGCGACAACATCGTCCTGCTGCTGGGAGCGGCCAACCGGGACCCGGACGTGTTCGAGGAACCCGACCAGCTCGATGTCGGCCGCGGTGATCGCTCTCATCTCTCGTTTGGGCGGGGCATCCACCATTGCATCGGCGCCCCGCTCGCCCGCCTGGAAGGGCGGGTCGTTCTCGAGATGCTGCTGGAGCGATTTTCCCAAATCCGCCTGCGCGGCGAGCAGCCGCAATTCCGCAACAGCATCGTGCTACGCGGCCTGGAATCCCTGCCGGTCCGCTGCGTCAAGGCTTGAGACAGGATCCCGACACATGGAGGCGCGGCGCGGCTGAAACCGAACCGCGGCGAAACGAAAGGACTGCACCATGCTCGACACCCCGCCGGCGCTGACCATCCGTCGCACCTTCCAACGGCCGCCCCGCGATGCCGTCGCCAAGCTGGAAGGCGCGCTGACTGGCCAGGTGGCCGATGCTCTCGGCGGACTCGGCGCCTTGGACGCGGCGATCAAGCCGATTGCGGGCGCGCCGCCCTCCATGCAGAGCTTCGTGGGCCCGGCCTTCCCCTGCATGAACAGCCCGGCGGACCAGCTCGCTCTGGTCGGCGCGCTCGCCTATGTGGAGCCCGGCGACGTGCTCGTCGTCGGCACCGAGGGCTATCTGGGCACCGCCGTCATCGGCGACCTGATGGCGGGAATGTTGCTCAATAGCGGGGCCGCTGCGCTGGTCACCGACGGCGCGGTGCGCGATACGCCCGGCATCATCGGGGTAGGCCTGCCGGTCTATTGCGCGGGCATCAGCCCCAACTCACCGCAACGGAACGGCCCCGGCACGGTCGGCCTCGCCATCAGCATCGGCGGGGTCACGGTGAATCCGGGCGACGTCGTGGTGGGCGATGGGGACGGGGTCGTCATCGTGCCTCAGGATGAGCTCGACGACGTGATCGGTCATGTCCAGGATATCCAGCAACAGGAAACCGAGATGGAGGCCAGGGTCAAGGAGGGGCTTGCCTACCCTGACTCCTGGCGTGCCTACCTGGAGCCGGGGGCCGCGC
>JAPPNV010000113.1 GCA_028818565.1 Rhodospirillales bacterium | reverse complement strand
TCGGCCGGCTCCAGAGCGCCGAGCCCTCGTTGACCATCTCCTTCTGGCCGCTCTCGTTTTCGAGCCAGATCGGCAGGCCGACGTGGTCGGAGTAGGCCTTGACGATGGTGCGGATGCGGAGCGGCTCCAGGAACTCGCGCGCGTCCTTGCGCAGGTGGAGCTCTATGCGGGTGCCACGCGCGGCGTCGGCCTCCGGCGCGATGGTAAATGACCCGGTCCCGTCCGAGCGCCAGCGCCAGCCCTCGGCCTCGTCTGCCCTGCGAGTCACGACTTCGACCCGCTTCGCCACCATGAAGGATGAGTAGAAGCCGACACCGAACTGGCCGATCAGACCGGCGGACAGGCCCTCTTGTCGGTCCTGCTCGCTCTGATGGTCATGGCCGCTCTGTTCATCCTGCCCGTCGTCGCCTTGCGACTCGGCCATCTGCTTGACGAAGGCCTCGGTGCCGGAACGCGCGATGGTGCCGAGGTTGTCGATCAGCTCGTCGTGGCTCATGCCGATGCCGTTGTCGGCCACGACCAGCACGCTGTTCTTGCTATCGGGCGCGATGGTCACCGCAAGCGCGGCATCGTCCCCAAGAAGATCGGGCTGCGTGATCGCGGAGTAGCGCAGCTTGTCGCAGGCGTCGGACGCGTTCGAGATCAACTCGCGCAGGAAGATCTCCTTGTCGCGATAGAGCGAGTTAGCCATGAGGCCGAGCAACTTGCTGACCTCGGCCTGGAACGCGTGGCGTTCCCCGCTGGTGTTCGCCATCAAACCCTCCGATGCGCCCGTCCGCCGTCGATTCGGAGCGCTATATGTGACGAACCTGCGGGCGGTTCAAGCCCGCGCTTGCTGGTTCGAGGAGGCGAGGGCAGGCGCAGCGAAGGTCTATTCCAGTTCGTCGAGCCGCTCGCCTTCGAGAAACTGTTGCATGACAATTCCGTCAGACTGTTCGTATCGGCCATCGCCCAGCGGCGTGACGTACTTGCAGAATTCCTTGGGGCCAAGTGGAATTCCTGGGTAATTCGTGCAAAATTGGCCAAGGTCATTGAAGAAATATGTTCCGTCATAGTTGAAAGTTCCGAATGGCGTGTTCGCCTTCAATTTCGCTGTTCCATCGGAAGAAAAATACTCCGCCGCAGTGATATTTCTTTTGTCCTCAACGCTGATGACGGTGTTTCCCACGATAAGCTCCTGGATTTCGGCGACGGTCATCCCCTCGACCGGCGCAGCTGCATCCTGAGCGGCAGGATCTTGAGTCGTCGCAGCCATCTCATACGGCTGGCATGCGGCAACAGCGAGACCGAGGGCCGTTGCCGCCAAGCCGGCGGCTCCGATCTTCAAGAGACGAGCCATTCGATTTCCTCCCAACGGGTAGAACGCGTTCGCCACGCGCAACCATTTTAGCCGACTGCGAGGTTTGACATAGCCGCGATTGTCGAGCGCTGCACTCCATGCGGCTACTCCCCAAGGCTTGCCAAATTGGCTGGGAGCGCCAAACTTTCTGCCATGAATCGGCACGACGCCGAAAACGCCTCCGTCACCGCGCTCCTTGGTCCGACCAACACGGGCAAGACCCATCTGGCGGTCGAGCGTATGCTGGCCCATCGCACCGGGATGATGGGCTTCCCGCTCCGCCTCCTCGCCCGCGAAGTTTACGACCGGGTGGTCGAGGAGAAGGGAGAACAAGCCGTCGCCTTGGTAACGGGCGAGGAGCGGCGAATCCCGGAGGAGCCCCGCTACTTCGTCTGCACCGTCGAATCGATGCCCCTGGACAGGCAGGTCGAGTTTGTCGGCGTGGACGAGGTTCAACTGGCCGGCGACCGCGAGCGCGGCCACGTCTTCACCGACCGGCTCCTGCGCGCGCGCGGCACTGCGGAGACCATGTTCCTCGGCGCGGACACCATGCGTCCGCTGATCCGCACGCTCGTCCCCGAAGCGCGATTTACGAGCCGCCCCCGGCTCTCCACGCTCGCGCACGAAGGGCACTGCAAAATCGCGCGGCTCGCACCACGCAACGCTGTCATCGCCTTCTCGACCGAATCCGTCTACGCACTTGCCGAGCGCATCCGAGGGCTTCGAGGCGGATGCGCCGTTGTGCTGGGAGCGCTGAGCCCGCGCACGCGCAACGCGCAGGTGGGGCTCTACCAGGCGGGCGAGGTGGATAGTCTGGTCGCGACCGATGCCATCGGCATGGGGCTCAACCTGGACCTGGATCACGTCGCGTTCTCGGCTTATCAGAAGTTCGACGGCCGCACGACGCGGATGCTGACCTCCGCCGAGATCGCGCAGATCGCCGGTCGCGCCGGCCGTCACCTCAGGGACGGCAGCTTCGGCACGACCGGGGGGACCGAACCCTTCGAGCCTTCCCTGGTGCAGGCGGTCGAGAATCACCGGTTTCCGCCGGTGCATCGGGCCTATTGGCGTAACGCCGAGCTATCCTTCCAGTCGCTGCCGGCTCTGCTCGAGTCGCTGGCCGCGCCGCCGCCCGTGCCCGGCCTGCGGCGAACCCAGGATGCGGAAGACCATCGCACGTTGCTCCTGTTGGGCCGCGACCCGGCGATCGCGGAGACGCTGACCGGTGCGGACCACGTCGCGCTGCTTTGGGAAGCCTGTCAAATCCCCGACTTCCGGAAGACCCTGACAGAGGATCACGTCGGTCTTGTGAGGCGGATCTATCTCTCCCTGGTGGAGAGCGGACGCCTGCCGCCGGACTGGGTCGGGCGCTCAATCGAGCGGCTGGCGCCCACCGAGGGCGACATCGACACGCTGACCGCCCGGATCAGCCACGTGCGGACCTGGACCTACGTGTCCCACCGCCCTGACTGGGTGGACGACGCGCGCGGGTGGCAGGAGCGTACCCGGTCCCTCGAGGACGCGCTCTCCGACGCTCTCCATGCCCGGTTGACCGAGCTTTTCGTCAATCGGAGAGCGCGACTGACCCGTCTCGGCAGGCGAGCGGACGAGGCGCTCTTCGCGCTCGTTGGCGAGGGCGGTTCGGTGACGGTGGAAGGCGAGCGAGCCGGCGCCTTCGACGGCTTCCGCTTTCGACCGGACGCTGAGGCCGAACGCAGCCGCGAGGTGCTCGCAGCAGCCAACCGCGTGGTCGAGCGGGAGGTGGCGCGGCGGGTCGCGGCTGCGGTGGCGGACGGCGACGGTGCGTTCACCCTCGGGCTCGGTACGGGACGGGAAGACGTGCCACGCTGGGGCGAGATCGCCTGGCAAGGCGCCTCGATCGCGCGCCTGGGGCAGGGTGACACGCCGCTCCGGCCGCAAATTACACTGATCGGCGAGGATCATCTGAGCGCGGCGCAGCGCGAGCGCGTGCGCCGGCGCCTTCAAGCGTGGCTCGGACGCCGCATCGAGCGCGACGCGGGGCCCCTGGTGTCGCTTGGCGAGGCGGCGCTGGAGGGCTCCGCCCGCGGCGTCGCCTTTGCGCTGAGCGAGGCGCTCGGCTGCGTACCCCGGCGCTCGCTCGCACCCCAGATCGCCGCCCTGGACGATGCCGGGCGGCGCGCCCTCGCCGAGGCCGGCGTGAGGTTGGGTGCGCTCAGCGCGTTCATGCCTGCCATGCTGAAACCTGCGCGCTCGCGCTGCGCGGGCCTGCTGTGGTGGGCCTGGAGCGGTTCCGGGGCACCGCCGCCGATGCTGGGCTCGGCGGTCTCGATGGACCGCGACCTGGCGGTGCCCGACGCGTGCTACGCGGCGCTCGGTCTGGTTCCCCTGGGCGCCCAGGTGGTCCGTGCCGACATTGCGGAGCGCCTCGCCGCGCGGCTGCGCAAGGCGGCCCGCAAGGAGCCCTTCGTCGTCGAACCCGGATTGCTCAAGCTGGCTGCCTGCAAGCGCGCCAAGTTCGACGACATTCTCGCCGCCCTCGGCTACATGTTGTTTCGCAGATCATCTGACCACGGGTTTCCCGGATTGTTTCGAACGATT
>JAPPNV010000458.1:2490-3956 GCA_028818565.1 Rhodospirillales bacterium | reverse complement strand
CTTCCTCGGCGAACGCCGCAGCCTGCCCGGCCGCGACGGCCCGCCCGGGGCCCGTTACAACACCCGGCCCGGGCTCAAGCCCTTGCCCGCGCAGATCCTCGACGGCTACTGGCGCGAGGGGAACGAGGGCGACTGGGCGCGGTATCGGAGCAGCCGGGAGAACGGCTCCGGCCCCGCCGGTTTCGCCCGAGCCCAAGCGGCCGTGTTCCATCGCAACCTCGATTGCCTGCGGCGGGAGCGCAAGGGCTGTACGCTACAGTAGCGGCCTGAACGGCTGTCCTTCGATCCCTTCCTGTACATGAACCGCCGTCGCCGGCTACCTTTCGGGTCACTCGGTCTGGGTGATCAGGCTGACCACGTCGGCATCGCCGACTACCCGCGTCTGGTGGCCCTTGCCGGTCGTGTCCTCCATCAGCCGCACGGCGCCCGCACCGAATATCCGACTCTCGCCGTCGCTCATCGTGATCTCGAGCTGCCCCTCGACGGTCGTGTTGAACTGCCGCTTGGGGGTGGCGTGCCAGTCCCCGAACCAGCCGCGCGGTATCCGGACGAACAGGATGCGCGCCGCGGGCGCCGGGTCGGAAACATGGACCGGCTCGGTCGGCGGCGCGAATGCCTGCGGCGCGGTCGCCACCTCGACATCCTCGAAATGCGTTTCGCCGTCGTCGTCGGTATACATCCGGACATATTTCATGCGGCCCTCCCGTATCGGCGTCCCGCATGTTCCTACTCGGCCGCCCGGCCCCCGTCCACCGGCGCACGCCTGTTCAATCTCTGGGCCAATGGCTGCGCCCATGTCATCCATGACAAGTCGTACGGGCGGGAAAGCCTGGCCGACGCGCTCCGCCAGTCCGAGCGCGGCGACGGCCGCGGCGCGCCCCCGTTCGACTGGGACGTGTGCGTCAATGTCGGCGACTACAGCGCCGCTTTCGGTCCGCCCAACGACGAGGAGGGCGCGGAGATCGTCCGCCAGTTCGGCGCGTTACGGGATCATCGGCGGGAGCAGATTTACAGCGTCTGCGGCAACCACGACCGCGATCCGCTCGACGCGCCGGAAGGAAGCTGGTTCCGCAAGTGGATCGATCCGATGGGTGAGAACCCGGCGACATCGGGCGCCAACCGCGACGGCTATCGCTATCCGGTCCACGGCACATGGGAGCGTTACTGGTTCGACGTCGGCAACATCCGCTTTCCGATGATGAGCGACGTGAACGAACGGTCGCAGCCACTCGGCCGCGGCCCGCTCGGCGGCAATCCCGGCGGCGTGGTGACGTCGGAGACGTTCGACTGGTGGGTCGACATGGTCGAGCGCAGCCGGAACGACCGGATCGTCGTGACCGTGCATCATTACGTGCTCAAGGAAACCACCGTCGCCAGCGGCGAGTGGGAAGGGCGGCGACCTCAAGGTCGAAGTCATGACGGCGCCACTGGCCAAGCCGGACGGGCAATACGACCTCGCGAAGAAG
>JAPPNV010000458.1:2061-2480 GCA_028818565.1 Rhodospirillales bacterium | reverse complement strand
ACATCGCCTGGAGCGTGGCCGCCTATCACCCGAAGCGCTTCTGGAAGCTGATGGGGGTGGAAACCCCGTGTGCCGCGCCGACCGCCGAAGCCGCCGGCGTCGCCGCGAGGCGCTGGTGCGAGAAGCACGGGTCCATGGCGGAAGACACCAAGGACACCAAGGACACCAAGCTCCTCGCCTTGTTCGCGCACGCGCCGCACCTCTATCACAGCGCCAAACCGCTGACGAAGCTCGCCGACTTCAAGGACCTGAAGATCCGCACCGGTGGCAATGGCGTGAAGATCGCCAAGATTCTCGGCGCGGTACCGGTGTTCACGCCGCCCGGCGCCACCAACGAGCCTCTGGCCAAGGGCACGCGGGACGCTTCCCAGTTTCCCTGGGAATCCGTGAAGGGGTTCAGGCTTGCCGGCGTGACCAGC
>JAPPNV010000458.1:0-2051 GCA_028818565.1 Rhodospirillales bacterium | reverse complement strand
TTTCTTCCTGACCATGAGCCCCAAGACCTGGAAGAAGCTGTCGGCCAGCCAGAAGGCCGCCGTCGAGACCTTCCAGAACCTGTTCCCCGGCCGGCCCGCCGCGTGTCGGAGATCGTCAACTCCGTGCTTGCGGTCGTTGTAACCGGATTTCTTGCCTGGCGGCTGCTGGTCAAGACCGGAGAGATCGTCGACGAGCAGGAATACACCCAGATCTGGGAACTGCCGTTCTGGCCCACCGCCGTCATCATGTGCGTCGGCATCTGCCTGTTCCTGCTGACCCTGATCGCGCGCCTGATCGAGGATCTGTGCGGTTCGGCGGGTGGGGCCCCGGAGTGACGTTATGGAAACGGGACTTCTCGTTCCCCTGGTGTTCGCGCTTCTGTTCGGCGCTTTGTTCCTGGGCGCCCATCTCGGGCTCGCGATGTCGGGCCCGATGCCGCGCTCTCGCTTGCGGGCATCTCGGTTTTCGAATCCGCCCAGAGCTTCGACCTCGCGGTGATCCCGCTTTTCGCGCTGATGGGCGATTTCGCCGCGAGATCCGGCATCAGTTCGGACCTCTACGCCGCGTTCAACGTGTGGCTGCGGCGCAGCCGGGCGGGTCTCGCCCATGCCAGCATTTCGGCCTGCGCGGCGTTCGGCGCGGTCTGCGGGTCTTCGCTCCCCACGGCCGCGACCATGGGCCGGGTGGCGCTCCCCGAAATGCGCCGCTTCGGATACAGCGACAGGCTGGCGACCGGTGCGATCGCGGCGGGCGGGACCATCGGCATCCTGATCCCGCCCAGCGTCATCATGCTGATCTACGGCATTCTTACCGAGACCAGCATCGGGGATCTCTTCATAGCCGGCGTCATCCCGGGACTGCTGCTGACGCTCTTTTTCATGATCACGGTGCTGGTCGTGGTCCGTCTCGACCCGTCGAGCGCACCTCCGGTCTCCGACGAGTCCGCCCAGGCAGCGGACACGGCGGTCGTCGGCAAGATGGGCGTATGGGAGGCGGAAACCTCGATGGACCGCGACGATGTGCTCAAGATGCTGCGGCTGACGGTCGGCAACACGGCTTTCTGGCGGTTTTCGCTGCGGCTCCTGCCCTACGCGATATTCGGCCGAAGGCGCAACGCAGGGAGTGCGACGAATGAGTGATCCGAAACCCCCGGGTCTGCCGCCACAAGCGGAGGCCGCCTGGGATTATCCCCTGTTCGACGCGATCATGGGTCGCTGCTCCCGGCGTTTCGGCCTCGGCATGGAGATGAGCAAGGGGCCGTTCCGCCACCGCTCCGACAAGGAATCGGTGGGGCTCGACGACCTGGAAACAGCATCGTCGACGACCGTAACGGCATGCGCCCCTGCGGCAACGAGGCGTGGGTCGACAACGGATTCCTGTCCAGGAGAAAGGACCTGCCTCTATCGCGGCTCGAGAAGATGCTGTCCGACGGGATGCTGGCCGAGGGCGCCTTCATGGGCCAGCTGATGACGCTGGCCATGCAGGCGACCGGCATCGGCGGCTGGCTCTATGGCGGCTTCTCTTCCCTCGTGGTGCTCGGGGGAACCCCGACCTGCCGCGGCCTCGCCTCCGGTTCGTGCAATCGAGCTCCGACCCGTTCCCGGTGCCGGTCGGGCGTGACGGCGTTTTCGAGGCGTTCTGCCCGCCCTACCACGCCGATATGGACGCCGCCGTCGACGCGGCGACGGCGCAGGCCTCGCCCGAGGGCATCCAATGCGTCAAGGACATCTGCGGCTACATCCTGGACACCTTCGGCAAGTTCCCGGCAACCGTCGATCCGATTCAGCTGACCCTGATGATCTAGGCGCATCACCTCGACCTCGACTTCTACGACGCGCACATGAAACCGGGCGCCTATCCCGAGACCCACCGGCACGATTTCCGCGACTGGCACGACGGTGTGGAACCGCGAAAGAGAAATTGAGGGAGCGCTGCAATGGATCCGTTCCGTCTGGTCGTCGACGGCAGGAAAATACCCACGAAACGGTGCTTCGAAGTCCTCAACCCCGCCAACGAGAAGCGGGCCGGCCTGGCGCCTCTGGCGAGGAAG
>JAPPNV010000031.1 GCA_028818565.1 Rhodospirillales bacterium | reverse complement strand
ACGCGCCCGTTCTCGATCTTGATGCCGGTGACCTCGGTCTCCTGATGGATCTCGACGCCGAGCTCCTGCGCACGGCCGGCATAGCCCCAGGCCACCGCATCGTGGCGGGCGAGCGCGCCGGGCGGGTGATAGAGCGCGCCCAGTACCGGGTGGCGAACTTCGTCGGACATGTTGAGGAGCGGCACCAGGCGGGCCAGCTCGTCGCGCTCGACCACCTCGGAATCGACACCCAGATGCTTGTTTACCTCGGCCCGCCAGCGCGAGGTGCGCATGGCGGAATCGGAATGGGCGAGCGTGAAGTGCCCGCGCTCCGAATAGAGGATGTTGTAGTCGAGCTCCTCGCTGAGGCCCCGGTAGAGCCGCATCGACTCCTCGTAGAACTCGACGCCCTCCGGCGTCAGATAATTCGAGCGGATGATCGCCGTGTTGCGCCCGGTGTTGCCGCCGCCGAGGTAGCCCTTGTCGAACACGGCGACGTTGCGCACGCCGTGCCTGGCCGCGAGGTAGTAGGCGGCCGCAAGCCCGTGGCCGCCACCGCCGATGATGGCCACGTCGTAGCTCGGCCGAAGCTCCGGCCGGGCGGCGAGGAAGCGCTTCACCGGCCGGCGCCGGGAGAGGCCGTATTTCAGGAGGCCGAACGCCATCGTTCGCTGTCGTCGCTCAAATGCTCGCGGTTGATAGGCTGATTTGCGTGGCGCGGCAAGAGGTTATCGCTGTTATTGGTCCGACCGCTTGGCCTCGAAACGGGCGGCCTGCTCGCGCAGGCCTCGGGCAGTACCGGCGTTGATGAGTACGAGGCTCGCCACCAGCACCGCGACCGCAGCCCAGACCCAGTGGCTGAGCGCCGCGCCGAAGAAGATGCTGGCCCAGAATATGCCGGCGGCGACCACGACGTAGTTGAGCTGGGCGAAGAAGAGCGCGCCGGCGCGGCGCACGATCTCGAAGAAGCAGCTGTAGGTGATCGCCTGCCCTGCCGTGGCCCAGAGCAGGCCCCAGAGGCCGGAGGAGTCGGCGTCGGTCGGCAGGAAGAACTCGCCCTGGGCGAGCATCACGATGAGCAGCAGCAGCGCAGCCACCATCATCATGCCGCCGCAGAGCGCGAACGCGCTCACGCCCACCGGCGAGAAGCGCGCGCCCGCCACGTTGTTCACCGCCGCACAGAGTGGCATCAGCAGCGAGAACAGCACCCACACCCAGGCGCCTGTCTCCGGCAGGCTGCCCGTGGGCACGACGATGAGCAGGATCCCGCCGAAACCGAGCAGCACGCCGCCGACGCTGAGCCAGCGGAACCGGTCGAACCGGAGCACGAGGGTCAGCGAGTAGGTGGTCGCCGGGATCAGCGCCGCGCAGAGCGTGAGCACCGCAGGCGGCAAGCGGTCGGCGACGTAGGTGACGACCAGAAGCGGACCCAGGAAGCCGAAGACAGCCACCAGTCCGAAGACTCGCAGATTCTCCTTCCTGAGCGACGGCGGCTTGGAGACGATCGTGGCCAGCACCAGCGTGACCACGCCGGCGAACAGCGCCTGCCAGAACGAATAGGCGATGAAGGGAAAGCCCGCGTCGATCGCGATCTTGTTCGCGGTGAACAGGCTGCCGTAGGAGATGCCGCCGAGCAGAAGAAGCGCCGTCGGCAGCATGAGCCGGTTCTCGCGGAACTCGTCGAGCAGCCGCTTCATGGCGTTGCCCCGCACTGGGCAGCCCGGTGGTTTCTTGGGTCAAGGCGAGCGGCTGGCATGGGGTTACGAGGCGGGAGCGGGGCGCCCTGCGCCGGCCGTTCAGCCTGTGCTCGCGGCCCGGCGCGGCGGCCTGGTGGGCGCTGCTGGATTTGAACCAGCGACCTCTTGCATGTCAAGCAAGCGCTCTCCCCCTGAGCTAAGCGCCCGTGCCGCCAACGCTCGGGCTTAGCACCGTGCGCGCGGCATTGGCAAGACCGGCGGGGTCGTGCCGGCGCCGCTCCCCCGGCCCTTGACCGTGCGCGGGGAATGCCCACATGGTGCGGGCGAGGCGGGCGAGGCAGGGGAACATGACCGAGGAAGAGCGGCGAGGCGGGCCGGTGTGGCACGGAACGACGATCCTTGCCGTCCGCAAGGGTGACATGGTGGTCGTCGCGGGCGACGGCCAGGTCACGCTCGGGCAGACGGTCATCAAGGCCAACGCCCGCAAGGTCCGGCGCCTCGGCGAAGGCGGCATCATCGCGGGCTTCGCCGGCGCCACGGCCGACGCCTTCACCCTCTTCGAGCGGCTGGAGGGCAAGCTGGAGCAGCATCCGGGCCAGCTCACCCGCGCCTGCGTCGAGCTCGCCAAGGACTGGCGCACCGACCGCTACCTGCGCCGGCTGGAGGCGATGATGGCGGTGGCCGACGGCGAAGTCTCGCTCGTGCTCACCGGCACCGGCGACGTGCTGGAGCCGGCGGACGGGCTGATCGGCATCGGCTCCGGCGGCTCCTACGCGCTGGCCGCGGCGCGGGCGCTCCTCGACGTCGAAGGGCTCGACGCCGAGGCGGTTGCCCGCCGCGCCATGGCCATCGCCGCCGACATCTGCATCTACACCAACACCGAGATCGTGCTGGAGAAGATCGGGACATGACCAGCTTCAGCCCCCGCGAGATCGTCTCCGAGCTCGACCGCTTCATCATCGGCCAGGACGACGCCAAGCGCTCCGTCGCCATCGCGCTCCGCAACCGCTGGCGCCGCCAGCAGCTCGCGGACGACCTGCGCGAGGAAGTGCTGCCCAAGAACATCCTGATGATCGGCCCCACCGGCGTCGGCAAGACGGAGATCGCCCGCCGGCTCGCGCGTCTCGCCCAGGCGCCCTTCATGAAGGTCGAGGCGACCAAGTTCACCGAGGTCGGCTACGTCGGCCGCGACGTGGAGCAGATCGTGCGCGACCTGGTCGAAGTCTCGATCCACATGACCCGCGAGCGCATGCGCAAGGAGGTCGCGGCCAAGGCCGAGCTGAACGCGGAGGAGCGGGTGCTCGACGCGCTCGTCGGCAAGAACGCGACCAAGGAGACCCGCGGCAAGTTCCGCAAGATGCTGCGCGACGGCTCGCTCGCCGAGAAGGAAGTGGACATCGAGGTGAGCGAATCCGCCGCCTCGTCGCTGCCCACCTTCGACATCCCCGGCATGCCCGGCGCCCAGATGGGCATGGTCAATATCGGCGACATGCTCGGCAAGGCTTTCGGCGAGCAGAAGAAGATCAAGCGCATGTCGGTCGAGGATTCGTACGAAACCCTGATGGCGGAGGAGAGCGACCGGCTGCTCGATCAGGACGTGGTGGTGCGCAGCGCGCTGGAGACCGCCGAGAACGACGGCATCGTCTTCATCGACGAGATCGACAAGATCTGCGCCCGCTCCGACCGCCTCGGCGCCGACGTGAGCCGCGAGGGCGTGCAGCGCGACCTGCTGCCGCTGATCGAGGGCACCACCGTCACCACCAAGCACGGCGCGCTCACCACCGACCACATCCTCTTCATCGCCTCCGGCGCCTTCCATCTGGCGAAGCCGGCGGACCTGCTGCCCGAGCTGCAGGGACGGCTGCCGATCCGGGTGGAGCTGAACTCGCTCGCTCGCGACGACCTGAAGAAAATCCTGACCGAGCCCGAGAACAGCCTGATCCGCCAGTACCGCGCGCTGATGGAGACCGAGAACGTCACGCTGGACTTCAGCGATTGCGCCATCGACGCGCTCTCGGACCTCGCCGCCGAGGTCAACCGCGCGGTCGAGAACATCGGCGCGCGCCGGCTGCACACGGTGATGGAGAAGCTGCTGGAAGAGATCAGCTTCGAGGCCGCCGACCGCTCCGGCGAGACCATCACCATCGATGCGGCCTACGTCGAGACCCACGTGGGCGACCTCGCCAAGGACGCGGACCTCAGCAAGTTCATCCTCTGAGCCGGCGCGGGCCGTGTACAATTCGTAACTGCCCAGGTTGTTCATGGGGATAATTCCGCTGTTGGAGAGGTCTC
>JAPPNV010000336.1 GCA_028818565.1 Rhodospirillales bacterium | reverse complement strand
ATCCAGGAGGTCCGGCGCGGCGCCCGCGGCCGCGCCCCCCCGCGGGGGGGGGCGGCGCGCGGGGGCGGGCGGGCGCGGGCCGCCGGGGCCCCCCCCCGCCGGGCGCGGGGCCCCCCCCCCCGCCCGCGGCGATGGGCGCCAGCAGGTAGGCGGCGCCGACATCGAGGGTCGGGTTGCGGATGAAGGCGGCGAGCAGGATGCCGGCGATGCCGTAGAGCAGCCCGGCAGCGGCGTAGGCCGCAACCCTGTAGCGGTTCACGCCGATGCCGCTGATCCAGGCGGCGACAGGGTTGGCGCCGACGGCGGTGAAGCGCCGCCCGTAGAGGGTGAAGCGCAGCAGGAAGGTGGAGGCGAGCACAAGCGCCATCGCCACCCACACCGAGAAATTGATCGAGAGGAAGCGTGTCTCGCCCCAGTCCGCAAGGGTGGGCGGCACCCGCGCCTCCTGGGCGATACCCTCCCGGTACCAGATCGCGGCGCCCATCATGATGGTGCCGACAGCAAGGGTGACGACCAGGGGATTCAGCCTGAAGTTGGAGACGAGCACGCCGTTGATCAGGCCGACACCGGCCGAAACGGCGAGCGCCACGACGATCGCCTGGCCCAGCGCGGCGTCCTGGCCGCCGGAGACACCGAGAATAAGGCTGCTGGAGAGCGTGATGACGGCGGGGATCGAGAGGTCGATGCCCCGCGCCATGAGCACCAGTGCCTCGCCCATGGACGCGATGCAGAGGAACGCCGCCAATGGAATGATGGCGAGGATGGAGGCAGCCATCAGGCTCCTCGGCACGAAAATCGCGCTGATGACGATGAGCGCAAGAAGCGCCAGCCAGATCGCGAGAAAGCGCGGCTGCGGCTGCAACCCTTCGAGCATGCCGGGCAGCGAAATCTTCATTGCTCGTGCCGACCTCTTCTGCGTCGAAGGGCGGGAAGGGCTGCATTCGACAGCACGCGCCCCAGACTGCCACCGGACAGAATACCTGAAACGCGAAAGCCGTCATCGGGGGCAAAGCCAAGGCAGCTCCCGTTACGATGCCGGACACGTGGTAGCCTGGAGCTCGCGTCACCAAGGCCGAGAATGGTCTTGCCGCCAAGCTTGCCTTCTGGCTTCGCTTCGCTTCGCTCCGGTCCGCCTGCCGTCCAGCATGGCGGAGAAACCGCCGATGCAATAGCGTTCGGCATGGGCCGCTCGAACAAGGGCGGGCCCAGATGGGAACCGGCGCCGGCTCATCGATTGAGTTCGAGCGATTGCTCACCACCGGCTCG
Organism: Rhodospirillales bacterium; assembly: GCA_028818565.1. GTDB lineage: Bacteria > Pseudomonadota > Alphaproteobacteria > UBA828 > UBA828 > WTGU01. Next base: position 2,703 of record JAPPNV010000336.1, on the reverse strand, counting down.
GTGGCATCGCACGGTGAAGCGGGCACCGCCGGCACAGCGGATGCTGAGAGACGGGGAGGCAAGCAGTGACGAGCACCGGGCTGGAGAACAGGACGACGGCGTACTGGCAGACGCTCGATCGCGCGCATCACGTCCATCCCTTTACCAACCACGCCGAACTCGCGGCCAGGGGCGTCCGGGTCATCACGCGGGCCGAGGGCGCCTATCTGTGGGATTCCGACGGCAACCAGCTGCTCGACTGTCTGGCGGGCCTCTGGTCGGTCAATGTCGGTTACGGGCGGAAGGAAATCGCCGAGGCGGCCTATCGCCAGCTGCTCGACCTGCCCTACTACAACACCTTCTTCCAGACGACGAACCCGCCGGCGGTGGAGCTGTCCGCGAAGCTGGCAGAGATCACGCCGGAGAGCCTGAATCAGGTCTTCTTCGCGAATTCGGGGTCGGAGGCCAACGATTCGGTCGTCAAGATCGTTCGCTACTACTGGAACCTGTGCGGCCGGCCCGAGAAGAAGACCATCATCGGCCGGCGTTACGGCTATCACGGCGTCACACTGGCGGCGGCGAGCCTGTCGGGACTGTCCTTCATGCATCCGCAGGCTGACTTGCCGCTGCCCGGATTCGAGCATGTCAATGCGCCCTACTGGTTCGACCACGAGGGCGACATGGAGCCCGACGAGTTCGGTCTTCACGCCGCCAGGGCACTGGAAGAGAAAATTATCGAGCTTGGTCCCGACCGGGTCGCGGCCTTCATCGGCGAGCCGATCCAGGGTGCTGGCGGCGTGATCGTGCCGCCCGCGAGCTACTGGCCGGAGGTTCAGCGGATCTGCACCGAGTACGACGTGCTGCTGATTGCGGACGAGGTGATCTGCGGTTTCGGACGGACCGGTCCGTGGTTCGGCTGTGAGACACTAGGATTCACGCCGGACCTGATGACCGTCGCCAAGGGCCTAACCTCGAGCTACGTGCCGCTCTCGGCCGTCTTGCTCGGCGACCGGGTCGCCAAAGTGCTGAACGCGGCGGACGACGAGTTCGCCCACGGCTTCACCTATTCCGGCCATCCCGTTGCCTGCGCGGTGGCACTGGAAAACATCCGCATCCTGGAAGACGAGGGCATCGTCGACACCGTCCGGCAGACGACCGGTCCATACCTGCAAGCCCGGCTGAGGGAGTTGGCGGACCATCCGCTGGTCGGCGAGGCGCGCGGCGTCGGGATGATCGGGGCGATCGAACTCGCCGAGGACAAGGCGTCGCGCACGCGCTTCGATCCCGACCTGAAGGTGGGGGTCAAGTGCCGGGATCATTGCATTGAGCGGGGCGTCATCGTCCGAGCGGTGCGCGACAGCATGGTCCTGGCGCCGCCGCTGATCGTCACCGAGGAGCAGATAGATCGGATCGTCGAGACCGCCCGAAGCGCCCTCGATATGATAGCCCGGGAGGTGCAACCGGCGACTTGACGGGCGAGCGGCCGGGCGAGGGTGAACTCGATAGCGATCAGGGGAGGGACGGTCATGGCCCATGAAGGCGGGTGTTTCTGCGGCGCTTTGCGCTACCGGGCGGATGCCGAGCCGCTGCGCATCTTCCACTGCCACTGCACGATCTGCCGCCGGGTGCAGGCCGCGCCCGTGGTCACTTGGATCACCTTCCCGACCGCGGCATGGTCCTGGTCGAAGGGCACGCCCGCAGAGCTGAAATCCACGACCGAGGCGACGCGGTACTTCTGCCGGGACTGCGGGACCCACCTCGCCTTCATCATCGACGGTGCCGAGGAGCTCGACGTAACAGTGGGCAGCCTCCGCAATCCGGCGGCAGCCGAGCCGGGTTATCACATCTTCGCCGATACCAGACTGCCGTGGCTTCGGCTGGCCGGCGACATGCCCGAATACGATGACTGGGGACCCGACGTCTGAGGCCTGTGGCGCCGCCGGAGCATCGGGCCCGGGTTGACCTGCCCCCGTCGACTGGTCCAAGTCGAATGTTAGTGCATTGCGGGTTTGGACTTGCCCCCGTTGTTGGACCACCGGATGGGAGAAAACCCCGGCTCACTTGCCTCAGGGCCGGCATGCCGGCCCCGACACCGTGGTTCAGTCGAGCGGCAGGCAGAAGGGAGACATTTCGTCGGCGCTGCGCTTTGCCCAGTCCAGTTCCGGAATTCGGTCGAGCGCACGCTTCTGGCCCTCCTGCAGACGGTCCAGTGCATCGTCCTGATCGACCGTGAGTACGGTGCGATCTCTCACCACCTGCTCGCCGTTCACGAAAACGTCGCGAACCGCCGCGGCCGTGCCGGAATAGACCAGGCACTTCAGCGGGTCGCGTAGCGGGCGCATTGAGGGATGGCGCAGATCGACCAGGGCGAGGTCCGCCTTGGCACCTGTCGCCAGTCGCCCCAGGTCGTCCCGGCCGAGCGCCCGGGCCGCGCCCAGCGTTGCGATCTCGAACACCGCCTCGGTCGGCAGCAGGTCGACGTGGCCGCTCGCCACCTTCGACATGAGGCCGGCAATCCGCATCTCCTCGACCAGGTCGTGCGGGTAGCAATCGGTGCCAAGCGCCAGGTTGACACCGGCGGCGCGGTATCCGCCAAGGCTCCGCATCATGTCGCCCCACTGGGCGAAGGCGCGCGGGCAGTGCACGACCGTCGTTCCGGACCGGGCCAGGCGTTCCAGGTCGCGGTGCTCGTGGTGGTTGACCCAGGGATGCTGGTCGATGTCG
>JAPPNV010000163.1 GCA_028818565.1 Rhodospirillales bacterium | reverse complement strand
CCGGGGTCTTGCGAAGCTGGATCTTGCCGTCCTTGTACTCGTCCATGACGTTCCGCTTGTCGAACCGGTGCCGAAGCAGTTCGGACAATTCGGGATCGTTCTCGTTGAGCGCCTCCCAGCCCTTCTTGTTCGGGATCGAGGCGTTGTAGGACGGCTTGGCGGCGATGCGCCACTGCCCCTCGGGGCTAGCCAGGTACTGGATGAACTTCGCGGCCAAGTCCTGCTTCTCGGACCCTTTGCCGATCGAGCACGACTCGGTCCACTGGATGCCGCCCTCGTCCGGGATGGTGGTGGTGATCGGCAGACCGCCCCTGTGCAGGATGATCGAGATCCACTCGCCGATGCCGGGCATGACCCAGGCGTCCTGGTTGGTCATCGAGGTGAACACGTCGGCCATGGCGTAGAAGCCGGCGAGCTGCGGTGCCAGAGAGAAGGTGGTATCGCGCAGCTTGTCGAACGCCGCGCCGTCGATGTTGAACGGGTCCTTGTTGCCGTTGTAGAGGCTGAGGCAGCCCATGGTCGGCAGGTACCAGTCGAAGTGGCCGACCTTGCCCTTCACCCTGTCTTCCCACATCACGCCGTAGCTGCTGCAGTCCGCCTCGCTGAGGTGATCGGTGTTGTGGACGAGGCCGAGATAGCCGAAGTCCACCATCACCGAATAGAGGTCGCCCTCCAGCCAGTGGCCCTCGAGTTGCTGGAACTCGGGCCAGAAGTCGTCGAAGGGATAGTCGGCCGGGTTCATCTTGTCGATGAAGCCGGCATCGCGCAGCTGCACGATGTATTCGCGGTCGGACAGTATGACGTCGTAGGTGCCGGGCGGCGACTGGTTGACGAGCGCGAGCATCTGCTCACCGCCCACGTATTCCTTGCCGACGATCTTGACGCCGTGCTCCTGCTCGAAGGGCTCGACGATGAACGGGTCGGCATGGCCCGGCCAGCTCAGATAAGTGAGCGTATTTTCCTGCGCCCTGGCATTCCGGCCTGCGAAGGTGCTTGAGAGCGCCGCCGTGCCGGCGAGCGCGGTTGCGCCCTTCATGAAGCCGCGCCGTGACAGGCGCCAGCCGCGCGGGTCGCTGTTCCACATGTTGCCCATGGTCTCCTCCCCTTCTTGTTCCCAAGCTATTACTATAACAGAGACGGCCCATCCCCCCACACACTCGGCGCGGCTTTCGCCGCCGCGCACGCCAGGAGAAGAGCAGTGCTGCAACTCGGGCTCGTGCTCGGCTATTCCGGCCGGGACTTCGCCATCGACATCGACCTGATCCGCGAGGCCGAGTCTCTTGGCTACCAGTCGATCTGGACCTCCGAGGCCTATGGCTCGGACGCGGTGACGCCGGCTACCTGGATCCTGGCCCGGACCGAGCGGATGACGGTCGGCACCGCGCTCATGCAGATGCCGGCGCGCACGCCGGCCTGCGCCGCCATGACCGCGATGACCCTGCAGGCGCTCTCAGGCGGGCGCTTCGTCCTCGGCGTCGGGCCGTCGGGGCCGCAGGTGATCGAGGGTTGGCACGGGGTCGCCTACGGCAAGCCCCACGAGCGGCTGCGGGAATACGTCTCGATCGTGCGCCGCATCGTGGCGCGGGAGGAGCCGGTCGTCCACGAAGGCATGCACTATTCCATGCCCTATCGCGGCCCGGATTCCACCGGGCTCGGCAAGCCGCTGAAGAGCATCATCCACGCCCGCCAGCCGCTGCCGATCTACACCGGCTCGGTCTCGCCTGCGGGGCTCCGGCTGGCAGGCGAAATCACCGACGGCCTGTTCCCGCTCTTCATGATGCCGGAGCGCGCCCACGTCTATCGCGAGCCCCTGGTCGAGGGCTTCCGCCGGGGCGGCCACGGTGAGCGGCGCGAGGGCTTCGCCATCGCCCCCTTCGTCAATGTGAAGATCGACGACGATCACGCCCGCGCCCTGCTCGCGGTCAAGCAGTCGCTCGCACTCTATGTCGGCGGCATGGGCGCGCGCGGCCGAAACTTCTACAACGACTATGCCCACCGGCTCGGTTTCGGTGACGCCGCCGAAGTCATCCAGGACCGCTTCCTCTCCGGCGACAAGCAAGGCGCGGTGGAGGCCGTGCCCGACGAGTTCGCCGACGGCATCGCCCTGGTGGGGCCGAAGGCGCACATCAGGGAGCGGCTTGCGGCATGGAAGCAGGCCGAGGCCGAGGGCTCGGTGACAGCGCTTCTGCTCGCCGGCGCCGGGCGGGAGGAAATCCGCTTCCTCGCCGAGGAGCTGCTCTAACAGGGGCCGCCGGCGGGAGGCGCATCGTGAGGCGCTGGCTGATCGGGCCGGCGCTCGCGCTCTGCGCGCTCTGGCTTGCCACCTGTGAGACCGCGCCTCCGATTGCACCAGACGACGGAGGCCCACGCACCCACGTCATCCAGGTCGCCAGCAACGGCTGGCATACGGCGATCGTCGTGCCTGCGCCCGGGCTCGCCGACACCGGCTTGCTGCCCGAGGCGGAGGATTTTCCCGGCGCCGCATTTTTCGAATTCGGGTGGGGCGACCGCGTCTATTACCCGGCGAAGGAGAAGACCATCGGCATGACGCTCTCCGCGGCGCTCGTGCCCACGCCGGCGGTGATGCACATGGCGGGGCTCGCGGCAGCACCACGGGTCAGCAATACCGGGCGGGAGGTCGTCGCCGTGCCGCTGACCGAGGCGGGCTTTCTCAATTTGATCGAGACGCTTGCGGCGGAGTTCGAACGCCCTGCCGGCCGCCGTGCCGAATCCGTCTCTCGCGGTCTCTACCCAGGCAGCCGCTTCTACAACGCCCGCGGCGAATTCCACCTGTTCAACACGTGCAACACGTGGACGGCGCGGATGCTGCGCGCCGCCGGTGTCGCCATCTCTCCTTCGGGAGTCGTGACTGCCGACGGGCTGATGGCCCGCCTGCGGACGGCGCTACCCGTCGAGTGAGTTCAGCGCCCCTTCGCGGGTATCGTGGATCGGGATGATCTTGTCGAAGCCGCTGATCTCGAACACTTCCTTGACCGGGCCTGAGAGCGAGCAGAGCGCGAACTTGGCGTCCCGCTTCCACAGGGTCTTGGCGGTCATCAGCACGGCGCGGAGCCCCGCACTGCTGATGTAGGAGAGCTTCTCGAAATCCATGATCACGGCGCGGTCGCCGTCTTCGATCTTGGTTCGGATCGCTTCCTCGAAATCGCGGGCATTGGTGCTGTCGATACGCCCATTCACGCAAGCGGTCAGAGCGTTATCGTCGCGTTCGATCGTCAACTCCATTGCCGTCGTCTCCTAAGACCGTGCTGGTACGATCATATACCTTGTTTGGGGGCGCGCCACACTCAAACTCGCATGGGCTCCACGGTGCCGCGGCCGCCCGCGCGCACCGTGGCGCGACGGCATCAGTCGTCAGTTTCGGGCATTAGCACGAATTCCGGGTAGGACTCAATGCCGAGCTCCGCCGCATCCTGGCCAAGCTCCTCGTGCGCCTCTGGGATCCGTGCCCGGAGCGGAGACTTGTCGATCAAGAACCATGCCAGGTACGAGGTGCCGAAGACGAAGGCGCCGATGGCGAGGATGCCGATGATCTGCACGACTGGATCGCCGCCGGCCGCGATGCAGACCGCGAGCGTTCCCCACACCCCGGCAAAGAGATGCGCCGGAACCGCGCCGACCACGTCGTCCACCTTGACGATCTCAAGGAACTTCACGCCGAGGACGACAATGGCGCCGCCGATCGCGCCGATGATGACGGCGAAATAGTGATCGACGATGTCGGGCCCGGCGGTGATCGCCACCAGGCCCGCGATTGCGCCGTTCAGGCTGGTGATCAGGTCGACACGCCCCATGATCGGCCGCGAGAGCGTGATCGCCGCGAGCACGCCGGCCGCCGCCGCGAGATTGGTGTTGGCCAGGATGTTGCTCAGCGCCACGGCGTCGATCGCCCCGCTCAGTGCGAGTTGGGAGCCGCCGTTGAAGCCGAACCAGCCGAGCCAGAGGATGAAGACGCCGAGT
>JAPPNV010000427.1 GCA_028818565.1 Rhodospirillales bacterium | reverse complement strand
ACGTGGTAGTAGCCGCCGATGATCGCGTAGGGGTTGACGCTGATCATCTCGCCTTTCTGCACCTCCCGGTGGGAGTTCATGATGTGGCCGACGCGGCTCCGATAGGGGCCGGTCTGAATCCAGCACATGTTGAGGTTGTCGATCTCGATGTCGGGGAAGCGCCTGCTGAGCTCTTCGTCGAGCGCGGCAGTGGCGGCGCGTGCCATTTGCGCCTCGGTCACGCCTGGCTTCAGCGCCTCAAGCGCGGCATGGCCACCTGCCTCGCAGGTCTCGACACCCTGGCGGATGAGGGCGATCTCCTCCTCCGACTTGATCAGACGCTGGCGCATGGTGTCGTAGGCCACGTCGGCGAACTCGAAGCCGCCGAGCGCGCGGTCGATCATCGCCTTGAAGGCGACCGAGACCGAATCTTCCTCGTAGCCCAGGCGGCCGCTCGCGATCCCGTTGTCGCGCAGCACCTCGCCGTAGAGCCGCAGGTTGTTTTCGAGCGGGTTCATCTCCCAGTCGTGGAACAGGCGGATGTCCTCGTAGTAGCAGCAGTGCCGGGGTCGGACATCCTCGATCAGGGAGACGATGAGCGCGGGCTCGCCGTTCCTCGGGATCACCGCGGAGTGCAGCCGGCCGAACGGCGGGCAGAAGAAACCCGTGTAGTAGAGGACGTTGTGAAGGCTCGTCAGGATCACGGCGTCGAGCGAGCGCTCGTCCATCAGCGCGTGCAGATTGCGCAGGCGGCGCTGCATCTCGCCGACGCTCCAAACCTTCTGCGTGGTGATCCTCTCCGCGTCGGTCACGGTGCCTCCCTCCGTATTGTTGTCATTCTCGGCAATGGATCCCGTCACTTTACGAGGCGGCAGCGACCACCAATAGCACCCGGCGATTGATTATCCGCATTAATAGTCAATATAGTTTCATAAGCGCCTCTCATGATGCACGAATGGAACGCATCCTCCCGATCGACCTGCTGAGAACGCTGCTCGTCCTGGCACGGACGCAGAGCTTCTCGCGGACCGGCGAAGAGATCGGCCGCTCGCAGTCGGCGGTGAGCCTGCAGATGCGGCGCCTGCAACAGATCGTGGGCGGGCCCATCCTCTCTAATTCTGGCAAGACCTTCGGGCTCACGCCGCAGGGCGAGATCGTCCTCGAGTACGCCAAGCAGATCGTGGCATTGAACGACGAGTGCGTCGGCCGCCTGGACGGCGGCATCCTGACCGGGACGATCCGCGTCGGCATCCCGAGCGATTTCGCGCTCTCGTTCTTGCCACAACTGCTGGGCCGGTTCTCCGAAACCCACCCGGATGTCGCACTCGACGTGACCTGCGAGCTGAGCCGCGACCTGATCGGCGGGCTCGCCCGCAACGAGTTCGACGTCGTGCTGGCCGTGCACGACGACAGATCGACCGCCAATCTGACGGATCAATGGCGCGAGCCGATGGCCTGGGTCGGCAGCCAGGCCCACGATCTGCGCGCGCGGCGACCGCTCCCGCTCGTACTCTTCCCGGATGGCTGCCAGTACCGGCTGCGCGTGCTCAGCGCGCTGCGGCGCCGGGACATCCCTTACAGGATCGTCTATTCCAGCTCCAACCTGGCCGGTAACCAGGCAGCGATCGAGAGCGGCCTCGGCCTCACGGCGATTTCGCAGAGCACCGTGCCGCCCACGCTCAGCCCGTTGCCGCCATGTCCGGAGCTGCCCGCTCTGGACGACTTCGATATCGGCCTCTTCTGGAACCCCGCCGGGGCGACCGGGGCCATTCGCGCGCTGACGGCCGCCATTGTCGACGTGCTCGACTGCAGGCTCACCCGGACGAGGGTGGTGGGACCCAGGGCGCCGGCCCATGGCTCAGGCGCGTCGCGCTAGGCGGGCCGGCCGGCCGAGCCCGGATGCGATCCTGCTCGAGGGCAGTTACAGCTTCGAGCAGAAGATCACGGTCGAGTGGGAGACGTCGCTTGAGCCGGACGAGTTCGCATGGCTGCTCGCGCCGATCCTTGCCGAACCCCGCTCCTTCGCAGAGCTCCGTGCGTATGTCTCAGGCGCGCTGAAGGAGCGCGACCGGACGCTCCCGCCCGGCAAGATCAGCAAGTACCTGGTGTCCAGCCGCTCGCTCCGGGAGGCGCTGGACGCCATGACCGCGGCCGGGCGCCTCACCGTCGCGGAGCGCCAGGGCTCAGATGACCGTCTGTGGTCGAGGAGGCCGTGCTAACCCTTGCCGGTTGGTGGGGAGCCGCCAATGGCAGTAACCTTCCGTGACGGCAGGTCGAAGGGGGCGGCCATGACGAGCCAGGTCTTTCCCAGGGAGGAATACGAGGCGCGCTGGGCCAAGGTCCACGGCGAGATGGCGCGGCGCGGCTACGAGACCGCCGTCATCTGGTCGCGGGGCGCGAGCTCCTACGACCGCTGCGCCAACCTGCTCTGGCTGGTGAACCACTATTCGGGGCACCCCGGTCAGACTCCGGACAACAACCTCTGGCAGGGGCGCGGCCACAACGCCGTGATCATGCGCGCAGGCCGGGAGCCGGAGCTCCACAACGACGAGCTTCTGGAGCCGGCGGACTGGCTCGCGACCGACAACTGGCACTGGCACCAGAACCCGATCAGGGGCACCGCCGATGCGCTCAACGAGCAGGGAATCACCGGCCCGGTCGCCATCGTCGGCACGGATTTTCTGCCCTGCAAGTACATGGACTGGCTGCGCGAATGGTGCCCGCGCATCGACTGGTGCCCGGAAGACGATCTCGTCAAGTCGGTGCAGCACGTCAAGAGCCCGCGCGAATTGGATGTCTTCCGCGAGGCCGGCGATATCGCGAGCCGCGCGCTGACGCTCATCATGGAGGGGCTCGTCTCGGGCCAGACCGAGGCGGAGGCCGCGGCCGCCGGCGCTGCCGAGGTGGTGCGCCGGGGCGGCATTCCCGCGGTCATCCGCCTCTCCCACGGCACCGGCGACGAGATGAACAACTTCAGCCGCTATCCGCTGAGCGGCGCCGATCCCGATTCCGCGCCCGTGGAGGGCGATTTCGTGCGCGGCTGGATCATGGGGCCGATGCGCCACGGCTACTTCCTGGACCCGGGGCGGACGGCGGTGTGCGGGCGCCGGCCGAGCAACACCCAGCGCGAGCTGATGGAAGCCTGCATGGGCATCGTCGACGGCGTGATGGCGAAGATCCGCCCCGGCGTCTCGCCCCACGAGCTCGCACGCGAAGGCGACCGGCTGACCAGGGAAGCCGGCGGCGGCGACACGGTCGATCAGGCCGGCCTGCAATGGCCGCTCTACGGCCACCTCTGCGACATGATGTTCGAGAACCCGATGTACGGGCTTTCGACCTGCGACGAGGACCAGCTCATCCAGGGAAACATGGTCTGCAGCTCCGAGGCTTTCCTCGCCTGGGAGGGGGTCGGCGCGGTGGGCTTCGAGCAGAACCTGATCGTCCACGAGGACAGCGTCGAGGTCATCACCACCACGCCGATCCACTGGGAGTAACGGCGCGACCCCGACAAGCATCATGACGACGGAGGAGACATGACGGACGAGACTCCGGGCCCCGAGTGGGACCTTCTTATTCACGACGCGGTGCGCCTCGACGATGCGGCGCCGGTCTCCATCGGCATCCGCGAAGGGCGTATCGAGGCGGTCGCCCCCACCCTCGATGGCAACGCGGCAGCGCGCATCGACGCACATGGCGGGCTGGTCACGCCCTCCTTCGTCGATCCCCACTTCCACATCGACAAGGTGCTGAGCCGCGATCTGCTCGGCGCGCGCGGGCCGCAGGAAGCCCTCGACCGTGCCCGTGAGGCCAAGATCCATTTCACCGTCGCCGACGTGGAGGAGCGCGCCAGCACCGCCCTCAGGCTCGCGGCCGCCCACGGCATCGGCCGCCTGCACGCGCAGATCGACGTGGACTTCGCGACCAGGCTGGTCTCCTTCGAGGGCGTGATGCGCGCGCGCGATCGCTTCGCCGGCGTCGTCGACGTCACCCTCGTGGCCTTCCC
>JAPPNV010000198.1 GCA_028818565.1 Rhodospirillales bacterium | reverse complement strand
GGCCTTATTCGCTTGTTGAATGCTACCTTCCCCCGCCGCCCGCCGCCATCGCCAAATGGCGTCAACTTACACCCGTGCCTTGTTCAAGAGGTTCGCGGGCAGACTAGCGCTGACGATCGACCTTCAGGCTCGCGTGGCGCGCGAGCGTACTGAAGTCTGAGTCATTGTGGAGGACGGCGGCATCGACGCGGATGGCGACGGCGCCAATCAGGCAGTCGATGAGCTTGCGAACGGTCTCTCCTTCGCGGCGGCAACGTCGATAGAGCGCGGCGGCCTCGTCGTAGTCTGCGGGCCGGATGGGGATCGTAACCGCCCGGGCGAGAAGCCGGCGCAGGCTTTGCAGATGCTGCTCGTCGCGCGCTCCGGAAAGCACTTCCATCCTCACCGCGTCGCAGGTGGCAATTTCGCCGCCCAGCACCGTGTCCACGCGGTTGCAAGTGGGCGATCCGGTGTCTCGAAGAAACTCGATCCAGGCGGAGGTGTCGATCAGGATCACGATTCCCGGCCTGTCCGCATCTCGTCCAGATCGCCCTCCCATCCCGAACCGCGCAGCCGGCGGGCGTCGTCAACGCCGAGCGGCTCCGCCGCGAGGGTGCGCAGCGCGTAGTTGATCGCCTCCCGCTTGGTCGCCAAGCGATAGCGGCGCATGACTTCCGCGCAAGCCGCGTCGTCGATATCTACGTTGGTGCGTGCCATACACATCTAATACACCAACCTCGCCTCTGTTTCCACCGGTTGTCAGCTTGCGTTCGCCCGCCCGCCGCGCAAGATGGCGCCCGGCAGAGGAAAGACACGGCATGAGCGAATCAGGCGACGCCCGCTACGTGGTCGCGACCGACGTCGGCGGCACCTGTACGGACGCGGTGCTGTTCGCCGCCGGCGAGCCGGTGCGCCTCGGCAAGGCGCTCTCTACTCCGCCCGATTTCGCGGACGGCGTGCTCGCCGCCGTGGGTGCCGCGGCAGACGGCGTTGGCCTCACCACCGACGAGCTCTTGGGGCGGACGGCGCTCTTCATGCACGGCTCGACGGTCGTGGACAACACGCTGTTCACCCGCTCAGGCGCGCGGACGGGCCTGATCACCACCGAAGGTTTCGAGGACACGCTGACCATCACCCGCGGCGCCTACGGCCGCTGGGCCGGCCTGACCGAGGACGGCATCAAGCACCCGGTGGCGACCGACCGCGCTCCGCCGCTGGTGCCGGGGTCACGCACCAGGGGCGTGCCGGAGCGGGTAGACTACAAGGGCGCCGTGCTGCGTGCGCTGGACGAAGACGCGGTGCGTCAGGCGATCCGCTCGCTGGTCGAGGATGAAGAGATCGAGGCGCTCGCGGTCTCCTTCCTCTGGTCCTTCTACAACGCCACCCACGAGCAGCGGATGGGCGAGCTGATCCGCGAGAATGCGCCCGACGTCTATGTCACGCTCTCGAGTGACATCGCGCCGGTGCCGGGCGAGTACGAGCGCGCGTCCACCACCGTCATCAACGCCTATGCCGGGCGCATCGCCAGCGACTACATCACCAGCCTGCAGGCGCTGCTGCGGGGGCGAGGCTACGACGGGCCCCTTCTGGTGATGCAGGGTTACGGCGGCCTGCTGCCGGCAGAGGAGGCGGCCGAGCGAGCGGTCGGCATGCTCGAGTGCGGGCCCGCCGCCGGCGTCATCGGCAGCCGCCATCTCGGCCGGCTCATGGAAGACGAGGACATCATCGCCTGCGACATGGGGGGCACCACCTTCAAGGTGGGCGTAATCCAGGGCGGCGCCATCGACTACGCCCGCGAGCCCATGGTCGACCGCTACCACTACGTGGCGCCCAAGATCGAGGTGGTCTCCATCGGTGCCGGCGGCGGCAGCATCGTCGCGCTGGACCCGGCCACCGGCGTGCCGGGCGTGGGCCCGTCGAGCGCCGGCGCCAGGCCCGGCCCGGTCTGCTACGGCCTTGGCGGGGAGCAGCCCACGCTCACCGATGTCATGCTGCTGGTGGGCTACATGGACCCCGGCACCTTCCTCGGCGGCACCATCGCGCTCGATGTCGAAGCGGCCCGGCGGGTCTTTGCGGAGCGGGTCGCACAGCCGCTCGGCATGTGCGTGGAAGAGGCCGCCATCGGCATCTACCGCATCGCCGCAGCGCAGATCACCGACCTCATCCATGAGATCACCGTCGAACGCGGACTCGACCCCAGAGATTTCGTGCTGCACGCCTTCGGCGGCAGCTGCGGTTTGCTCTGCGGCGTGTTCGGCGCGGAGCTCGGCGTCAAGCGGATCGTCGTGCCCTATACCGCCTCGGTGAATGCCGCCTTCGGCCTGCTCTCGGCCGACATCGTCCACGAATACACCGTTACCAAGACGCTGCCGATGCCGAGCCCGGCTGCGGAAATCAACGAGATCTACGCGCCGATGATGGACCGCGCCCGCGCACAGCTTGCCGCCGAAGGGTTCGCCGACGATGCGATCGCTCTCGACTGGTCGATCGACCTGCGCTACGGACGCCAGGTGCACGAGGTGACGACGCCGGTCGCAGGCGGCAGGCCGATGGACGACGATGCCGTCGGCCGCTTGGCCGCGGACTTCGAGGCGCTTTACGAGCGCAAGTTCGGCAAGGGCTCCGCCTACCGCGCCGCCGGCATGGAGATGACGATGTTTCGGCTGACCGCCCGCGGCATGGTGGAGCGGCCCCGCATCGAGCGGGCGGCGCTGGACGGCACCGATCCCGGCGCGGCACAAATCGGCAAACGCGACATCTTCGTGGAAGCGGAAGGCGGCTTCGCCCCGGCAGACATCTACGACTTCGAGCGGCTGGCCCCCGGCAACGTCGTCGCCGGCCCAGCCGTAATTCACACCCCGATCACGACCATCGTCGTCCAGGCCGGCCAGTCCGGCCGGGTGGACGCCTACCGCAACATCTCCATCGAGCTCGGCTGAGGCCCGCCATGGACCCGATCACCTTCTCCATCATTCGCCATCGGCTGTTCCGCGTCATCGACGAGGCTGTCATCACGCTCAAGCACGTCTCGGGCAGCGCGATCACCAACGAGGGACACGACCTCATGGTCTCCCTCTATCGCGCAGACGGCTCGCTGCTCATGGGGGGGGTCGGCTTCCTCCACCACCTGACCAGCGCCGCCGAGGCCTGCAAGGCCGTCATCCGCCGCTTCGAGGGCGATATCGGCGTAGGCGACGTGTTCCTCACCAACTGCCCCTACACGGCGGCGCTCCACACCTCGGACATCTACCTCGTGGCGCCGATCCACCATGACGGCCGGCTGGTCGCGTGGAGCGCCTGCTTCGTCCACGTCTACGACATCGGCGCCATGGTGCCAGGCGGCTTCAGCCCGGATTCGCGCGACATCTTCACCGAGGGCTTCAGCTCGCCCGGCATCAAGCTGGTCGAGGGCGGCGAGATGCGCCGCGACGTCATGGACACGGTGCTCAACATGGTGCGGGCGCCCGAGATGGTGGCGCTCGACCTCTCCTCCATGATCGCGGCCAACAACGTGGCGCGGGAGCGCATGGGTGCGCTGATCGACAAGTACGGCGCGGAACCGGTGGACGAGGCCTGCGCGGCGCTGGTCGACCAATCGGAGACACTGCTCCGCAAACGCCTGCGGGAGTTGCCGGATGGCCGCTGGGAAGCGCGGCAGTACTTCGACATCGAGGGCGAAACCTGCCGCGTGCTGCTCGCCATGACCAAGGAGGGCGACGAGCTCACCTTCGACTTCACCGGCTCGAGCCCGCAGTCGCACTACGGTATCAACTGCACCTACTGGGCCTCGTGGGGCGGCTTCTTCGCCCCCCTCTTCCCCCTCCTTTGCTACGACATCACCTGGAACGACGGTGTTCTCAAGCCGATCAAGATGATCGCGCCGGAGGGCTCGGTCGTGAATTGCACGCGGCCGGCGCCGGTCTCGCTGGCGACGGTGGGCGCGATCCAGTCGGTCAACAACGCCGCCTGCACCTGCATCGCCAAGATGCTGTCGGCGAGCGAGAAGTACGC
>JAPPNV010000174.1 GCA_028818565.1 Rhodospirillales bacterium | reverse complement strand
GCATAACGTTAATACAGGAGGAAGCTGCAACCTTGCGTCAGTGTCATAGCACAGTGTATGCGCAGTAGTAAGGTCACACCATGCGCCGGGTGATGGACTTTTGCTCGGGCTGGTTCCCGCGCGGCCCGCTTCTGCCCGATCCGGCAGACGGCATGGCCAGGCTCCGGGCCGCGGCCGATGCCGCCGGGCGCGACCCGGCCACGGTGTCGGTTACGGTCTTCGGTGCCAAGCCTGAGGAAGGCTATCTCGATGCCTGCCGGGAAGCCGGGATGGACCGTGCGCTGCTGATCCTGCCGCCGGAGGGGCGCGACGGGGTGATGCCCGTCGTGGACCGCTACGCGGCCCTCATCGGCTGAGCGGTCGCCGGCCGAGGTGGGCCGGAGTCAACGAGCGGAGCGCCTCTCTCGCAGCCTCGGCGCCGAGAGCGCCCCACAGCGCGCCCCCAAGCACGGCCCCTCCAAGCGCACCCCACGGCTTCCGTTCCGCGAGCGGCTGCACGGCGCCGCGCCGGCCCTTGACGCGGACCTTGAAGGATTCGGCCGGCGCGGGCATTGGAAACTGCGTGGTCTTCAGGTTGTACGCGGCCCGGTCGAGGTCGAGGTCGACCTCGTGCAGGATGGTCGCCATGGTGATGGCGATCTGCACCTCGGCGAAGCCGTTGCCGAGGCAGCGATGGGGGCCGAGGCCGAAGGGCGCATAGACGTAGGGCTGCTTGTGCTCCGCCCGTTCCGGCGTGTAGCGGTCGATGTCGAAGCGCTCGGGCTCGGGGAAGAACTCCGGCAAGTAGTGAGGCACGGCGGTCGCAATCATCACCCGTTCGCCGGCGGGGATGCGGTGGCCGGCGAACTCGAAGGAGTTGGCGGCGGTGCGGACCAGGAGCGGCGTCACCGGATACATCCGCATGGTTTCCATCGCCGCGAGGTGCGTCGCGTCCATCTCGCGGAGCGCCTGCTCCGCCGGTACGTCGCCAGAGAGAAGGGCATCGGCCTCTTCGCGCACCTTCGCCAGCACGTCCGGGTTCGTGAGCAGGGCGTAGAGCATGAAGGCGCAGGTGCCCGCCACCGTGTCGAGCGCCGCGACAAAGGGGCCCATGGCCGCGATCTTCAGGTCCGCCTCGGGGAAGAACTTCGGGTCCTCTTCGTGCAGGTCCAGGAGGTCGTCGATCAGGTCGGGCTCGGCGCCGTGCCGCTCTCGCATCGTGCCGGAGTGGCAGTCGATCACCTCGTGGTAGAGCTCGTCCACCCGCGCGGAAGCGCGGCGGAAGCGCGGCGACCAACGCAGGTAGGGCCGCGGCACGACGGTGGCGGAGAGCAGCCCGTGAACGTAGCAGACCAGGTCGTCGTTGTAGGGGCGGGGCGAGACGCCAGCCACCAGCGTACCCACCTGGTCGGTGACGATCCGCTGCAGCGCCGGTACCGCAGCCATGGGCCGGTCAGGCGGCCACGCCGCGATCTCCCGCCGCGCGATGTCGACCATGCCCGCCATGTGCTCCACGGCGTACTCGCGCGAATAACCCCGCTTCAGCGTGCGCCGGAAAGCCGCGTGCTCCGCTCCGTCGGCGCTCAGCGTCGACCGCGCCGCGCCGAACCAGGCGTTGAAGCCGCTCCAGAACTCGAACGAGCGGAAGTGCTTCGTTCCGTGGCGCGCGAGAAAGCGGTTGGCCTCCACGCCCGCAAGCACGGTGAAGCGGCGGTTGAGCAGCCGCATGCCGTAGACCGGCCCGAGCTCCAGGTAGCTGTCGGTCATGAAGGCGCGCATGTCCCGCGCCATGTCGAAGACACTGCCGACGACCGGCAGGCCACGCGCCATCGGTATCGTCGTGGTGGCCATCTCCCAGCCCTCTGCGGTCGTGCCCCTCCCCCTCGTCCCGCGGAGCGGGCGGGGCCACAGGGTGCCGCCGCTTGTCCTTATCATGGGGTGGGTGACGGCCGAATGCCAGCACTTCCGCTATGTCGGGTGGCGCATTCCGGTGTGGTGCTGGAGGCCCGAGCCGGTGGCGCGGGAACTCCGGCCCTTCTGGCTTGTCGCCGGCCCCTATCCAGACTGTTCAGAAGTGTTCCGCTCGTGCTATAGGCGCGCGCCGGTTTCAGGTGGAGAAGCGCGATGGACGTGACGGTCGAGCGGCATGACAGCGTGCTGGTCGCAGCTGTGAGCGGGCGGATCGATCCGAAGAGCGCCGGGTCGCTCGAGACGACGATCACTGCGGCGCTCCTCAACGGCGACCGCGCCGTCATCCTGGACTTCGAGCAGCTCGCCTATATCGGCAACGTCGGCGTTCGCGCGCTGCGGATCACCGCCAGGGTCCTGCGCGACCGAGACGCCCGCCTGGCCGTTTGCGCGCCTCAGGGCGTCGTCGCCGCAGTGTTCTCAGGCAGCGGTGTGGACAGGCTCATTGCGGTCTACCAGACCAGAGCCGCAGCGCTCGCGGCCTTGAGCGACTGAGACGGCACCCGGCATGATGACCCCGAATTCCATCACTTCCGCTATGCCGGTCGCGCGTTGTTGATCGCCAGTTGATCGCCCGCGGGGTTGGCACGGGCCATGATCGTCCGTATCGTTCTGCCGCGCCGAAAACGCCGGCTCGACGGGGAGACCCAGTCTTCAACCGGGGCCGCGGACGGCGCCGCTCTTGAGGGGGTTGGAGCGTGGACGCGGCACGGATCGTTATCGAAGTTCTGCAGTACTACGGCTATGTCGGGCTCGCCGTCACGGCCGCATTTCTGCTCTACGGGATCGAGCGGGTGGACGCCGGCGCGCGCCGGTCATACGCCTTCCGTCCGCTGCTGATACCCGGCTGTATCGTGCTCTGGCCGCTGGTGATCTGCCGCTGGGTCGCGGCGGAACGCGGGCGGGGTTGAAGGGTCCGCCGTCATGCAGCGCCGCCACCGCAAGACCCACGCCTACATGTGGAAGGTGCTCGCGATCTTTCTGCCCGCGATGCTGATCGCGGCGCTCGCCATTCGTCAGCACGGGCCGACGGAGAAGTCCGCCGTCCAGCTGGAAAAGCCCGCGGCAGAGGCCGAGGCGCCCGCCGCCACGGCGGACGAGTAAGGGGGCGGCTGAGCGATGAGCGTGCGTTACGCGCCGGTCGGCTGGAACCGCAACAAGATCATCTACGACGTTGTGGTGCTCGCCGCCGCCGTCGCCTACATCCTGCTCTTCATCAAGATCGCGCCGAGCTTCCAGGACGTCACCAAGCCGACCAGCGGGGCGATCCTGCGGGCGCAGGCCTTCGGCACCTGCGCCTTCCTGATGCTCACCTTCATCCTCTGCATCGGGCCGCTCGCGCGCCTGGACTCGCGCTTCCTGCCGCTGCTCTACAACCGCCGTCACTTCGGCGTGATCACGTGCGCCATCGCCTTCACCCACGCCACGCATGTGGTCAGCATCTATTACTCCTTCAGTCCGCTGAACAAATACGTCGCGGTGCTGGCGAGCAACACGAGCTACGACCGCTTCCTCGGCTTCCCGTTCGAGACCTTCGGCATCTTCGCGCTCTTCCTGCTGTTGGTGCTCGCGGCCACGAGCCACGACTTCTGGCTCAAGTTCCTGACGCCGCCGATCTGGAAGGCGATCCACATCTCGGTATACGTCGCCTACGCGGCGATCGTCTGCCATGTGGCGCTCGGCTCCCTGCAATCGAAGCAAAGCCCGCTGTTGGCCGTCATCGTGGGCCTGAGCGTGGTGATGGTGACCGGCCTGCACCTGGTCGCCGGGCGCATTGAGCGGCAGAAGGATCGAAACACGGCGGAGAGCGCCGAGGCGAGTACCGACGAGGAGCCCTGGGTCGTCGCCGGCGACGTGGACTCCGTGGAAGACGGGCGCGGCATCGTCGTGCCGCTGGAGGATGGCGAGCGCGTTGCGGTGTTCCGCTACGGCGACAAGCTGTCCGCGCTCGCCAACGTCTGCGCCCATCAGAACGGGCCGCTCGGCGAGGGGCGCATCATGGATGGCTGCGTGACCTGCCCGTGGCACGGCTTCCAGTACCGGCCCGAGGA
>JAPPNV010000009.1 GCA_028818565.1 Rhodospirillales bacterium | reverse complement strand
GTTCGCGCTGGAACGGGATCGACGTCACCGAAGTGGTACGCGTCGATGAGAGTCGAGAGCCGATCGACGTGGGCGAGACCGTCCTCGAAGTCGCCGACATGCGCAAGTACTACAAGGTGCGTGATCGTTCGTTGGCGGCGCTCGTCTCCGGCGGCGCGGTGCGCGAGGTCAAGGCAAACGAGAGCATTAGCTTCCGTGCCGGCGAGGGCGAGACTGTGGCCATCGTGGGCGAATCCGGCTGTGGCAAGTCCACCTTCGCCAAGGTGCTAATGGGGTTGGAGACCGCGACCGACGGCGAGGTCGTGCTCGACGGAACCGACCTCGGCAGCATACCGGTCAACAAGCGCTCGGCGGCGCAGCTCGCCTCGCTGCAGATGGTGTTCCAGAACCCCAACGACACGCTCAATCCGTCCCACTCGGTGGGCTATCAGATCGGCCGGGTCATCAAGCGCTTCGGCATCGAGCGCGACTCCTTGAAGCGGAAGGAATTGGTGCATGAGCTACTCGACACGGTGAAGCTGCCTCGCGCCTTCGTTTCGCGAAAGCCGCGTCAACTCTCGGGCGGCCAGAAACAGCGGGTGGGTATCGCCCGCGCTTTTGCCGGCAACCCCAAGACGGTGATTGCGGACGAACCGATCTCGGCGCTAGACGTCTCGGTCGCCGCGGCGGTGACGGAACTGCTGATGGACATTCAGCGCGAGCACCGCACCACGTTGCTCTTCATCAGCCATGACCTCTCGGCGGTCCGCTATCTCTCTGACCGCGTCGTGGTGATGTATCTCGGGCAGATCATGGAGCGCGGCTCGACGGAGCAAATCTTCGCGCCGCCCTATCATCCCTACACCGAGGCGCTGCTGTCCGCAGTGCCGATCGCTGATCCGGAGGTCGAGAGGCGGCGCATCGTTCTGGAGGGCTCGTTGCCGAGCCCGCTCGACCCGCCCAAGGGGTGTCCGTTCTCGACCCGCTGCCCGCGCAAGATCGGCGAAATCTGCGAGACCGAGCCGCCGCCGCTTCAGGCCAACGCCGATCGCCACGTCATCGCCTGCCATATTCCGCTCGAGGAGCTGCGCGAGGTCGAGCCGGTGATTACCATCCCCGACAGGGATCTTCACGCAGCAGAGTGAGCAGATGAACGCGGTACCGCCGGCGCCAGACGAGACGGCGCTTCGGAAGGGCCGGCTCAGGCGGCTCCGCGCCGAAATGGCGCGGTTCGAGTTCGCGGCAGTGGTGCTGACCGATCCGCACAATGTGCGCTACGCGACTGGTGCTCGAAACATGATGCCGTTCCTCCTGCGCAATCCGGCGCGCTACGTGTTCGTGCCTCTGGAGGGGCCGGTCGTGTTGTTCGAGTTCGCGGGTTGCGAGCACTTGGAGCGCGACAATCCAGCGATCGACGAATTCCGCGTCGCCACGACGGTCTCTTACGTGGCGCGTGGGCCGTTGCTCGATGAGACGGCAAGGCTCTGGGCCGAGGAGATCGCCGCGCTGATGCGTCAGCACTGTCCGGGCGAGACGCGAATCGGACTGGAGCGTATCGATGCGCGGGCCGTCGGCCATCTGGCGGAGCAAGGGTTTACGATTCTCGACGCCCAGGCACCGGCCGAGAGGGCGCGTGCAATCAAGACGCCGGAAGAGATTGCCTGCTCGAGGCGTTCGATGGCGTGCGTCATGGACGCGGAGAAGGCGATAGAGGAGGCCATCAAGCCTGGGATTACCGAGAACGCGCTGTGGGCGGAGTTCCATCGACACGTGATTGCGAACGATGGGGACTACGTGGAGACGCGGCTGCTGAGCTCGGGCGAGAGAACCAACCCCTGGTTTCAGGAGACCGGCCCGAGCGTAGTCCGTGGCGGCGATCTGGTGGCCCACGATACCGACGTGATCGGACCGCACGGCTACTACGCCGATTTCTCACGCACTTTCCTTTGCGGCGAAGACCGTCCGACGCCGAAACAGCGAACGCTCTATCGCCTCGCCCATGAGCAGATCCAGCACAATATCGCGCTGATCGAACCGGGGAGAACGTTTCGAGAGATCACGGAAGCGGCTTGGAAAATGCCCGCGCCATATTATGCAAGGCGGTATTACCTTATGATTCACGGCATCGGGATGACTGGCGAGTACCCTTATGTCGTGTACGAAGCCGACTACGACGGCGGACAGGACTACGACGGCGTCGTCGAGCCCAACATGACCCTTTGCGTGGAGAGCTTCATCGGTCACGAGGAGGGAGGCGAGGGAGTAAAGCTCGAGCAACAAGTTCTGGTCACCGAGACAGGCTTCGAGCTGATGAGCACGTTCCCCTTTGACGAGAGACTGTTGGGCCGCGAAATCTGACGGGGCGCTACCGACCTCCCCTTGGCGCCGCCAGGTGGAAGCGAGTATGAAGGCGGCGTGTCGAGAGCGCAGTACGAATACCCCGAGTTGGTCGAGCGGGTCGGTCGCCTCGCTGCCAACCAACCGAAGCGCAATCGCGGGGGAGGTCCTCGCGCAGCCGATGGCACAAGCCTCTCTACAATTAGCCAACGTCTCGAGAGGAAGTGACGATGGGGATGCTGTTTCCGCCGCTTCCGTCCGGGGAATTCGACATCATCTACGCAGACCCGCCGTGGGACTACAAAGGTCAGCTCCAGCACGCCGGGGAGGGAAGTCAGGATACGGGCGGTGCGATCAGGCACTATCCCACGGTGACCCTCAATGACCTGAAAACGCTGAACGTTTCCGACACTTGTGCGCAGGATTGCCTCCTGTTCATGTGGGCAACCAACCCGCATCTTGACCAAGCCATTGACTTGGGAAAGGAGTGGGGATTTGCGTGGGCAACCGTGGCCTTCGTGTGGGACAAGGTAAGGGTAAATCCCGGCTTTTATACCATGAGCCAGTGCGAGTTATGTCTCGTATTCAAGCGGGGAAAAATTCCGTCTCCGCGAGGCGCCAGAAACATACGCCAGCTGGTTACTGCAAAGCGGGAGGCTCACTCGCAAAAGCCAGACGAGGTGCGGCGGCGCATTGAGAAGATGTTTCCGCTCCTCCGCAAGCTCGAACTGTTCGCGCGCGAAAGAGACGGCCAGGACTTCACAAATGGTCACTGGACGAAATGGGGATTTGAAGCGCATGGCGCAGGAACACTTGGGGCGGCGCGAGAGCTGACAGGTCGAGGTTGCTGAGAAGAAGGAAAATCGGAGAAAGTATTCGACTTGTTCATGCTGCGCTACGCAACCATTTAAAAATTCTGTTATAGGAAGTCCAAAGGAACACAAGGGAATATATGGAGACAATTACAGCCGTCACGATATCTCTCCCGATCATGCATTACGTCATTAGGATACCGACAGCGGCGTGTTTGTCAAAATCAAGCGGCAATGGGCAAAGGGAAACGCTCACGAGCCGTCTTGTAAATTCATGATTGCGGAAGTACTAACTTCGTTAAGGCAGATTGGTAGTCGGCCTCAAAGCGCTACCCAGGTTTGGTGGATTTTCGCGAACGAGATTGCTTCCGACCCTCGCTACAGGCGAGAGCAATTGCATTGGCCTCAGGGGATCTAAGCCATGAATTGTTGTGCGAAATCATCGCGGATTATAAACCCGTTGTCGATCGCTTCGAGGAGCACGTACAGCCACTTCTTTCGTAAATCGCAAAAGCGGTGAACGTCGCATTGCTTGGATGGGGCAGGTGGGTCAATCTTGTATCGACTGCAGCCGTGAGGAAGCGCCGTGTGCGAGGCGGTCGATGAGGAAGGGGACACGGGGCGGCATGGGAGACCGAGCACTCGCAAGGCGTCTGTGTATCCTGGTCCCGCTGATGGTCTTGCTTCTCATTCCGGGGGCGAGCTGGGCATTCTACAAACCGGTTCGTGTTCTCGTACCCGAGCTCAACGGCGCGACCTGTGTCAGCGACGCGATCTGCATGGAGGATGTGCCGCGCTACCAGGAGGCGTCGGCACTTTATGGCGCCGCGTTAGAGTTCGTGAACGCGACAGTGGGCGAGATCGAGGTCCCGCCGCGCGCCGTCTTTTGTTCCACGCAAGACTGCTTCGAGTCTTTCGGATTCGATCGGGCGGTCGCGCATACGGTAGGTGTGTCGGGTATGTCGGGTATCGTCGTCGGCCCGCGCGGCTGGAAGGGCCATTTCATGCGCCACGAGATCATTCATCACCTACAGGCCGAACGGCTGGGTGTCTTCGAGCAGTGGTGCAGCCCCGAGTGGTTCAAGGAGGGAATGGCTTATGCGCTGAGCCAGGACCCTCGCCCCGTTCTGTCCGAGCCCTGGCAAGGCTACCGCTCTCGCTTCGGGGAATGGTTTCAATCGGTGGGAAGGAAACATCTATGGGTAGAAGCGGCCAAGTTGTGATCACCCCGATCTTCGATCGGTTGCGTCGGTTCTCTCGGACCGGAGGCGCCACATGACACAGGCATCCGGTGGCGCCGCCAACACGCCGCGCCAACACGGTGCGATGGAGCACAGCGTCCCGCCCCGGGACCTCGACGCGGTGCGTCTCTACCGGCTCGGTCGCGTACGCGAAGCTCTGGCTGCACGCGATCTGGCCGGCATCCTCCTCTACGACCCAGTGAATGTCCGCTACGCCTGCGACGCGCCGAACATGCAGGTCTGGTGCAGCCACAACGAGGCGCGCTACCTCTACGTGCCGGCCGAAGGCCCGGTCACCCTTTTTGAATTCGACGGGGGCAGCGACCTGCTCACTGCTGGACTCCCTACCATCGACGAGGTCCGCGCCGCGACCTTCGTGCTCTACTTCATTGCTGGCGGCCGACAGGCAGACAAGGCGCGAGCCTGGGCGGCAGAGCTTGATTCGGTGATCCGCGAGCGGGGCGGGGGCAACCGGCGTATTGCCATCGACCGCGTCGGACCGATGGGCATCATCGAAATGCAGCGTCTCGGCTACGACATCCACGATGGCTTCGAGGTGATGGAGAACGCCCGGCTGATCAAGTCGCCCGGCGAGATCGCTCTGATGCGCCATTCCATTGCCGTCTGCGAAAACGCCATGCAGGGGATGCGCGAGGCGCTCACCCCCGGCATCACCGAGAACGCGCTCTGGGCCGAGCTCCACCGCGGCAACATCGCTGGCGGCGGCGAATGGATTGAGTGCCGCCTGTTGAGCTCGGGCCCGCGCACCAATCCCTGGTTTCGCGAATGCTCGATGCGTGTGATCGAGCAAGGCGATATCGTGGCCTTCGATACCGACCTCGTCGGCCCCTACGGCTACTGCGCCGACATCTCACGCACCTGGGTATGCGATGCGCGCCCGAACGACGAGCAGCGACGCATCTACGCCGAGGCTTACGCGCAAGTGCAGGAGAACAAAGCGCTGCTGAAGCCGGGTATCACCTTCCGCGAGATCACGGAGCGCACGCGCCCCCTCGCCGACGAATACGTCGAAGGCCGCTACCCCGTAGCGATGCACGGGGTCGGGCTCTGCGACGAGTACCCGGCGATCGCCTACCCGCAGGACTGGGAGCCGGGCGATGACGGCATGCTCGATGAAGGGATGGTGCTCTGTGTTGAAGCGCTTGTCGCGCACGCCGGCGGCCGCGAGGCGGTCAAGTTGGAGGAGCAAGTGCTGATCACGGCGGACGGTTACGAACAGCTTTCGTCCTGTCCGCTGGAAGAGGACTGGCTGTAGGAGAGGGGTGGTCTCCGCCTTACGGTTGTCGCGAATCGCTATGAGACAGGTCCTCGACCTCGATCGCTGGCCCGTGGATGCGCTCGACGAAGCCTCCGGACGGGCACTGATTGTCCGTTGCCGGGCCGCGCTGCGGGATGCCGGCATGTTCAGCCTCGACGGGTTGATCCGATCCGAGGCCCTTCGGGCGTGTGTCGCCGAGGTCGAGCCGATGTTCGAGACTGCTTCCTTCACCCACGCTCGAGATCACAACATCTACTTCGACGACGACATCCAGGTGCTGGAGGCGGGCCATCCGGCGCTGGCCCGGTTCACCACCGTCAACCGCACGATCTGCGGCGACCAGATTCCGGGAAGCCTGGTTACGCGCATCTACGAATGGCAGCCGCTTATCAATTTTCTGGCAGCCACGATGGAGAAGCCCCGGCTCTACCCGATGGCCGATCCCCTCGGCCGGCTCAACGTCATGGCATACCGGGAAGGGGAGCGGCTCAACTGGCATTTCGACCGGGCCGAGTTCACCATCACCGTGCTCTTGCAGGCACCGCTCGGGGGCGGGGAGTTTCAGTACCGCAGCGGGCTGAGGAGCGATAGCGACCCGAACTACGTGGGCGTTGGCCGGCTGCTCGCCGGCGACGACGAACGCGTGCGAACGCTGCCGCTCGCGCCTGGCACGCTCAACGTCTTCAAGGGCAAGAACACGGCGCACCGGGTGACACCGGTCGAAGGCGAGCGCGCCAGGATTATCGCGGTGTTCTCGTACTACGAGACGCCGGACGTTACTTTCAGCGACACGGAGCGTTTGGGTTTCTACGGTCGGACGGCACCTGCTGAAACCAACCCGCAGGCGCAGGAGGCGGGCACGCGATGACCGTTTCGCTCTTCTACAACCCGCGCTGCCCCGACTGCGTGCGTCAAGCCAAGTTGACGGCACGTATGGACTGGCTCGGCCGCGTCGAGCTGCGGACGGACGAATCACCGCTCGGCGAAGTCCCTGTCGGCGCGATCGTCGTAGTGGAGAAAGAGAGCACCAGAGCATTTACGGGGGTCTATGCGACCCGCAAGGTGTGCCTGCAGGTCCCTTTGCTCTTCCTTTATGGGCTCGTCCTCTACCTTCCGCCGCTCCGCATTCTGCTCGGTCGCGACAAGCAAGGCTGCAACGGCGACGCCTGCGAAATCTGATCGGTTTCGTGACCGTTCACGCGGCGCACGCCACTCCGTTCGCCTCCAGCATCTTCCGCGCCACCCAGCGGTAGAAGCAATGGGTGGTACGCTCCAGCGCCGGAGAGAGCACGCCGCCCTTGTAGGCCGGCGAGGCGCGTCCCCGCTGCATGCCTTCAACGACGAAGCGGTCCTCCTCGAAGATGCCTTGCCAGAGCCGCGCGTTTGCCCGCCGTAGCTCGGTATGGGCCTCGTCGAGCGCCTCGTCGGCGAAATAATAGATATCCATGCGCTCGATGGTCCGGCCAGGGCCCTTGGGCTCCAGCGTGACGGTGTAGAAATGATCGGCGTGGACGCCGAAGAGCGCGGTCGGGAATAGCGCGACATATTCCGCCGTCCCGTGCCAGGGCGTCGGAAGGTTCGGCATCGTCGGGAACGCCTCTCCGTTTTCGACTAACTGCGGCTGGTAGGCCGTGCTGCCTTGCCCGGCGTAGCCGTCCTCTTCCTCCGCGATCTGGTAGTGATCCTCGAGCCGCGAATAGCTGTTGAGGTTGGGGTGGATCCACGGCAGGTGGTAGGCCTCGCAGAAGTTCTCTACCGCGAGCTTCCAGTTGCAGGCGACATCCAGCGTGTAGGAGGAATCGTGAGACTCGTGGTGCAGCGTGGCGGCGTCGAAATCCTTCCAGCGCTCCGCCACCGGTGCGATGAAGCTCTCGAACGGCGGTGCATCTCCGCTGAGGTTGACGAATATGGCGTCGAACCAAGTGGCTGTCCGCACTGGCTTGAGCCCGTACTTCTCCGGATCGAAGCCTGGGCAGGTGTTCTTGTCGGTGCCGCCGATCATGGGCGTGGAGCGAAGCGAGCCGTCCAGTTCGTAGGTCCAGGAATGGTAGGGGCAGCGGATCGCGCCGCGCGTTCGCGTGGGCTCCTCCATCAGCATCATGCCCCGGTGACTGCATACGTTGTGAAAGACGCGAACCTCGCCGTCGCGCCCCCGCAGCATGAAGAGCGGCAGGCCGGCGAACTCGAGCGGCATGGCATCGCCTACTTCTGGCACGCGCCTGCCGGTGCCGATGCAAGCCCAGGTGCGGGCCAGCAGCACGCCCTGCTCCCATTCGGCAAATGCGTCCGAGACGTAGGCCTCGTTCGGTAGCCCGCTCGCCCACTCCTCGATCGGGCGCATCACGTTCGCGAGAGTGGTGCTCACGCCCGTACTGCTCTCCCACCAGTGGTTCGACATAGCCGCGTTCTCCGTGTGCACCAAGGGCCCTCCCTGCCTCACAATTCAGGCTATCGCGGCGCGAACCGTCGCGGCTACTGAGAATCCGCATCAAATTATCCCGATTGCGACGCCGGCCGACAACGCTTGCATGGATAGTGATGAGCGCCAATGCGCCTCAAGCGCGTTGGATTGCCTTTGTATGGGATGCTGTCTCGTTCACTCTGGAGGCGGCTTTCGGCATGAATTAGCATGCACGGTGGACCACATCCCGAACCGTGGACCGGCAAACTGGGAGGAAGACATGAACAGCGGAAACATTTTCAGGAGCTTCAGCTCCTCGCGTCGGCAGTTCCTCAAGCAGTCGGCGGCGCTGGCTGCGGCGGTGGGCGTGGCGCCGGCGGCACTCAGCGCAGCAGCGGGCAGGGCAAACGCGGCGACCGGCGCGGCCTATGCGGACGAGCTCTGGGAAAAGACCAAGGCCGATCTTGCTGGCATGAGCGATATCCGCATGGACCTCAACCTGCACTCTTGGGAGGGCTATACCGAAGAGCCGGTGCTCGACCCCTTCAGCCGCCAGACCGGGTCGAACGTCAACCCGCAGATGCTGATCTCCGACCCCGCGGCGGTGAACAACCTGCGCGGCGGCGGCACCTCGACCTGGGACGTGATCAACCTCAACAACTCCTGGCAGCGCAATCAGCTCTTCCCGGAAGGGCTGATCACGCCGCTCGACAAGGACAAGTTCGCGCCGCTCTACGACATGAACGTGGCGGGCTTCGAGTGGCCCTATCACTGGGCCCTCGATCAGAGCGGCGAGCACCTGCTCGGCATGCTCCAGCGTTACGGCCCCGCGGGCCTGGCGGTCAGTACCGACGCCGTCGATCCGCAGACGATAGAGAGCGGCGGCTACATGGAGATGATCGAGGGCGCCAAAGGCCAGTACGGCATCCTCGACTACGAGAATTGGGTGATCATGCACACCTGCATGGCGTCGGGCTTCATCCCCTTCCGCGAGCACACTGCCGATGAGATGGCAAAGTTCGAGGAGAACATCTTCAAGCTCTTCGAGAATGCCAAGAAGGTCTCGGACGACCAGGCGGCGCTGGCCCGCGACATGATCACCGGCGAGATCATCGGGACCTACCCCGGCTCGGTCTACACAGTCTCTGCCGCCAGACTCGAGGGCGAGACCCAGCTCGTGAATGTCGTGCCGGCGGAAGGCCCGGAGGAAACAAAGACTGCCGAGCGGCCGAATGGCCAGGGCGGGATCGTCTGGATCGAGATCACATCGCTCGTCAACAATCCCAACCCGACGCCGTTGGCCGAGGCCTTCCTGATATACTGCCACACGCCCGAGGCCGCCTACAAGGTGGCTGCCAAGGCGCCGGGTACGCTGAACCCGGTGGTGCAAATGGGTGCGCCCGAGGTGTTGAGCCAGTTCTCCCAGGACGAGCTCGAGGCCGTACACTGGGGCGAGGAGGGCAGCTGGCTGGCCTCGCTGGTCGATCGTTGCGTCGACTTCGACATCAACCCCGACTACGACGCGATGCACGACCTCTACACCCAGGCGAAGCGCGCGCGCGGCGCCTGATCCTTAGTTCTCGGCGCGGGCGGTCCGCCGCCCGCGCCGGCGCCTGCGTATACCGGGAGCACAAGGCGCGATGGCAGCAGCCCCGCCCATCTTGCAACTCAGGAACATCGTCAAGAGCTTCGGCAGCCTGAATGCGGTCGACGGCGTGAGTCTCGATATCGAGGAGGGCGAGCTCTTCACCATCGTGGGCCCATCGGGTTCCGGCAAGACGACGCTCATCCGCCTGCTGGTCGGCATGGACAAGCCGACCGCCGGCGACATCCTGCTCCGGGGCAAGCGGATCAACGACGTACCGGCCAACAAGCGCCCGACCTGCATGGTGTTCCAGTCGTTGGCGCTGTTCCCGCACATGAGCGTCGGTGAGAACGTCGAGTACTCGGCCAAGTGCAAGGGCATCGGGAAGAAGGAGCGACGGCAGCGCGCCGCCGAGTGCTTGAAGCTCTCCCACTTGCCGCAGAGCTATTACGACAAGGCGGTTACGCAGTGCTCGGGCGGCGAGCGCCAGCGTGTGGCGCTGGCGAGAGCGTTGGCCTTTAACCCCGAGATTCTGTTCTTCGACGAGCCGCTCTCGGCTATCGACTACCGCCTTCGCAAGACGCTGGAGAAGGAACTCAAGGACATTCAGCGCGAGACGGGCAAGACCTTCGTTTACATCACTCACAGCCTCGAGGAGGCGATGGTGATGTCCGACCGTATCGGCGTCATGCGCGAGGGCAAGCTGTCCCAGGTCGGCAGCCCGGCGACGATCTACACCCAGCCCGAGAACCGCTTCGTCACCGAGTTCATGGGCGAGGTGAATTCGCTCCCGGTTCGACTCGCCGATGACGGGAAGCTGCACTGCGAGACGCTCGACGCCAGCTTCGAGCCGCCCGCCGGAATGCCGCCAGGTTTCAGCCGTGGCGTGCTGATCGTAAGGCCGGAGAACGTCGCGATCTCCGACGATGCCGCGCCGGCGGGGAGCGAAAACCTGATTCGGGGCGAGCTCTTCAACGAATATCTGCTCGGCTCCCGCATCCAATACCAAGTGAGAAGCGGCGCGATGGTGTTCCTCATCGAGGAACTGCGCGCCGATGCCGTCGCCCGCCTGCCGGGGGCGGAGGTGACACTCTCGTGGCAACCGGGCGATTCCATGGTCTTCCCGGAATGACCGAGGCGGCGATCGAAACTCTGACGCAAGAGCCGGAACGCCCGCGGCGCAAGATTCTGCCGTGGAAGCTTTCCGAGGGTTTCGTCGCGGCACTGCCGATCATCATCCTCCTGTTCATCGGCTTCATCGGACCCATGGCGCTGGTGCTGATCTACAGCTTCATGCCACGCGGCAGCTTCTCCATTCCGGAGTCGCCGTCGCTCGAGAACTACGTCGATATCGTCGAGCAAGACTTCTATATCTCCTTCGGCTGGTCGCTCTTCCTCGCATTCATCAGCGTCGTGATCCTCCTCATCGCCTGCTATCCGCTTGCGGTGGCGCTGAGGCGGGTCAAGGGGCGTCGGGCGCACCTGCTCACTCTGTTGATCGTGGCGCCGCTCTTCGTGGCCGAGAACATCCGGCTGCAAGGCTGGGTGCTGTTCTTTGACAAGGGCGGTTTTCTCGACGGGGCGCTCAAAGTGGTGACGGGGCTGGAAACGGGGAGCCTGGTCAACAACGTGCCCGCTATCGTCTTCGGCATTTGCTACATCTATCTGCCTTTCATGTTGTTCCCGATACTGCTGGGGCTCGGCAACGTGCCCAGGGAAGCGCGCGAGGCGGCCTACGACCTGGGCGGATCGCGCTGGCGGGTTTTTCGAGACATCGAGCTACCGTTGGCGATGCCTGGGATTCTGATCGGCTCACTGCTCTGCTTCGTGATCTCTCTGGGCGCTTTCAACGAGGCCAAGTTCCTCGGCAAGGGCGTGATCGTCACGGTCGCGCAGGACATCGAATCCGCCTTCACCTTCGGGCAGAACTGGCCGCGCGGCTCTGCGTTATCGGTGCTGATGATCGTGCTGGCGGGGTCCGCCGTATGGCTCGCGATGAGACGGGTGAACCTCGACCGCATGCTGGGAAAACGCTAGGCCGTGGGCACCATCGACAGGCTGCTCACCCGCCGACTGCTGGCCGCTTACATCGCCGTCATCCTGGTGATCATGTACGTCCCGATGGTGATTGTCGGGCTGGCGTCGATCTCCAAGTCGCGCTTCTTCCTCTTCCCCATGCGGCGAACCTCGTCGAAGTGGTACGAGATGACGTGGGACTCGTTGCAGGTGCACGAGAGCTTTCTTACATCGTTGACAATCGCCGTTTGCGTGGCGCTGATCTCGGTGATCCTGGCTTTCTTCGGTGCGCTCGCCTATGCGCGCTATGACTGGCGCGGGCGTAAGCTCTTTCAGCAAGTGTTGCTGATCCCGATCTTTTTCCCCCAAGCGGTGTTGGGGCTCGCGCTGCAGCTCTGGTTCAACTCCATCGGTATCCAGATGTCCTGGCAGTCGACGGTGTTTGCCCAGCTCGTCTGGATCGTGCCAATCGTGACTCTGGTGATCGCGATCCAGGCCTATGGCTACGATTCGGCTGTGGAGGAGGCGGCCTATGACCTCGGTGCCTCACGCTGGCAGATTTTCCGAACGATCACGCTGCCCCTGTTAGGGCCCGGCATCTTCGCCGGGTTCCTGTTTGCTGTGTTGCTCTCGTGGGGCAACTTCCCGCTCGCCTACTTCACCAGCGGGGCCGACGTCACCGTGCCCGAATGGCTCTATGGCAAGATGATCGGCGGCTACACGCCCATGGTGCCCGCGGTCGGGCTGATTACAGTCGTACTCGGCGGCATCATCCTGGCGGTCGGGCTCACGATCAACGGGATGCTTCAGCGGCGCGACTGACCACGAATTCGGCAACCGCGTCCGCATTCAACGTCACGCCGAGCCCGGTGCCGGTGGGAATCGGGATCATCCCATCATCGTCAATCGACACGAGACCTCGTGCCAAGTCCTGCCGCAGGCGGGACGGGCTCGTCGAGTATTCGATCAGCTCCACCTCTTGCCGCGTGGCCAGGAAGTGAAGATTGGCCGCGATGGTGATGTCGGTGTTGTAGGCGTGCGGCACAATCCGCCGGCCTGTGCTTTCCAACATATGCGAGAGCCGCAGAGCCTCGGTGAAGCCGCCGAACATGGTGAGGTCGGGCTGCGCGATGTCGAACGCGTCGGCCGCGATGAAGGGCTCGAACTCCTTGCAAGTGGTGAGTCCCAGATCGCCGACGCCGATGGGGATACGCGTCGCCGCACGCAGCCGCGCGTGGTCCTCCACGTTATCGAGCGGGAAGGGCGCCTCGATCCAAGCGAAGTCCAAATCGGCCAACAGATCGAGAAAAGGCGCTAGTTGTTCGAATTGCGAGAACTCCTGCGCAACATCGAGCATCAAGCCGCGCTCCGGCCCCACCAAGTTGCGCAGATGGGTCAGGTTTCGCCGCACTCGATCCGGTTCGCTCCACCACGGTTCGACGCAGACCTTGAGGTGTCGGAAGCCCCGCCTCAGAAAAGGTATGACCTGCGCGTCGATGCGCGCGGTCGTGTTTTCCAGTGGATAGATGGTCGCGTAGGCGGGGAGGCGGTCGTGATGCGATTCGCCAAGCGCCTCGCAGACCGCAACGCCATTCGACTGGGCGAATAGATCCCAGATGGCGATGTCGAGCGCGCTGATCGCGTGCAGCGCCGCGCCGCGCCGGCCGTGCCACTGCGCACGCTCATACATCTCGTCCCAGAGGCTGCGCGGATCGTCTACTGCCCGTCCGGAGACGATGTCGGCGAGTCCCTCCGCCAGATGGTTGTAAGGTGCCATCTCGATCGCCGCCTTGACGATCTCGGGTGGCGCGTCGCTCTCGCCGATTCCCACCAGTCCGTTGTCGCCATGCACCAGCACGACCACGTTCTGGTAGCTGCCCTCGAAGCGGTAATAGGCGGCTTGCGGATCCTGCAAGCAGAGGACCTCCACCCGCTCGATCGTCACGGTCATGTGGAGAACACCCGCCGGGCATAGACGAAGGGCTCAATCCGCTCCCAGTCCATTTCGACTCCCAGTCCCGGCAACTCGCTCGGGCGAACGAGGCCGTCTGAATCCGGGCGAATGACCTGTCGCGCCCCGAATTCGTATTTCTCGAATGGTGTCCCCTGCTCGAAATAGGTGCAGTTCGGATGAGCAAGCATGATGTGCAGGTTCGCCGCCTGCGTGAGCGTGTAACCCCAGCTCTGCACCTCGCAGGTCTTGCCGTGGCGTCGCGTGGCCGCCACGGCCTCTCCGGCGCCGGTGAAGCCGCCGATGCCGGTCACGTCGAAGCGGCTTCGGTCCCACGCGCCCATCTCCAACGCTAACTCGATGAGGTGTGCATTGGGGAGGCTGTTTCCACCACAAACCACGTCGAGGTCCAGCGCATCTGCGAGTTTCTTGTAGCCGAGCAAGTCCCCATCCGGAAGCGGCGCCTCAACATACTCCCAACCGGATTCATCCAGAATTCGCCCCATATAGAGTGCTTGGTCCGGCGAATACATTCCGTCCAGGTCCAGGCTCCAAGCAACATCCCGCCCCGAAAACTCCTCGGCAAGCGTTCTGATCAAGCGCACGTCATCATCGAACACGCAGTAGGGATGGATTTTGATCGCTCTATAACGGAGATCAATCATGTCTTGGCAGTAGTCGACATAGTCACGATCCGTCGCGAGTAACGGGCTTGACGCGTAGGCGCGGATTTCATGCCGGGCAAGACCCAGCATGCGGTATATCGGTAGGCCTTCAGACTTTGCCTTGCCGTCATGCAGCGCGATGTCGAAGAGCGAGGTCGCCAAGTGTCCGAGAGGGACGTAGCGCTTTCGCATATCCTCATAGGCCGCGCGGATATCGAAGGCATCGCGCCCCAACACGAAGGGCGTCATGAGGCTGGTGGCGTGGAATGTCGACCTGTCGAACTCGTGCTCCGTATAGGTCGTGGTGCCGGCAATGGCTTCCACACCATTGGAGAGGAAGAGGCGCACCACGATCAGCGCTTCGTACATGGGCCCGAGGTGCGACGACCAAGTCACCCTCTCGCCGTCCGGCCCGATCGCCAGCAACTCGATCCGTTCGACGATTGCGGAGTTCATTGGTATTGTCTCATCAAATGAGGAAATACGTATAACGATCAGATTACAAACTGTTTATCTTCTACGCAGCGCCTACATGAAGCTTCCGGCCTTCATCCGCTCGGCGACCGCTACGCCGTCGATTTGCTGGAAGGCCAAGTCGTTTCTGATGGACATGTCGGCGGCGATCGCGTCAGCGCGGCCGTATTCGAAGCACTGCGCCGTAACGCGGCAGCTTGCAACGCCTCATGCTCAGCGCTCAAGCAACGGCCCGCGACGATGACGTTGCGTCCCTCCTTGGGCACGAGCGTGCCGAAGGGCACCTCGTAGTAATCGTCGACCAGCCATTCCGTCTGCGGCTTGGCGCCGTAATGAAGCTCGATGGGCCAGCTCGAACGCGCGATGGCATCGTCCCTCTCGCTTGTGCCCACGACATCGGTGTTCATGAGGCGCGCCAATCCGTCGATGGAACGCGTCTGGCGCACGCCGACCTCGGCACCGTAATCGATGAAATAGGCGTCTTCGCAACCCGGAACATTCTCTTTGAGAAAGTCATAAAGGGTACGGGCCTGATAAATAGAGAACTGCTCGGCCTCGGTATGGTCGACCAGGTCGGTAACGTCGAGCGCACGCCCATCGAAGCCGGTAATCTTGGTTGCGTTGACCAGAATGTCTCCCGGGTTGACGGTAGGAAACAACCAAATTTTCTTGCGCACGAGCTCGTCGCGCGCTTCCAGCATCGAAATAACTTTGGGCGGTGAAATCGTGTCCTCGCCCCAGTAGTCGAGATAGCGCTTGGCATCGACATTGCCGATCTTGAACATCATCGTGGGGTTCTGAATGACGCCGTTGTTGCCCTTGGTCGTGTACAGCCGCATCTTGAAGACGACATCGGCATCGCCGCTGGCGTCGATCACCCGCTCGGCCGTCACCCTGGTGTAGCCGGATTTGGTGTGCAGAACGATGCTCGCGAGGGTGTCGTCCTCGACGATCACGTCGATCATCTGGGTGTGGTAGAGGGCATCGACACCTGCACCCCGCACCAGATCGGTGGCCACTCTTTTGTACGTGGCGCAGTCGTGGGTCACGACCCAGGTCTTGCCATAGATCTGCGGCCGGGTGACGCCGCCACGATCTTCCAGCGCCGCACGAAAGCGCTCGGCGAAGCCGAAGATGACCTGTTGGGGTTGCGCCATGCGCGGCTCGTCGGCTGTCATGTAGAGGCCGCAAACGGTGCCCGACATGCCTGAGACCGCAGCGCCCCCACAATAGCCGAGACGCTCAACCAAGAGTGTCTTGTGCCCCAGTTTGGCGGCGGTTGTCGATGCGGCAATGCCTGCAGGGCCGCCACCAATGACGACCACGTCGTAGTGGCCGAAGTGGGGCACGTCCTCGAAGGCAGCGGCACCCAGATGCCCGAGAAACCGGTCCATGTCGGCAACTCCAGGGGGGAGGCAGCGCATTTGGCGCATGGTTGTCGCGGGTGCGCAACAGGTCTTGGGGTAGCTCTTTCAGTCGCCGCTGCCATTCGGTGCCGCTATCCTTCGCGAGGTTCGGAACGAGGCAGCCGCGCGCGTTGCGCCGGAGGGCAGGAACATGGCCGAGACGGCGCCGGTGACCCAGGATGCCAAGAGCGATCCACTGCTACAGCCCTTCAGGCTGAAGCACCTCACGCTCAAAAATCGCATCATGAGCACAAGCCACGCCAGCGGCCTCGTCGATGGCGGGATGCCGGGCGAGCGCTACCAGCGCTACCACGAGGCGAAGGCGAAGGGCGGGCTCGCACTCACCATGTTCGGCGGCTCGTCCAACGTCTCGCCCGAGTCCGCGTGGGGTCTGGCGCAGATCAACTTGTACGACGAGCGCGTCGTCGAACATTTCCTACGGTTTTCTCGGCGCATCCACGCCCATGGCGCCGCCCTGATGTGCCAAGTGAGTCATGTCGGTGGGCGGGGCGAGCCCTATGCGGGGGCGGCGCTGGCGCCCATCGGTCCGTCGCCCGTGCGCGAGACCCTGCATCGGGCCTTCGCCAGGGAGATGGACGAGCACGACATCGCGCGCGTCGTGGCTGACTTCGCAGAGGCGGCGGCGCGGTGCGAGGAGGGCGGGCTCGACGGCATCGAGACCTTCGCTGGCGCGCACCTCATCGGCCAGTTCCTCTCGCCCGCAACCAATCGGCGCAGCGACCGCTTCGGCGGCTCGGTCGAGAACCGCTGCCGCTTCGGGCTGATGGTGCACGAGGCGATCCGCAAGCGCGTCGGCGACGACTTCATCGTCGGCATTCGCTTCGTCATCGACGAGGCGGGACCGCACCACCTCACGTTCGAGGACGGACTTAAAATCGCCGCGATCTTCGAGGCGTCGGGCACCATTGACTTCTTCAACGCGATCTACGGCCGCATCGATACGGAGCTCAAGCTCGCGGTGGACTGCATGCCGGGCATGGCCTCGCCAGAAGCACCGTTCCTGGCCCGTGCCGGAGTCTTCAAGCAGGCGGTGGGGCTACCGGTCTTCCACGCAACGCGCATCACCTCGCTGGAGACAGCGCGGCGGGCGATCCGCGACGGTTTGCTCGACTTGGTGGCGATGACCCGCGCGCACATCGTGGACCCCGACCTGGTCGCCAAGCTCGCGCGCGGTGAGGAGGCGCGCGTGCGCCCCTGCGTCGGTGCGACCCATTGCATGAGCCCGCTGCGCCCGACCTGCATACATAATCCGTCCACCGGCAACGAAGGGGCGCTGCCGCACGCGATCGAGCCCACGGAGATGAAGCGGCGGGTGCTCGTCGCCGGCGGCGGGCCGGCCGGTCTGGAGGCGGCGCGGGTCTGCGCCGAGCGCGGCCACGATGTGCGTCTGTGCGAGGCGTCGGACAGACTTGGCGGACAGGTGCTGCTGGCCGCGCAGGCAAGCTGGCGCGGCGAGCTTACCGGCATCGTCGAGTGGCGAGGCCGGGAACTGGAACGGCTCGGCGTCGATCTACGCCTCAATTGTTCCATCGAACCCGGTTCGGTCGGGAACGATGCCGATGTCGTCATCGTCGCGACCGGCGGCGTTCCCGATCTCGACTGGATCGAAGGCGCCGAGCACTGCACCAGCGCCTGGGATGTCCTCACAGGTGCGGCGAGCGCAGCCGAGGATTCGATCGTCTACGACGGCACCGGCCGCCACGCGGCGCTCACGGCGGCGGAAGCGATCCGTCAAGGGGGCGGGGAGGTCACGTTCTTCGGCCTCGACGGCCATCTCGCGATGGAGATGTCCTATGCGGAGCAGGTCATCTGGCGCCGGCGCACCTACGAGATCGGCATCGAGCCGAAGCTCGACCGGCGCCTGGAGTGTGTCGAACGCGAGGGCAACCGGCTGCGCGTGACGTTCCGCAACGAGCTCACGGACGAAGCGGAGGAGCACGAGACCGGCCGGGTCGTGGTCGAGCATGGGACGCGCCCGGCCGATGCCCTCTTCCACAGCCTCGTGGATTGCTCGTCCAACCGCGGCGTGGTCGATCAGCAGGCCTTGCTCGCAGGCGCGCCGCAGCCGGAGTCGGTGGACGGCACCTTCCGGCTCTTCCGCATCGGCGACGCAGTCTCCAGCCGCAACATCTACGCCGCGGTGCTCGACGCGTTCCGGCTTTGCCGCACCCTGTAGACAGAGGGCAGGGCACAGCCCAACGCTTGATGCCCGCTACGGAGATGCGCGGGCCGCGCGCCTGCCGCGCACGAGTTGCGAGAGAAAGACCAGGCCCAATAGCGCCAGACCGGCGGGATAGATCAACTCCTTGGGCGGCAGATCCGTCTGCTCCACATCGACGTCGGTGACGTAGTCGCCCCAGTCGATGCCCGCCTGCTCCGCCATCCCGTTCCAGGCGAGATTGACCACGGCATAGCGGCCGTCCTCTTCCTGCTCGAATTCGACGCCGAAGGTCTCCGCGGGCGTCGCTGCTTGCTCCGACGGGGCTTCCAGGACAAACAGCTTGTAGCGCTCGCCGTAATCGGTCTCCCGCGTCACATGCAGGCGAACCTGACGTCCGGGCTCGGGCGTGAACTCGCTCGAGACGAAGGCCTGGAACGCGACCGGCTCAAAGGGCGGCGCGATATGATCCATGAAGAAGCCGGGGCGGAACAGCATGAAGCAGGCTGCAGCGAGCAGAATCGCCTCGTACCAGCGCACCTTGACGAACATCCAGCCCTGGGTGAGCGAGCTGAAGGCCAGGATCGCGAGCAGCGACATGACTGCCACCAGGGCGCCGTGCCAGATGCTCTCGATGCCGATCAGCAGCAGCTCCGTATTGAACAGGAAGACCAGCGGCAGAATGGCGGTGCGAATGTCGTACATGAAGGACTGTACGCCGGTCTTCAGCGGGTCGGCCCTGGATATGGCAGAGGCCGCGAAGGCGGCGAGGCAGACAGGTGGCGTCGAGTCCGCCAGCAGGCCGTAATAGAAGACATAGAGGTGGACGGCGATGAGCGGCAGAACGAGGCCGGCTGCGCCGCCAAGCTCGACCAGCACGCCGGCTAGGAGCGAGGCGACTACCAAGTAGTTGGCGGTTGTCGGCAGCCCCATGCCGAGGATGATGCAGAGGATCGCGGTCAGCCCGAGCAGGATGTAAACATTGCCGCCGGCGATCGCCTCGACGACGCCAACCATGGCGTTGTTGAGGCCAGTGGAGGAGACGGCGCCGACGATGATGCCGGCGGCGGCCACGGCGACCGCGATGCCGATCATGTTGCGCGCGCCCGCAACCATGCCGATGTAGATTTCGGTGAAGCCGTCGCGTACTGCCTCGACCGTCGGCTGGCCGCCGCCGCGGACTGAGGCGACGATTCGCCTGACCACGATGATCACCATCACCGAGAGGATCGAATAGAAGACCGCGCTGTGCGCGCTCCAGCGCTCGACCATCAACAGATAGACCAGAATGAAGATGGGTATCAGGTGGTGGGCGCCACTAAGAAAGGTCTTGCGAAACGGCGGAATTTCGACTCGCGGCAGGCCCTTGAGGCCAAGCTTCTTGGCCTCCAGGTGGGAGATGTAGAGCAGCGCGAGATAGCTGAGCACGGCCGGGATCGCTGCCGCCGCCACCACGTCGAAATACGAGATGCCGATGAATTCGGCGATGATGAAGGCGGCCGCTCCCATGATCGGCGGCATGAGTTGGCCGTTGGTGGACGCTGCCACCTCGATGGCGCCGGCCTTGACCGCGGGCATGCCGATCCGCCGCATGACGGGGATGGTGAAAGTCCCGGTCGTGACGACGTTGGCGATCGACGAGCCGGAGACCATGCCCGTCATGCCGGATGCCAGGATCGCTGCCTTGGCTGGCCCGCCGGTGAAGCGTCCCACCATGGCGAAGGAAAGCGCGAGGAAGTACTGCCCAGCCCCCGCCTTGTCGAGCAACGCGCCGAATAGCACGAACAAGAACACGAAGCTGACCGAAACGCTGAGCGGTATGCCGAAAACGGCCTCGCCTGTGAGCCACTGATAGCCGATCAGCCGGTTCAGGCTCAGCCCCTTGTGCGAGATGACGTCCGGCATCGACTGGCCGAAGATGGAGTAGACGAGGAAGACCCCGCAGACGATGACGAGCGGAATTCCGATGGCGCGTCGCGTCGCGTCCAACAGCAGCAGGATGCCGACACCGCCGAGGATGGCTTCGACCGGAATGCCGTTCCAGAGGTATAGGAGGCCGTGACGGGAGACGAGGCCGTCCCAGCCGAAGAAAAGGTAGAGAGCCGCGATACAGCCGGCGAGCGCGAAGGCGATGTCCCAGGGCGGCAGGCGGCGCTCGCTCCAGCGGCGCGTCACCGGATACATCAGGAAGCAGAGCAGCAGCGCGAACGAGAGATGAATGCCGCGTGCAGGCACGTCGCCGATAATGGCGAAGTTGAACATGAAGGGCAGAGGCGAGGCGATCCATAGCTGGTAGACCGACCACAGGAAGCAAAGCAGGCTGATGAGCAGTGCCAGGCGTGGCCCCTGCCGGCGCCCCTGGTACTCGACCCTCTCCAGAGTCTTCTGAACATCGGCGGGCGTGGCCGCCGCGCTCGAATCGCTAGTCGTCACGGGCGCCCCTGTCTGGCGCGTGCGCCCCCTCGTGTCGTCCGCCTCGGGACAGTATCAAACGAAAGCTAACGGCCGGCACCCATTCAAGAGTGCCGGCCGCCATAGTCGCGAGGGCTACATCCAGCCCTGTTCCGCGTAGTACTTCGCTGCACCCGGATGGATCGGCGCGGACAGACCGTTCTTGATCATGTTCGCGGGATCGAGGTTCCTGAATGCGGGATGCAGGGACCTGAAGTCGTCCAGGTTCTCCATCACCGCCCGGGTAACCTCGTACACCACATCCTCGGGCACGTTCTCGTGGCTGACGAAGGTCGCCATCACGCCAAAGGTCGTCACGTCGGCGGCCGTGGTCTTGTAGGTCCCGGCCGGGATGGTCGTGAAGGCGTAGTAGGGGTTGTCGGCCACCAGCTTCTGCTCGACCTCACCCATGAGATCGACGATGTAGGCGCTGCAACCGTCTGTCGCCACGGCCACACCGGCATTGGGCACGCCGACTGTGTAGCCGTAAGCGTCAATCTTGCCGTCACAGAGCGCCTGCGACTGCTCAGTCGAGGTCAGCTCGGTCGCCGCTGCATAGTCGTCGGCGGTCATGCCGTAGCCTTCCATCAGTACCTCGGTCGTACCGCGCTGGCCCGAGCCGGGGTTGCCGATGTTCATCCGCTTGCCCTTGGTATCGGTGAACGAGCCGATGCCCGAGCCGTCGGCGGCGATCAGATGGAAGGGCTCACCATGCACGGAGAAGACCGCGCGCAGCCCGGGACAGTTCGTGACCTTCTCGGAGCTGCCGTTGACCGCGTGGAACTGCCAATCCGACTGGGCCACGCCGAACTCCAGCTCGCCCTGGCAGATCTGGCCGATGTTGTAGGTCGAACCTCCGGTTGATGGCGCCGCGCAACGGATGCCGTGCTTGCGCCCCTCCTTGCGGCCCTCGGCGGCCTCCTTGTGGACCATCCGGCAGACCGAGTTACCAACCACGAAATAGACGCCGGTCGGGCCGCCGGTACCGATGGAGATGAACTTTGTTCCCTGCGCGCTTGCCTCGTCGGCAGCGCTGAAGGTCGCGCCCATGAGGGCCACGGCGGCCAGCGCGCATGTTGTGAGTCTGAGCAGTTTCATAATCCGTCCTCCCTACGAGTTCGATGTCCATACATTATACGTCAATGTTGGCCAGGTACATGATGCTCGCTCGCGGGTCGAACCGATTCGGTTCACCCTGTAATGAAGGCGCGAAAGCGCCGTGCCACGTCGCGGGGCGATATTGTGGGCCGTCCCAGTTGGGCGAGAGAGCCGGGAGCAATCTGCGCATGGATCAGCACTGGCCTTGGGTCGTGGGCGATGGCGGCCGCCAGGGCTTGGGCGAAGCCTGCTTCGGTGTCGCAGCGGTGGGCGCGGGGATAACCGCAGGCGATGGCAACATCAGCAAAATCCACGTTAGGTGAGACGGTCGCCTGACCGCCCGTCGAATCGTGCACACCGTTGTCCAGCAGGACGTGGATCATATTGGCGGGGGCGTAGGCGCCGATGGTCGCCATGGCGCCGAGTTTCATTAGCGCGGCACCGTCGCCGTCCAGCACCAGCACGGGGCGGGTCGTGTTGAGTGCAATGCCGAGGCCCATCGCCGAGGCGCAGCCCATTGAGCCCACCTGGTAGAGTTGCTGAGCGCGGTCCTCGAGTGTGAACAGTTCTCGTCCAGTCTTGCCGGTGGTAGCGACCACGGCGGCGTCCTCCGCAACCAGCGCCTGAACGCGGCGCAGCAGGTCGATCCGCGCCGGCCGCTCGCCGCCCTGGCGCCAGTCCTCAATGTCTCCGCGCGGGCGAAGCGGCTGGCCCGGCTGATCGAGGCCGTCGTCGCGCACGCTGCCCTTCTCCATGACGAGCGCGAAGGGCAGCTCATCCGCCGCCATGGCCTGCTCGGCCCGCTCCAGCGCCGCCGGCACAGCTTCCTCGTTCTTGGGGAAGCTCGCATGGCCGATAGCGATGGTGTCGAGAAGCGATCCCATGACCTCGCCCATCAATGCGTGCTGCGGTTCGTCATTGAGCTCCGGCTGCCCGCGCCAAGTCACGATCAAGAGCGTCGGGATGCGGAAAGGATGATTGAGGGATGTCAGCGGATTGACGGTATTGCCGAGGCCCGAGTTCTGACACATGACGACTGTGCGTTTACCCGCAAGCCAGGCGCCCGCCGCCACAGCCACGGCCTCGCCCTCGCTCGCCGCGCCGACGTAAGCGAGCGCCGGGTCGGAGATCACCCGGTTGATCAGCGGTGTGAGGAAGGAGCAGGGGACACCCGTGTAGAACGAGAACCCGCGTTCTTGCGCAGGTTCGAGGAAGGCGCCGGCAGAAATCATCTGTATGCCTCGGGCCGTGGGTGGTCGGGGAATGATAAACCGTGCGGGTCCGGTTTGGACGATTACACTCGCCTGCAGTCCGACCTGGATGCTGCCATTGACAGGCGCGGACGTTCGATAGACGGTCGGGAGTACTGGTCTGGACGCGTTGCGCCCGCGCGGGCCGCCGCCACGACCCAGGAGTCGACCGGTTGCGCCGCTATCTGCTCCTCTACCGGTTCCTGATCGTCAACATCGTGGGCGCGGCGCTGCTCGGGCTCGCGGGCGCGCAGGGCTGGATCGCGCGGATTGCCGAGGCGGACCCCACCGGTCTCGTCTTCGTGATCTTCGGCGTCTTCGCGGTGGGGCTCGCGCTCTGCGGTTACCGTCTGTTCAAGACAAGCGCCGCCCTCAACAGGCTGGAAGACGGCGAGACGGTCGAACTTTCCGCCGACTGGACCAGTCCGTCCGTCCGTCCGGAGCTGATGGCCGAGGCGCTCAAGGCGCGGCTCTTCAGCCGGATCGCTGTTGTGCGGCAGATCGCGGCCGCGCTGGTCGTGCTCGGGCTGATCGGCACGGTGGCGGGCTTCATCATCGCGCTCTCCGGTGTCTCGGCGGAAGAGGCCGGCACCCTCGCCGCCGTGCAGCCGATGATTTCAACCCTGATCAGCGGCATGTCGGTCGCGCTCTACACGACCCTCGAAGGCGCCGTTTTGGGCCTCTGGCTGACCGTCAACTACCGTATGCTGGCAACCGGCACCTCCACCCTCTACAGCGAGGTCCTTGCGGCCAATGGACGAATTTGACGACGACAGCGGCACGATCTTTCGCGACGTCACGCTGCTCGCGCTGGCTGCTTTCGTCGCGATGGTGCTCATGCTGTTGCCGTTCCTCAATTCGGGCGCGGAGGTCGAGAGCGAGACCGAGGGGATCAGCGATCCCGGCAACGTGATCATCGAGCTCCTGTGGGCGCCGGATCGCGACGCCGACATCGATCTTTGGGTCAAGGCGCCGGATAGGGTACCAGTCGGCTTCCCCAACAAGGGCAACGAGGTCGTCAATTTGCTGCGCGACGATCTAGGCTTATTTCAGGATCTTACCGACATCAATTACGAGATTGTCTACAGTCGTGGCATCGTGGCGGGCGAATGGATCGTCAACGTCCAGGCCTACCGGCTTGAGGATCCGACTCAGCCGACGCCGGTCGCAGTCCAGGTGATTGTTAGCGTCAAGCGCGAGGGGGAGGACAGGCCGACGCCGATCTTGAAGAAGGAGGTCGAGCTGCGCTTCCTCCGCCACGAGCTGACCGTGTTCCGCTTTGCGCTGACCGGCAAGGGCGCTCTCGTGCACGGCAGTGTCAACGACGTCAAACACTCCCTCATCATGGAGTACGCCCGGGCCCACAACCGTCTGCTCGACGAGCGGCCGGGTGGATAGTTTCGCCTATCTGTACGTCGCACTGGCGCTGGTGGGGGCCGCGCTCGCCAGCATCGCTGTCTGGTCCAGGCGCAGAGCACAGTGGAAGGCCGTCGCCGTCGGCCTCCTCGCCGCCCTCGTCGTGATCGGCTATTTCAGCTATTCCATGCTGCTCTCACGGCCAAAGCCGCTTTCCCTGGACATGATGAACGTGTCCGGAGCGCATGTCCTTTCGGCCGCACTGCGCGAGGACGAGGCAATCTATCTCTGGCTTTCCATCGAAGGGACGCCCCGCTTCTATGCACTGCCGTGGGACCGGGCGGCAGCCCAGCGGCTTCAGTCGGTCATGCGCGAGACGCGGCGCTCCGGCCACGATGTGGTAATCCGCAAGGTGGAAGAGGGCAGCGACGTGGACGCGCCGGAGGAGGAAACAACAGGGGCCAACAACTTCTACGCCGTGCCGCCGCCGCTCCTGCTGCCGGCGAAGCGGCTCCACGCGATCCGCGGTCCTGCGGGCGAGATGTGAGCGTGAGCACCGGCATCGTTCCTGCACCGGCCATGCCTCGCGTTGCCGAGCCCTACGCCTCGTTTCCCCAGAGAAGCCGCGGGCGTCTCTACCCAGAGCCGGAAAGCCTCACGCGGACGACTTTCCAGCGTGACCGTGACCGCATCATCCACTGTGCGGCGTTCCGTCGGCTTCAGCACAAGACCCAGGTCTTCGTCTATCACGAGGGGGATCACTACCGGACGCGCCTCACCCACAGCCTGGAAGTGGCGCAGATCGCGCGCTCGATCAGCCGTGTTCTCGGAGTGGACGAGGACCTCGCCGAGGCCCTGGCGCTGGCGCACGACCTCGGGCACCCGCCCTTCGGCCATGCCGGCGAGAGCGCGCTCGATCAGTCGATGGAACCCTACGGCGGTTTCGACCACAACGCGCAGACGATCCGCATCCTGACCGCGCTGGAGCACCGCTACAACGACTTCGACGGCCTGAACCTCACCTGGGAAGCACTGGAAGGGGTGGCGAAGCACAACGGCCCGCGTCCGGCGGATGCGACCCCCGGCGCTATCGAGGCCTATTCGGCCCGGCACGATCTCGAGCTTCACACCCACGCCGGT
This sequence comes from Rhodospirillales bacterium, assembly GCA_028818565.1. Taxonomy (GTDB): domain Bacteria; phylum Pseudomonadota; class Alphaproteobacteria; order UBA828; family UBA828; genus WTGU01. The sequence continues at coordinate 15,232 of JAPPNV010000009.1, read as the reverse complement.
CTGGAGGCTCAGATCGCGGCGCTGGCGGACGATATCGCCTACAACAATCACGACGTGGACGACGGGCTGCGCGCGGGCCTCTTCACCGTCGGCGATCTGAGGGGCGTTCCCCTGGTCGGCGAAATTCTGGATGAGGTGGCTGCCGATCACCCGGGCGGCGATGAGAGCCGCCGCATTCACGAGACGGTTCGGCGCATGATCGGCGCCATGGTCGAAGACGTGATCGATGCCAGCCGGCAACGCCTGGAGGAGGTCGGGCCGGCCAATGTCGAGGCCGTGCGCAGCCACGGCGCCCCGCTGGTCGCCTTCTCGGCCACCATGCAGGCCCACGGAGAGGGGTTGAAGGCGTTCCTGCACGAGCGCATGTATCGGCATCACAAGGTCAACCGCATGGCCAGCAAGGCACGCAGGACGGTGGGCGAGCTTTTCGAGCTCTTCATCGACGAGCCGCAATGCCTGCCTGAGGAGTGGCGGGCCCGATGCGACGGGCCGCGAACGCTGAGCACGGCGCGGGTGGTTGCCGACTACGTCGCCGGAATGACGGATCGATTCGCCATTCAGGAACATCGCAATCTCTTCGATACGGTGCTGTGGAGATGAATGTTTTCAGTCACTTGTCAGAAGTAATTCATAGAGAAATTGAGGAACTGTGCGGCGCCGGTGCGTTGCCCGCCGGGCTCGATCTCTCGGCAGTCCAGGTGGAGCCGCCGCGCGAGGCGGAACACGGCGATGCGGCCTGCAACGCGGCGCTGGTGCTGGCCAAGCAGGCGCGCCGCAAGCCGCGCGAGATCGCCGAGCATCTCGCGGAGCGGTTGCAAGAGCGCACGGAGATTCGCTCGGTCGACGTGGCTGGTCCCGGCTTCGTCAACCTGAGGCTCACCGACGATTTCTGGTGGGCGCGGTTGGCCGAGCTGCTCGCCACGGGGCCGGGATACGGCGCCGATGACCTGGGTCAAGGGCAGCGCATCAACGTGGAGTACGTTTCCACCAACCCCACCGGGCCGCTTCATGTCGGCCATGCGCGGGGGGCGGTGGTGGGCGACGCGCTCGCCAATCTGCTCTCGCATATGGGCTTCGCCGTGACGCGGGAATACTACGTGAACGACGCAGGCGCACAGGTCGATACGCTCGCCCGCTCGGTCCACGCCCGCTACCGCGAGGCGTGCGGCGAGACCATCGGCGCCATTCCCGAGGGGCTTTATCCGGGGGACTATCTGGTGCCCGTGGGCGAGGCGCTCGCCGCCCGCGACGGCCGGCGCTGGCTGGAGGAGCCCGAATCGGTCTGGCTGCCGGAGGTCCGCAACTTTGCCATCGACGCCATGATGGGCCTCATACGAGACGATTTGGATGCGCTCGGCGTACGGCACGACGTGTTCAGCTCGGAGCGTGCGCTGGTCGCCGAAGGCCGGGTCGATGACGCGTATGCCTCTCTGGAATCTAGCGAACTGATCTATCGAGGGGTGTTGGAGCCGCCCAAGGGTCAGCGCGATGACGACTGGGAGCCGCGCGAGCAAGACCTTTTCCGCGCCACACGATTCGGCGATGACACGGACCGGCCGTTGCGGAAGTCGGACGGCACCTGGACCTACTTCGCCACCGACATCGCCTATCACCGCGACAAGATCGAGCGCGGTTTCGCCGACCTGATTGACGTGTGGGGGGCCGACCACGGCGGCTACGTCAAGCGAATGAAGGCCGCCGTCGCGGCAATTTCCAACGATTCTGCGACCCTCGACGTCAAAATATGCCAGATGGTCAAGCTTCTCGACGACGGCGAGCCGGTGGCCATGTCGAAGCGCGCCGGGCGCTTCGTGACGCTGCGCGATGTCGTCGGCGAGGTCGGGCGCGACGTGGTCCGCTTCATCATGCTGACGCGCCGCAACGACGCCCCGCTCGAATTCGACCTTCGAAGGGTCTTGGAGCAGTCGCGCGACAACCCGGTTTTCTACGTGCAGTATGCCCACGCTAGGGCGTGTTCGGCACTGCGCCGCGGGGCAGAGCTCGTGCCCGAGACCGAGCTCACGCCTGCCGCTCTCGCCGGCGCCGATCTCACATGCCTGGACGACCCGGCCGAGCTCGACCTGATCCGGCGACTCTGCCAGTGGCCTCGGGTGCTGGCGGGCGCTGCGTTGGCCCATGAGCCGCACCGGATAGCCTATCATCTGCAGGAGCTTGCGGGCGCCTTCCATCTGCTCTGGACCAGGGGGAAGGACGACGCGCGGCTGCGCTTCGTCGATGCGGAGCGACCGGCGGAGACGCGCGCACGCCTTGCGTTGATCAGCGGCGTCAGGATCGTTATTGCGGAGGGGCTGGCGCTGTTCGGAGTCGAGCCGGTGCAGGAGATGCGATGAGCGGCGGCGAAGACGGCTCGGAGACCCCGTCGGCGTCCGAGACTCCGCCCGCGCCCGAGTCGCCGGAAGCGGAGACGCCAACGGCACCTCAGGAGCCAGTCGAGCAAGCCGACGAGGGGCGGGCGGAGTCTCGGCGCCCACGGCTGCTTCCGGTGTGGATACTTCTGGGCGCTGCCGCGCTCGCGGGCGGCGCCTGGGCCGTGACCGAGCGCATGGGGGACGGCGGGCCGCCTGCCGACGAGGCTTCGGTGCCGCTCATCACCGCCTCAGCGGAGCCCTGGAAGGTGCGTCCCGACGATCCCGGCGGGTTGAAAATCCCGAACCAGGGCACGCTGATCTACGAGACACTGACGACTGACGAGCCCGAGGAAGCGCCGGAGCGAGTCCTGCCGCCGCCGGAGGAACCGCTGGCTCCGCCGAAGCCGGAACCCGATAGCGCCGCAGCGCTCGCGGTGGCGGGTTCCGGCGCAGATACCGCAGTGGCAGTGCTGGAACCCGATGCAGGCGGCGTTGAAGAACCGGCGCCTGCGCCTGCACTAGAGGGGACACCCCCGGAGCCTGAGGCGCCGGAGCCCATCTCGCTCGAGGAAGCACCTCCGCCCGAGCCAGACGGGCCCCCGGAATTCGTAGCGGTCGAGGAAGCGCCCCCGCTCGAACTCCAGATTTCGGACAGCGAGACGGTTCTGCTGCCGCCCCCGCCCAAGCCGGGAACGCTTGCGGCAATACTGGCCGAGGAAGCGCGACTGGCTGAGCTCGATGAGCCGGCCATGGTCGAGGGTCCCACGCGGGAAACCGAGCCACCGTCTGCGGTCGAGGAATTGCCGGAACTGGAGGCTGACACGCTGGCTCTGGTCGAAGAAGTGCTGCAGCGAGACACCGGGGCGCTAGACGGAACCCCGCAAGCTGAAGAGGCAGACCCGGTGCCGCTGCCTCCGTACAAGCCGCGCCGACTGGCGCGGGCCGAGCCGCCTCGCGAAGCGCCCGCTTCACCGGCAACGGATCAACCCCGCGCCTGGCGTTACGTTCAGCTCGGCACCGCGAACGCCAGAGGCCGATTGGAGACGCTCTGGGAGACGCTCCGCCGCCGCCACGACGATGCGCTCACCGGCCTGAGCCCGCTGATCATGCCGGTGGATCGCGGCGACAACGGCATCTTCTACCGGCTGCGCGCCGGTCCGCTGACCGACGTGGCGGCGGCGCAGAAGGTCTGCGAGCGGTTGAAGGCACGCGGTCGCGAGTGTTTCGTGGCGCGGGATTGAGGGCGGCGTGACGCTGCGCGCCCAGCCGCGGGCGGCAATTCTCGGCTGCGCGGGCCCGGTCCTCGACGCCGACGAGTGCCGCTTCATGGCCGATGCGGATCCGGCAGGTTTCATCCTATTCAAGCGCAATTGTGAGCGCCCGGAGCAGGTTCGGACGCTGGTCGCGGCGCTTCGTGAGGCCATCGCTCGACCCGACGCGCCGGTATTGATCGATCAGGAAGGCGGGCGTGTGGCCCGCCTCGGCGCCCCGCACTGGCGCGTACCGTTGGCGCCGGCCCTGTTCGGCACCTTGGCCAAGATCGACGAGACCGACGGCGCGCGTGCGGCTTGGCTCAATGCCCGCCTGGTGGCGGCCGACCTGTATCCGCTCGGGATCACGGTCAACTGCGCACCGGTGCTGGACCTCCACCTGGGCCACGCAGGGAATGCCATTGACAATCGCTCGCTCGGCGCCGATCCGAACTTGGTAGCGCATCTGGGCGGGGCGATCGCAGACGGCCTTCGCGCGGGCGGCATCGTGCCTGCGATCAAGCATTTGCCGGGGCACGGACGCGCGACCGCCGACAGCCACGCGGTACTGCCCCGCGTGAGCGCGCCTCTCGACGTGTTGAGCGCCTTTGACTTCGTGCCTTTTCGCGCGCTTCGCGACACACCGGCGGGGCTGACGGCCCATGTATGCTACGAGGCGCTCGACTCCGGGCGGCCCGGCACACTTTCCAAGACCGTGATCGAGGAGGTCGTAAGGGGTGCGATCGGTTTCGACGGCCTGCTCTTTAGCGACGACCTCTCCATGGGGGCGTTGACCGGGCCGGTCGGCGCGCGGGCAGCCGCTGCACTCGCGGCCGGTTGCGACCTGGCCCTTCATTGCAACGGAAACCGCGCCGAAATGGAGGAGGTCGTGGCAGCTGTGCCCCGGCTCGACGACCGCGCGCGGGAGCGAATCGACCTCATGCTGGCGTCGCGGCACGAACCCGAACCCTTCGACCAAGTCGCCGGACGACGTGAGCTGGACGCTCTGCTGGCCCGAGTGACTCCCCCGTGATCGAGGCGTGGCTCCTCGCTGCATCGGTCTGGGTCATACCGGTGCTGTTCGCCATCACGCTGCACGAGGCCGCCCACGGCTGGGCGGCGCTCAAGCTCGGCGACGACACGGCGAAACGGCTCGGCCGCGTCACACTCAATCCGATCAGGCATGTTCATCCGGTGGGCACGATCCTGTTGCCGGGCGCGCTCATCGCCGTTGGCGCGCCCTTCGTCTTCGGCTTCGCGAAGCCCGTGCCGGTCAATCCGGCGAGGCTGCGCAACCCCAGGGGCGGCATGGTCCTCGTGGCGCTCGCGGGGCCGGGCATGAATATCCTGCTGGCCTGCGTCTCGGCGTTGCTGCTCCACGTGGCAACGGCCCTTCCGGCGTCGCTGGCGGAATGGTGGCAGGCGACGTTCACCCTCGGCATCGTCATCAATCTGGTGCTGGCCATTTTCAACATGCTGCCGGTGCCGCCGCTCGATGGCGGCCGCGTGGTGCACGGGCTGCTGCCGCCGCGCCATGCCGAGCGTTTCGCGCGACTCGAGCGCTTCGGTATAATTGCAGTGCTGGTCGCATTCTTCTTGGTGCCGCTGGCCGCGGCCGAGTTCGGCAGCGCGTTCAACCCGCTGGCGGCGATCATCCTGCCGCCGACGGCAGCATGCTTCGAGTTGATCGTCGACGTGTTCGGCGTGGAGGCGTTGGTGTCATGGCTGATCTGACACCGTTCGGAGACGACGCGAGTGCGGAGGGCTCGGCCGCGCGCGCGCCCGGTGCTGCCGGCGACGAGCCCACGCTGATCGTCAATCTCGACGGGTTCGAGGGGCCGCTCGACCTGCTGCTCACGCTGGCACGCACCCAGAAGGTCGACCTCGCCCGCATCTCGATACTGGCGCTGGCCGAGCAGTATCTGGACTACGTTGCCCAGACGCGCCGGCTTCGCCTGGAGCTCGCGGCCAACTATCTGGTCATGGCGGCGTGGCTCGCCTACCTCAAGTCGCGCCTGCTCCTGCCCGACGAGGAGACCCAAGACGAGGAGCCGAGCGGCCCCGAGATGGCCGCCGCGCTCGCCCTCAGGCTGCGTCGCCTGTCTGCGATGCGCGACGCTGCAGCGAAGCTGATGGACCGCCCGCAACTCGGGCGGGACGTTTTCGCCGCCGGCGCGGCCGAGGGTCTGCCCGTGCACGAACAGGCGCTGCACGAGGGCACGCTCGTCGAGCTGTTGCGGGCTTACGCCGACCATCGCATCCGCCGCAAGCCTCGCGGCCTGCTGATCGAGCTTAGCGCCTATCACTCTATGGAAGACGCCTACGAGCGGCTGACTCAGTTGCTGGGCAGTACGCCGGACTGGGAGATCCTGGAGCGCTTCCTGCCCCGCGGCTCCGGCCCCGAAAGCGATGCAGCCGCACGCTCGGGCGTGGCGAGCACGCTGGCCGCATCGCTGGAGCTCGCGCGCGAGGGCCAGCTGCAAATTCGCCAGATGGAACCGTTCGGCCCGATCTACCTCCGCCGGAGGCGGGAAGAGACATGACCGATTCGCCCGAGATGTCACTGTCCGCAGAGCCCACCGAGGATGAGGAGCGTTCGGCCCGGGCGCGCCGCATCATGGAGGCGATGATCTTCGCTGCGGGCCGGCCGGTCGATGCCGCGACGCTCGCGGCGCAGGTGCCCGAGGGCACCGATGTCGACGGGGAGCTCGTCACACTCGCGGCATATTACGAGCACCGCGGCGTCCAGCTGGTGAAGGTCGCCGGCGGCTGGACCTTCCGAACCGCGGCGGATTTGGCCGATCACCTGGCCGTACACCGGGTCGTCCGCCGGCGCCTCTCGCGCGCGGCTCTGGAGACGCTTGCGATCATTGCCTACCACCAGCCGGTCACTCGGGCGGAAGTGGAGGAGATTCGCGGCGTCCACGTGGGGCGGGGCACGCTCGACATTCTGCTGGATGCCGGCTGGATCGCGCCGAAGGGCCGCCGGCGCACGCCGGGCCGCCCGGTCACCTGGGTCACCACGTCGGCGTTCATGGAGCATTTCGGGCTGGAATGCCTCGACGACCTTCCCGGCGTCGACGAGCTGGAGGCTGCGGGACTCCTCGACAGCCCGGATCCGCAGGCGGAGGGTGCAGGCGAGGCGCCCATTCGTTCGCCGTCGGAGGAAGAAGGCGGGTGTGCGCCCGATGACGCCGAAGTCTCCGAAGAGGACGCCTCTGCCGAGGCAATCTCCACCACGGTCGTGCCTCTCTCCGGCCGGGGCGGGCCGTCGTAAGCGCGCCGGAAAACGCAGAACCGCCGCACCAACCCGAAGTTCCACTGCGAACGCCGCCTGCACCGTGCTCCCGTGAGCGAGCGAAGCGTGAGCTGCGCGACGCAGGTTGCCTGTTCCCGCTCATCCCTGTGCCCCGTCCTCGTGACGGGATGAAACTGGGATATGCTCAGGTTTAGTTTTTGGCGGCCTATTCCGGCCTACTCCGGCCCAAGGTGGCTCAAAGTGGCCCAAAGTGGTCCAAGGTGTGGAGATGCCGTAATGGGGCTTGGCGCCAGCCTGCACCGTCGCGGCCTGTCGCGATGACGGCGATTCGGGTGTCGTTGCCCTTTCCTGCAGAGGAATTGGGGCGCGCCTTGCGGCAAGACCCCGTGAACACGCCACGCGTGTAAGGGCAACGACACCCGAATCTCCGACGTCGCTACAAGCTGGAACGTCGCCGCTTGGCGTCATGCCCCATTACGGCATCTCCAAACGACGGTCGACGGGCGCGACGACTTGCACCACTTGCACACAGCGCGTGCGCGCGTCGCCGGCGAACCGCGGACGATGACTCCCCCACCGTGCGCCCTCGACGAGGCTGAATGCACCGCCAATGCGCTTCGCAGCTGCGCCCCTGGGTGGGTTTGTGCTGCGCCCCCGGCTGCGTCGTGCCAATTCGCATACAGATAATATAATTCTTAAAGAATTTGCAGATTCATTCAATAATTCATGATATATTCGCAAAAATGAGGGGTGTGCGCTATGCTACGCAAAAGCGGACATAGCACCGTCGGCAGCTTCGGAACACTCGGTGGGCGGGTACCTACAAGCCCCGCCACGTCGCCATAGGGCCGCCGGGGAGACGGATATGGAGCCGTCACCGGTGTTCGGCGTGACCGCCGCCAGGGCAGGGTCGGACGCCGAAGCGCGACGCAGCGCCGCCCGATGGGGCAACGGCCAGATCGGGCCCTCGCGGCCATGAATATGAACATTTCGGAGCTGCAGGTATGAACAATTCCATTCGATACCGGTCGAAGCAAAACCTTTCCTACGGCGGCTATCACCAAACATGGATTGGGAAGAGCGATGCCGAGTTGACCGAGATCGGCCCGGATACGCCATGCGGTGAGTATCTGAGGCGGTTCTGGCACCCGGTGGCGCTGACTTCGGAGCTCGGTGCGCGGCCCAAGCTGGTTCAGGTTCTCGGCGAAGATCTTGTCTTGTTTCGAGACAAGAGCGACCGCATCGGCCTGGTGCACCGCCGCTGCCCCCATCGACGATCGTCCCTTGAGTACGGCGTTCCGGAAGAACGAGGCATCCGCTGCTGTTACCACGGTTGGCTTTTCGGCACCGATGGGACGACCCTTGAGGTCCCAGGCCAGCCCAAGAACGTAGAGAAACGGATTTGTCAGACCGTAACGTTAGGTGCCTACCCGGTAAGTGAATACAAGGGGCTGATATTCGCCTATCTGGGGCCTCCGGAACTGAAGCCCGCATTTCCCGTTTACGACACCTTCAATCTGCCCGGACAGGAACTTGTGCCTTACAAGGCGCCGTTTAACTGCAACTGGTTGCAGGTGCTCGATGCAATCGTCGACCCGCTTCACACCGCTTTCCTGCACTCGCGCACCAGCCGCGAGCAGTTCTCGAAGGGGTTCGGAGAGATCGGCGAGATGAAGTTCTACGACCGGGAAACGAGTTTCCTGGGTACAAGCACGCGAAGGGTGAGCGAGAACGTCTGGGTTCGCACGAACGAGCTGGTGCTTCCCAACTTCACCCAGGCCGGTGCGGCTTTCGCCGCCGACGGAACCGAGCAGCGCTATTACGGGCGCACTGCCTTCGTACGCTGGGTGGTTCCGCTCAGTGACGAAGCGACGATGTGTTTTGCCTGGGCAGTTTTCGGCGACCGGGCCGATCCGCCGGAATACAACACGCCGGACGGCCCCGCACTGATCGAACAGGGCGAGTTATTCGATCGGTCAGACGAAGAGAAAATGCTCTTTCCGGCGGATGCCGAAGCGACCGAGAGCATGGGCACCATTACCGAGCACGAGAAGGAACATCTCGTGCCCAGCGACCGGGGCATCGTCGGCTATCGCAAGCGTCTGCGCTCACTCGTTCGCGACCTGCAAAAGGGTGCCGAGCCGGTCCAGGCAACAGACGGATGGCCGGATGCCCCCATTCCAACTTATGGCGGCGACACCGTCCTCCACAGACCGGCCAACGGCATCGACGACGGCGCAATGCTGCGAGCAGTCGGCGAAGCCGTGATGGAAGCGCAATTCGAAGCCGAGGGTCTGCCCGAGGACGAGCGCGTGGAAACTGTCGTCCGGCGTCTCAAGCAAATCGAAGCGGATGAGAGGGTCGGCAGGGAGTTCGCGTGACCCCGATTGTCGTGACCGTGCTCGCCGGGGATATCCGAAAGGGAGCGCACGATGCCCGACATATTTGACCGTTACCACATTCCGCTGGACGGTTGGATACAGACGGCACTGGACTATCTGGTACAGGAATACCGCTCGATATTCTATGCGATTCGTGGACCGGTCGGAGCGATTCTGGACGCGATAGAAACAGCTCTGCTGTTCGTCCCGCCGCCGCTCTTCCTGCCGCTCCTCTTTCTGCTTTGTTGGCAGATTTCCGGACTGCGGATCGGCATTTTCGCCACCGCGGCGATGACCTTCCTGGGATTTATCGGGGTGTGGGAAGAGTCCATGACCACCATAGCCCTGGTCCTGACATCGGTGCTTTTCTGCGTGGTTATCGGTGTCCCGCTCGGCGTCTGGGCAGCGCGGAACGACCGGGTAGAGGCGGCTCTGCGGCCGGTTCTCGACGTGATGCAGACGATGCCGGGATTCGTCTACATGGTGCCCGTCGTGATGCTTGTCGGCATCGGCAATGTGCCCGGCATTATCGTCACCGTGATCTTCGCTTTGCCGCCCGTAATCAGGCTCACGAACCTGGGGTTGCGGGAAGTCCCGCCCGATGTGCTCGAAGCAGCGAGGGCATTCGGGGCGTCAGAAACGCGGGTGCTGTTTCGCGTCCAGATTCCGCTGGCCGGACGAACCATCATGGCTGGCGTCAACCAGACGCTCATGATGGTGCTTTCGATGGTCGTCTACGCTTCGATGATCGCCGTCGAGGGCCTGGGACAAATGGTGCTGCGCGGCATCGGCCGTCTCGACATGGGGCTGGCTGCCGTAGGCGGGATCGCGATCGTCGTCCTCGCCATGATCATAGACCGAATAACACAGGCTGCCGCGTCGTCCAGTCGGGACAGAACCAACTGGAGGGAACGGGGCCCCGTCGGCCTTTGTCTGCGCCTGATCCAACGCAGAGGGGCTCAAACCGTGAGCACCTCATAGGGGCGATCGAGCCCGACAATCCAACCTCAAACCATGGGAAAGGAATCGCGAACATGATTACATTGAAGCGACTTCACCGGACCGGACGGCTGACGGTCCTCGCGCTCGCGCTGATCGGCCTGGGCGCGTCTTCAGCCGCAATTGCCGGCGACAAGGGCACGGCCCGCCCGGCCTATGACGGCCTGCTGGAAGGTCTGTTCCAGACGGAAGTGGTCAACATCGGCCTGGAACGCCTGGGCTTCGACCTGGAAAAGGTCAAGCACCTCGATATTCCGGCAATGCACGTGGCAGTCGGCCAGGGAGAGGCCGATTTCGTCGCGGTTCATTGGCAGCCTCTTCAGAATGTCTATTTCGACAAGGCCGGCGGAACCAGCGCGATGACCAAACTCGGCGCGCTGGTCGAGGGCGCCGGGCAGGGTTATCTGATCGATTCCGCTACCGCCAAGGCGCACGGAATCACGAATATCGAGCAGCTCAAGGACCCGGAGATCGCCAAGATTTTCGATACCGATCAGGACGGCAAGGCCGACCTTGCCGGGTGTCCGCCCGGATGGGGCTGCGAGCGGGTCATCGAACACCATCTGGATGCCTACGGCCTCCGCGATACGGTGACTCACAACCAGGGCCAGTTCATGGTGATGGCCGCCGATGTGGTCAGCCGTCACGGTGCGGGCGAACCGGTGCTCTACTACACCTACACCCCGCTTTGGGTCTCTCAGGTCTTGCGGCCCGGAGACCAGGTGGAATGGCTGGAGGTACCGTTCACTTCGCTTCCGGACGATGCCAAGGAAGACACCAACCTGCCGGACGGACGCAATATCGGCTTTTCCGTGAACACGATCAGAATCATCGCCAACAACGACTTCCTTGCCGAACATCCGGACGCGGCACGCTGGTTCGAACTGGTGAGCATCCCGATCGGCGACGTCAACGATGAGAACTACCAGATTCGGCAAGGCGAAGACTCTTTCGAGGATGTCCGCCGCCATGCCGAAGAGTGGATCGCACAAAACCAGGAGATGTTCGACGGCTGGTTGGCCGGAGCGCGCAACGCCGGTCAGTAACCGCAGTCGCGGGTCATGCCGCAGCGTTGAAGAGGGCACGCAATGTCCGGGTCTTCCGCGATCCGGACGCGTGCCCATCCTTCGCCGCGACGAAAGCGGGAGCTCATGATGAGCGAACGACCGGAACCCGTGATCGCCGGAAGAGGCGTCTGGAAAATATTCGGCCACAATGTGGACCAGGCGCTCGATGCGATGCGATCGCACGACCTGGACAAGGAACAAGTGCTCGACGAGTTCGGCGCAATCGTCGCCGTTGCCGACGTCAATATCGAAGTGACGCGTGGCGAGATATTCTGCGTCATGGGGCTCTCCGGCAGCGGCAAGTCCACCCTCATCAGGCACATCAACCGCCTCATCAAACCCACCGCCGGAGAGCTTCTGGTCGGCGGTGTCGACATAAACGGCTTGAGCGACAAGGAGATGCTTCGCCTGCGTTCGGAAAAGATCGGCATGGTGTTTCAGAAAATGGCGTTGTTTCCCCACTGGAGCATCGCCGACAACGTCTCATTCGGCCTTGAGGTACTGAATGTCCCGAAACAGCAGCGGCGGGAAAGGTCGCAGGAGATGCTTGAGCTGGTCCAGTTGGGAGCCTGGGCAAAGCATTATCCGGACGAACTGTCGGGCGGCATGCAGCAGCGCGTCGGGTTGGCCAGGGCGCTGGCGACGGATCCGGAGCTGCTGTTGATGGACGAACCCTTCAGTGCCCTGGATCCCTTGATCCGGCGGCAGTTGCAGGACGAGTTTCTGCATCTGTGGAAGACGCTCAAGAAGACCGCGGTATTCATAACGCACGACCTCGAGGAGGCAATCCGCCTGGGCGACCGGATTGCCATCATGAAGGAGGGACGCTTTGTGCAGGTCGGCACGCCGGAAGAAATCGTGACCGAACCGAAGGACGATTACGTCGCCGAGTTCGTCAAGGGCATTTCCAAACTGAAACTGGTTCGCGCCCATTCTGTCATGCAGCCGGTCGAGCAATACGAACATGAAAATCCGGGGAAGACGGTGGCTCGCTACCGCTCCGTTCCGGACGATACGGATCTCGACAGCTTGATAGAGTTGAAGACGGTGAACCTCGAACCGGTCCTTGTCGTCGACGGCGACAATAGCCCGGTCGGGATTGTCACCGTCTCGGATCTCTTGAACGGAATACGAGGAAATGCGCCAGCATGAGCCAAGCCAGTCTCTTGCGAAACACACCGGGGACCCGCTGCGCAAGATAAAGGTACACGTCAAGAACAACCACGCTTCGCCTGAGACGTTTCCGTCCACGCCGGAGTCTGAAGCCGTGTTCACGACGACGCCGGAGCGCTGGGCCGAGGCGGCCGAACGGCATCCCGATGTCGCTCGACATGTGGATGTCTTCATCGATTGGGATTGCGACAATTTCACCCGGTCGATGCGCGACACCGAGGTGCTGTTCTGCTGGGACTTGCCGACGCGGGATTTGGCCAAGATCGCGCCGAACCTCAAGTGGATTCACATCATCGGCGCCGGTGTCGAACACCTTTGCCCGATGGACTGGGTCCCCGAGGGCGTTCAGGTCGTCAACAACAAGGGCGCCCACGCAACCAAGGCGGGCGAGTTCGGCCTGATGAGTATCCTGATGCTGCACACCCATATGCCGGCCATTGTCACCAATCAGCGGGATGGCAACTGGCAGTCGCTCTTCTCGACGCCGATCGCCGGCAAGACGGCCCTTGTCGTCGGCGTCGGCAGTCTGGGTGGCGGCGCGGCAACACAGCTCAAGCGCCTCGGGCTCGAAGTGCTGGGCGTCAATCGCAGCGGCAGACCGCATCCGGATGTCGATGAAATGGTCACGACGGACCGGATCGACGACGTGCTGCCGCGCGCCGACTACGTCTTCGTCTCGTTGCCATCCACGCCGCAAACGGTCGGGCTGTTCGACCGCAGGCGGCTTCAACGGATGAAGCCGGGCGCCGGTATCGTCAACGTCGGTCGTTCGTCCGCCATGGACTATGAGGCACTTTCGGACCTGTTGCGTGCGGGCCATCTTTCGGGCGCCATTATCGATGTCTTCGATCCCGAGCCCCTTCCGCCCGAATCGCCCCTTTGGCATGTGCCCAATCTTCTCGTGACGCCACATGTTTCCGCTGATGACGGCGACAACTATGTGCCGATTACGCTCGACATCCTCTTCAACAATCTCCGGCGCCATATCCGGGGCGAACCCCTCCAAAACGTCGTGCGGCCGGACTTGGGATACTGACAGTAAGCCGAACTTATGCGCCCAACTTGTTGTTCGCGCCAAGATGGGACGCTGATCGGTGTGGTAAGGCCTTGGTTTCCATTGATTCCAAGAGGTCGAACGAGGACGCCAAACAACACCCAAACGAACTCTACAGTTCGAGTTCGAGCTCCGGCCCCTCGATGCCCTTCTTCCGCTCCGGCTTCCGGTCCGGCACGGGCTGTCCGACTTCCGTCGTTTTCTGCGTCCCTTCCGAGTCCTGTACGCGCGGTTCCGCCGAGCCGCGGCTACGCTCCTGCTTCAGTCCCCACTTCAGACCGGCCTCCGCCATCTTTCCACGCTCCGGCTTGTCAATCGGCTTTGAAGATTGACCCCCAATATGGAGTGGGCCCCTTGAGCCGGACAGGTGGATTGAATTGATTTGACCGGTGCGTCGGGCATTCGAAGGATCGACGCCCATGGCCAAGCACCGCACCCACCGCACCCACAGCATCGCCTTCAAGCGCCAGGTCGTTGAGGAGTATCTCGCCGGCGAGACACTCCACGGTCTGGCCCGTCGGCACGAGCTCTCCCGCACCCTGATCCGAATCTGGGTGGACAAGTACGAGACCGGCGCCTTCGACGAGGACGCCGAGGCGGCCAGCACGCTCCAGGAGTACGAAGCGCGGATCGCGGCGCTTGAGCGCCTGGTCGGCAAGCAGGCCCTGGAGCTCGAGTTTCTAAGGGGGGCTCAACGGCAAGGACGGCCGCCGAGAAGCGCGCCCATGTCCGTCATCACCGGCCCGAAGGCCTCTCCGTCGCCGAAGGATGCCGACTGATGGGGATCGCGCGCTCCACCTACTACGACAGGCCGAAGGGTTCTGCCGACGACACCGCCCTGGTCGAGGCCATGCACGCGATCAAGGACGAGTTCGAAGCCTATGGCTGGCGCCGCATGCAGGCGGCGCTCAGGCACCGGGGCTGGATCGTGAACCACAAGAAGATCAAGCGCCTGATGCGCGAGCACGCCTTGCATCCGCCGCGCAGACGCCGCTTCGTCGCCACGACGGACAGCAAGCATGACGAGCCCGTATTTCCGGACCGGTCCGGGGAGCGCGAGGTCGACGGCCCGAACCAGCTCTGGGTCGCCGATCTGACCTACATCGCCATCCTCGGCGGCTTCGTCTACCTGGCCGCGATCATGGATGCATGGTCGCGCCGCATCGTGGGCTACGCGCTCGGCCGCCGCATCGATGCCAGGCTGACGCTTGCGGCGCTCACGGCGGCGATCGAGGGCCGCAACCCGCCGGCCGGATGCATCCACCACTCCGACAGGGGCTCGCAATACGCCGCCCAAGCCTATCGGGCCCTGCTGCACGACCATGGCCTGATCGGCTCGATGGCGCGGCGCGGCAACCCCTACGACAACGCCATGATGGAGAGCTTCATGAAGACGCTGAAGGTCGAGGGCGTCTACCCCATGGCATTCGAGAGCGCGGAAGACGTCGCGGAACACCTGCCGTGCTTCATCGACAGCTATAACGGGAGACGCCTACACTCGGCTCTTGGATACCTGAGCCCCAACCGTTTCGAGGAGGAACAGTCCCGCACACCGGTCAAAACGGCCGCATGAAACTGTCCGGCCCCAGGGGCCCACTCCAATAGGGGGTCAAACTTCAAAGCCGATCCTGCTTATCCCTGATTTTCATCCAGCGATGAGGGTTCGGTAGGGCAGCGGGC
>JAPPNV010000055.1 GCA_028818565.1 Rhodospirillales bacterium | reverse complement strand
AGCGATGACCTCGAGATGATCTTCCACCGTCTTCCGTACGTGCTCCCGCGCCCCGGCCTGCCCTCGCAGGCCCCAGTCCGAGCCCTGGCCAGCGTTCAGCTCGACGCTGTGCGTCCCTGGACCGTCGAAGCTCTCGTACCAGCTCAGGGCCGGCGGGTAGCCCTGCATCAGGGGTTCCTGGAGCAGACGCGTCAGCTTCGCCATGGCGAATTCCTCGGGGAACGACAGGATCGTGGTCTTCTTCATGATGTAGTCTTCGATCCATGCCTGGATCTCGAAGCGGCAGAACCACGGCTTCCGGGCGCGTCCCTCGGCCGGACGCTCCGGGTCCTCGATTACGAAGGTGAGCGAGCGCGTCGTGAACTCTCGATGCAGTGTCTCAATCGCCTGTGCAGGGGTGGCAGCGCTGCCACCCGCAACGGCCACCAGCCGACTGCCCTGCAGCGCCTGCTCGACGCCCGGCCAGAGTTCCTTCAGCACAATCACGTCAAGCTCGCGCTCCGCAGCCGGATTGCTCAGCAGCGCGCACCTGTGCTCCGGCCACTTCTTGCCGGCCTGCGCCGTAATCACCCGTTCGAGCTGCTCTGCCTGCCAGGAGTCGTGCCGGTTGGCGTTCATGGCGCGCTCAGAACTGTCGCACGAAGCGAAGCTCTCCATGCGTGCGCTCGTAGTCGTAAAGCTGCGCATTGGTCTCCCGCTGCTCGTTCACCACAACGAGTTCGGGGCTGAAGCCATACACGGTCAAAGCCCGATTGTGAACCGAGAGCCGCAGGCTGCGGGTGCGGTCGGCCCGGTCCTCGCCGGCCGGCGTGTGCGGTGGCCATTCGCCCTCGAAGTCGGTCCAGCGCACCTCCCCGCCCCCGCCCAGCGTGAAGCCAAGCGGCAGGATCACCGTGATCCCCGCTCCGATCCAGCGTCTGCTGTTGCGATAGCGCAGACTTTCCGGCCGCTCCTCGGCGTAGCCGGCGGAAAGGTCCGCCCGCACCGTGGGCGTCACCACCCACGACCCCCTGAGCGATGCATCCATGATCGGGCCGTCCAGCCAGGGGCGGTTCCGGTAGCGCCGATCGTGCCACGAGGCCTGAGCGAACGTCGTCACCCGCGGGGTTATCCGGTGCCCTACCTCCAGGCGCGCGCCGAACTCGCGGTTGTCGGGCGCGGTGCCGGTCCAGCGCTGCCGCGCGCTCGCCAGAAGACTCCCCTCGGTCCGGGCGTCGACCAGCCAGCGCGGGCCGAGGTGGGTGGAGAGGAACAGCTGATCGAACTCGGAGCCGCCGTACTCGCGCCGCGCAGCCTCCCCGCCGGCACGGAGCCGCCAGCGCTCGGCAACCGGCACCTGGTACTCCGCACCGCCCCACACGGCGACCCCCACGCCCGAGGTGGTGAGCTCCTCCGCGTCCCGCTCGAACGGAAGGCCGAAGATGTAGATAGTGCGCTCCTCCGAGCCCGCGCCAATGTTGGTGTCGGGCGCGAGCGCCGCGCCCAGGTTGAACCTCCAGCGATCGCGCGCCCTGATCTCGTTGAGGAAGTCTCGCACGTTGGCGGCCACCGTCTCCGGCACGCCCCCGGCCAGCACCGCCTCGAAGTGGCGCACTGCAAGATCGTCCTCACCCTTGAGGAAGAAGGCACGCGCCAGTTCCAGCCTCACCCGTACCAGCCCCGGCGCCGCCACCAGCATGGTCCGGAACGCGGCGATGGCCTCGTTCAGCAGCGCTTTCCGTACGTCGTCGACGACCTCGGGATGCTGTGAGGCCTCCAGTGAGGCCAGACCGTAGAGAAAGAGCACGTTGGGCTCGACCGCCTCCTCGTCGAGCAGTGGCCGCAGAAGGGTCAGCGCCTCGGCAAAGCGGCCGGTCTCGATCAGCGCCTGCGCCTCGGACACCGTGGTGGTGTCGGCTGCCGCGAACGTGTCGGGGGTGGGGGCGGACACCCGCAGGAGTAAGGCATCATGCTCCGCGCTCCAGGCCGATGTGGTGAGCGCAATGCAGGAGCTAATCGCGACCGCGCAGAGCAGGAGCGGGGCAGAGATCGTCGGCGCCCAAAAGAACAGGTTAATGGCCACGTCCGATATCCGGTTCGGTGGTGAGGGAACAGAAAAAAGGGGTGGCATTCCTGCCACCCCCCTTACAAACGCTTTAGTCAGAAGGGTCAGGCTCTCATTCAATGAGAGCCAAACCGGCTCGCTCGTACTACTACTTCTCGGCCCCGAAGGCACCAGCCACCGAGCCGTTACTGAAATTGGCGTTGAACTCGCCGGTCACAGCAGCGGGCAGCGTATCTGCTTCACCGTAGAACTGTCCGCTCAAGGAACCCTCAGTCCCGCCGCCATTGGCCGTGCCATCTGTAATGCTGAAGGCGGTGGTGTCGATACCACCCTTCAGGGCGACCGACCAGTCCTGATCCTCACCACCGGAGAGCATGAAGCTATCGATGGTGCCGGTAACGGTGTTGTGCTTTACCGCGGCAACCTCGTCATCCTCACCGAAGTACGCCATCAGGCTAGCTTCCGCCGTGAAGTGTCCGGCAGTCCGTGACTCGATTGTACCGCCGCCTTCGCTCAGCTCGTTGTGGACGTAGACGCCCGTAGCACCGCCCTCATATTCGGCCTTACCGGTAACGGTCCCGGTCGTTGCGACCATACCGTTGGCCATCGCGAAGGGTGCGATCTCGTCATAGGTGACCACGCCATCCGCGTCAGTGGTCTTCTTCAACCAGAAGCCATAGGACAGATACGCGGCATCCGCTACGTCGGAAGTGGCATCCTCCTCATCAGGAGTGAAGACCCAGCCAGTGCCGATGCCGGAAATCTCGCCTTCAGAGTCGATGTTGACTGTGCAGAGGGCAGTTCCATTACACCTGTACGTGCCCGGCGCGCCGTTGTAGGTGCCCCGCACCTCGTCCGCCTCGTCCATGGTGGCGGTGCTCGTGTCATCAAAATCGAACGACAACACCGCCTGAGTGCTGGACCTGAACGCAGACGACATGATCAGCGGAAGATTGGCATCGTCGGTGCCTGCTACCACCGTGAGTGCAGTGAAGTCGTTGGTGCTGGTGCCGTCGCCATCGGCGTCTTCACCCGAATCAAGGTCACGTGCGTTTAGCTCCTGCCCGGCGACCATCGCGAACGCCGTGGCCTTGGGCGCTTCGATGTCCGTGCTGATGATCGCGACTTCTGTCACCACGTTGCCGTCGTCATCGGCGTCCATCGTGCGGGTGAGCATGGTGTTGCCGCCGCCGAGGTCCATGGCCAGCATGAACTTCTCATCCTCGTCAGGATCAGCGGCAGCACCCTCTTGTACGCTCACCGTGACTGTCGTGCCGTCTCGGTCACGCTTAATGTCGAGGCTGTAAGCACCCGCACCAGTGCCGGCGTCAGTCGCAGCCTGTCCACCGAGGCCGTTGGCAGCAACAATGTCGCCGATGGCTGCCAACTTGGTTTCGGCCTCTTTGGTCACCTTGGTGACGCGCGCAGCGGCCTCGGCTTCAGCTTGTGCGTTGTCGCCCACGCCGTCGCCATCGGAGTCAGCCGTCTCATCGGGATCAAGGGGGAAGGCGTCCGCGTTGTCGCCCACGCCGTCCTCGTCGCTGTCTCTCGTCTCAGAGGGATCGTCGGGGAAGTCATCCCCGCTATCGGCCACGCCGTCGTTGTCACGATCGTTGGGGACGTTGTGGGCGTCCGCATTGTCGCCCACGCCGTCGCCATCGCTATCAGCCGTCTCCGCGGGATCGTCGGGGAAGGCGTCCGCATTGTCGCCCACGCCGTCCTCGTCGGAGTCAGCCGTCTCATCCGGATCGTTAGGGAAGGCGTCATCGGCATCGGCGACGCCGTCGCCGTCCGTGTCCACCGGCATCATCTCCGTCGCCGGCGGGTCGTCGCCATCGTGGGTGCAGCCGTACATGACGGCGGAAAGGGCGACGATCGAGACCGCCGCCATCAAACTGCGAGTCAGCTTCGCCTTCTTCATGGCTATGAGGCTCTCCTTTTCCCCAGTCAAGTGTAGCGTTTCGGCC
>JAPPNV010000102.1 GCA_028818565.1 Rhodospirillales bacterium | reverse complement strand
CAGCCGGTGGGCGGGCTGATCGGGCTCGGCACGTCGCCTTCGAGGCCGCCGAGGGAGTCGGCGCGGGGGCCGTCGGGGTTGGCCTCGGGGATCGCGCTGATCAGCGCCTGGGAATAGGGGTGCAGCGGCTCGCGGTAGAGGCTCTCGCTCTCCGCAATCTCCACGATGCGGCCGAGGTAGAGCACGGCGGTGCGGTTGCAGAAGCGCTTCACCACCGAGAGGTCGTGTGAGATGAAGACGTAGGTGAGCTGGAAGCGCCCCTGAAGGTCGATCAGCAGGCGCAGGATCTGGGCGCGGATCGAGACGTCGAGGGCTGAGACCGGCTCGTCGAGTATGAGCAGCTTGGGCTGCAGGATGAGCGCGCGGGCGATGGCGACGCGCTGGTTCTGCCCGCCGGAGAACTCGTGCGGCAGGCGGTCGTAATAGTCCGAGCTGAGGCCGACCACCTCCAGGAACTCGCGCGCGCGGTCGAAGCGGTCCACCTTGTCGCCGATGCCGTGGAAGCGGAGCGGCTCGGCGATCTGGTTGCCGACCGACATGCGCGGGTTGAGCGATGACAGCGGGTCCTGGAAGACGATCTGCATCTCGCGCCGGAGCGCCAGCAGCTCCTTCTTGGTGCAGCCCAGCACGTCCACGTCGTCGAGCGTGACGGAGCCTGCGGTGGGCTCGATCAGCCGCAGGATGAGGCGCGCGGTGGTGGACTTGCCGCAGCCGGATTCGCCGACGAGGCCCAGCGTCTCGCCCCGCATCACGTCGAAGTCGACGCCGTCGACCGCGCGCAGGATCGGCGGCGCGTCGAACAGGCCCTTGGGGTCGAGCTTGAAGTGCTTGACCAGTCCCTCGACCGAGAGGAGCGGGCTCCCGCCGCCGTTCGCGCCGCCGCCGGCCCCACCGCCCGCGTTGTCGCTCATGGCGCAGCCCCCGCGCCCGGCCCGCCGCCCGCCTCGTCGGCCTCGACGGCGTGGCAGACGGCGGTGGACCCGGTCGCGGTCTCGATCCAGGGCGGATCCTGCTCGCCGCAGATGTCCATCGCCTTCACGCAGCGGTCGCGGAAGGCGCAGCCGGGCGGCGGGTCGATGGGGATCGGCGGCAGGCCGGAGATCGAGCGAAGCTCGGACTCGCGTGAATCGTCCAGCTTGATGATCGAATCCAGCAGCCCCAGCGTGTAGGGGTGCCGGGGGTTGCGGAAGATGGTCTTCACGTCGCCGTACTCGACCATCCGCCCGGAATACATCACCAGCACCTCGTCGGCCATGGCCGAGACCACGCCGAGATCGTGGGTGATGAGGATCATGGCGCTGCCGAGCTTCTTCTGGATGTCGGAGAGGAGCCGCAGGATCTGGGCCTGGATGGTGACGTCGAGCGCCGTGGTCGGCTCGTCGGCGATGAGGATGTCGGGCTCGCAGGCGATGGCGATGGCGATCAGCACGCGCTGGCGCATGCCGCCCGAGAACTGGTGCGGGTAGTCGGAGAGCCGCCCCTCGGGCTCGGGGATGCCGACGAGGCGCATCAGCTCCACCGCGCGGGCGCGGGCCTGCTCCCTGCTCGCGCCGGTATGCGCGATGATGGTCTCGACGATCTGCTCGCCGATGGTGAACACCGGGTTGAGCGAGGTCATCGGGTCCTGAAAGATCATGCCGATGCGGTTGCCGCGCAGGTCCTCCATCTCGTGCTCGGTGAGCGCGAGCAGGTCCTGGTCGCGGAAGGTGATGTCGCCGTCGACGATGCGCCCCGGCAGCTCGATCAGGCGCATGATCGACTGCGCCGTCACGCTCTTGCCCGAGCCGGACTCGCCCACGATGCAAAGCACGCGGCCGGCCTGAAGCTCGAAGGAGAGCCCGTCCACCGCCTTCAATGTGCCGGTGCGGAGGCGAAAGTGGGTCTTGAGGCCGCGCACGCTGAGAACCGGCTCGCTCACGACGCCCTCCCCTCAGCGCACCCTGGCGCGCGGATCGAGCGCATCGCGCAGGCCGTCGCCGATGAAGGAGAAGGCGAGCGAGACGATGACGATGACGAAGCCGGGGAAGGCGGTCGCGTGCGGCGCCTTCTTCAGCACCGCGCGGCCGTCGGAGACCATGGTGCCCCAGTCGGCGTCCGGCGGCTGGATGCCGAGGCCGAGGAAGGAGAGGCCGGAGCCCACCACCATCATGAGCCCGATCAGCGTGGTCGAGTAGACGATCACCGGCGCCAGCATGTTGGGCAGGACGTAGCGGGCGAGGATGGTGGGCGTGGTGGCGCCGCCGGCGCGCGCTGCCTCGATGTAGGGCTCCTGCTTGACCGAGACCGTGGTGGTCCGCACCAGGCGCGCGATGTAGGGCACCAGCGCCACGGTGATGGAGAGGATCAGCGTGGCGACGCCCGGATCCAGGATGCCGGCGATGACGATGGCGAGCAGCACCAGCGGAAAGGCGAAGAAGACATCGAGGATGCGCATCACCACCTGGTCGACCCAGCCGCCGATGTAGCCGGCGAAGAGGCCGAGGACCACGGCGATGAAGGTGGCGCCCACGGTCGGCACCACGCCGATCAGCAGCGACACCCGCCCGCCCCAGAAGAGGCGGGAGAGCATGTCGCGGCCATCCATGTCGCCGCCGAGGACCAGCCCGTCGGTCCCCGGCAGCCCGCCGCGGGTGCCGACCGCCTCGGTCGGGTCGTGCGGGCTGATGTAGGGCGCAAAGATGGAGATCAGCACCACGATCACCATGAAGATCAGCGCGCCCACCGCCGCTTTGTCCTTGGCATAGGCGTGCCAGGCGAGCGTGAGCGTCCGCCACATGATGTGGAGGTTCTCGCGCCGGAGCTCGGCCGCTGAGCGCTGCCGCAGCGACTGGCCGTGCAGGCTCGGCGTGTCGGTCATCGCGAGCGCACTCCCTCGGAGATGCGGATCTTCGGGTCGGTGTAGGCGTTGAACACGTCGACCGCGAGGTTCACCAGCACGAAGGCGACCGCGATGATCAGCGAGGCGCCTTGAATCGTCGGGATGTCGCGCGCCTGGATCGCCTGCCAGAGCTGATAGCCGATGCCGGGCCAGGCGAAGATCACCTCGACGAAGAGCACGCCGCCCAGCAGGTAGCCGAGCTGCAGGCCGCAGATCGTGGCGATGGGCGGCAGCGCGTTGCGGAGCGCGTGCTTGCGCAGGATCACCCCGCGCCGGATGCCCTTGGCGCGGGCGACCTTGATGTAGTTCTGGCTCAGGATCTCCAGCATGGTTGCGCGCACGGTGCGCGCGATGATCGCCGCGGGTGCCGCGCCTGCGGCGATGGTTGGCAAGATAAGGTGCAGAATCACGTCGATCGGCCCGCCGCCGCCGAATATCTTGGTCATGCCCGTCGCCGGCAGCCAGCGCCAGGTCAGCGAGAACAGCAGCACCAGCAGCAGCCCGAACCAGTAGGGCGGAATGCTGCCGAACATGAGGGTGCCTGCGATGGTAAATCGGTCGAAATAGCCGTAAGGCCTGGACGCCGCGAAGATGCCGGCGAAGAGCCCGATGACGTAGGCCATCGCCGCGCTGGTCACCGCCAGGATCGCGGAGTTCGCGAACTTCGGGAAGATCAGCTCGGCGACCATGCGCCGGTTGGCGATGGACTTGCCGAACTCGCCCTGGAGGATGTGGCTCAGCCACTTGCCGTACTGGACAGGGAGCGGCTCGTTGAGCCCGAGGGATTCGCGGATTTGTTCGCGCGTCTCCTCGGTCGCGTAAGGCCCCGTCAGCGTCGTGGTGACGTCGCCGGGCGCGAGGTGGGCGAGGATGAAGACGAAGAACGACACCCCGAACATGATCGGGACGATCGTGAGAAGGCGCATGACGATGAACCGCGTCATGGAGCGGCGGCGCCTCCCATTGGCAAGCGAACAATCACGCTAACGGACACTCGGTCGCTGCGGCGCAGCCCCGCGCCGCTAAAGCAGCCGGGGGCCCCGCGGGATTGGCCCCCGGCCCCCCCCCGGGAAAAACCCACACAAAAAAAAAAACCCACCGCCGGGGGGGTTGGTAAAAATAAGAAGAACCGGAAA